>JAEYWK010000201.1 GCA_023431345.1 Pseudomonadota bacterium
GCCCCCCCCCCCCCCCCCCCACGCCGTGGTCCGCGAAAAATGGCGGAGCAACCCCAAGAGATCGCTCCCCCCTCGTATCGATTCGTACCTTTCGTATCGCCGAGCCGCGCGGAGCTTCAGGCCGCGAAGGCGTCGTCGTCGCTGTGACCGTTCCTTCCGCGCAGCGACGTGCCCGCGTTCTCTTCGCGAGGCACGTAGTCGCGAATCTGAAAGTCGCCCGCCACCGGCAGGGACTCGAGCTTCACGTTGATCGAGCCGTCGTTGTTGAGGAACGCGACGCCGACGCGGTTCCAGAACTTCTTCTCGCCGCGCGAAGTGATGACGTAACAAACCTTGAGTCTCGATTGGTCCATGATTGTTCTTCCTTGAATGCGTCACCCTCTCTCGAGTGACGCCGGGACCGATTGCGAGGCGCGTGCCAGCTCCGCGCGGGCCATGAAACCCACGAAATTGGGCCATTTCCACCGCGACCCGACGTGGCGGCCCGGTGGCGACCTGGCGGCCAGCGTGATAGCTTCGGAGCTCGCCACCCGTGGAGGCCCCATGAAAGCTCGCTCGCTCAACACCTCGCGCCGACGTTTCGTTCAAGGGGCTGCCGCCGCGGCGGGCGCCGTCGCCTGGGCGGAGCGAGAAGCGCTGGCTGCCCCCAGCATCGACTCGTACATCGCCAGAGCCCCCGACGGCTTCAGCCCGCTCAGCGTGCCGGGCAAGATCACCAAGGTCAGCGCCAAGGGCGACTTCGCGTCGTTCATGCAGCCCAACCAGCTGTGGCCGAAGCCCGAGGTGGCCAAGAGCCTGCTCGAGAAGGCGATGATGGAATTCACGGGCGCGTCGAACCTGACGACGTCGATGCAGCGCTTCATCAGCAAAGACGACGTCGTGGCGATCAAGGTCAACGGCATCGCGGGCCAGAAGGCGACCTACACGATGGCCACCAACTACGAGGTGATCTTGCCGATCGTCGAGGCGGTGCTGGCGCTCGGCGTGCCGGCCGGCAAAATCACGGTCTACGAGCAGTTCCCGGACTTCTTGGCGGGTACGCGCGTCGGCGTGCGCAAATGGACGCTGCCAGCCGGCGTGGCCGTCGGCACGCACAACAACCGCGACCACAAGATGCCCGATATCCGGGTGTATCAGGGCATCAAGACCAAGTACGCGCGCCTGTTCACCGACGCCACCGCGGTCATCAACGTCACGATGATCAAAGACCACTCCATCACCGGCTACACGGGCACGCTGAAGAACATCACGCACGGCAACGTGAACAACCCGCACGAGCATCACGCCAACCAGGCCAGCCCGCAGATCGCGATGCTCTACAACCACCCCATCGTCACGAGCCGCGTGCGTCTCCACATCACGGACGCGTTCAAGGTGATGTACGACAAGGGGCCGCTCGACAAAGACCCGCGCACGCGCATCCCGCACGGCGCGCTCTACGTCGCGACCGATCCGATCGCGATGGACACGATGGGCGTCAAGATCGTCGACGACGAGCGCAAGCAGCGCAACCTGCCCTCGCTCAAGGACGCAGGCCGCGAGCCGCGCTACATCCAAGCCGGCGGCGAGCTCGGGCTCGGCATCCACGACCTGAATCAGATCCGCATGCAAACCTTCGAGGTTTGACGCCTGCTCATCGCGCCACCGCCTCGCGGGGCGCCCCTCTCCCACCCGCTCTTTTCTTCGAAGGACGCGGGCGATTACGTCGCCGGTTCGCGCGCGTGGTATGCTCAGGGGATGGGTGATTCGGGCCGGGCGAGGCGGCGTATCTTGGCGCTGGCGGGGATGGTGCCGGCCCTCGTCGCTTTGCCGGCGCGCGCCGAGCCGCGCGACTTCGGCCCCTTCGATGTGGTGGGAGCGGGCGTGTTCGTCGGCTTCAGCTTCGGCGAGCAGCGCGGCGTCGACTGGGGGATCGAAGGTTTTGCCACGCGCCACTTCAGAAAGTTCGCCGAGTGCGGAGACAACGGCGCGCGCAGCGGCTTCGGGCCGCTGTTGCGACTGTCGGCGCTCGACGTGTCGCGGCTTTCGGTCACCGGCGCGGGCCACGTCGGCGGCGAGGTCACGCGCAGCTTTGCAGCGGCGGACCTCGAGCTCGGCGGCACCCTCGCGGTCACGCGCGCCGGGTCGCGCGGCGCCGTCCACACCGGCTTGACGCTCGAGAGCATCCTGTTCAACGTCTACGCACGCCAAGAGTGGCTGCTGAAGAGCTACTCGATCGGCGGCGGAGCGCGATTCTTACCCACTTTCGGCACTCCCGGCAGCTGCGAAGTGGGGCGTGCCTTTCGCGACCGAGACGGCCAGGCGCAGAGCTGCGGCAGCCGCTCTACGCCGCGCTTCGACGCGCGCTGCCCCGAGGCGGCGCGCTGGGCCGAGCGCTCGCGCGATGAGTGCTCGTCGGTGCTGGCCTTTTTGCAGCTCGCGCTCGAGCTGCACGACGAAGGAGCGCCGCCTACCCTCGTGGCGCGCGCCCTGCGCGCGGCCGAGCAAGAGCTCTCGCATACTTGGGCCGCGGCGGCGCTGGCGTCACGCTATGGCCGAGCGCCGCTTTCGCCGCGACCGCCGGCGCCGCGCTTTCGAGCGAGGCTGCCGCGGCGAGAGCAGCTCGCGCGACTGGCGCACGAGAGCTGGCGCGACGGCTGCCTCAACGAGGGCCTCGCCGCCGCGATCGCGGGCGAAGAAGCGCGCGCTTCCCGCGACGAGGCCGAAGCGGGCGTGTGCGCGCAGATCGCGCGGGAAGAAGCGGAGCACGCGGCGCTCGCGCGAGACGTCCTCGCGTGGACCCTCGAGCAAGACGCAGCGCCCCGCTTTTTTGCCGAGCGCGGCCGAGCGAGCGGCGCTCTGCCCAGCTCGCTGCTCTCGGCGTCGCAAGTTCGAGAGCTCTCGGCGTTGACCTCTGGCGCCGCCGAGCAGAAGCTGGCGGCTTCGTTGGCAGCGGCGCGCATCGGTTAGGGCCCGTAGGGGTGGTGTAGAAACGAGCCCCCGCCCCGGGCGGCCCATCCCGTAGCGGTGGTGGTCAGGCCGAGCCGCCGAGGGTGAGCTCCCGCGCTTCGGCTCCTTCGGCTCCTTCGCAGGGCCTGGCGCGCTCCAGGCATTCGCAGCAAAAGGCGGGCTGGTCGGCGCTCGTGAACAACAGGTGCCCGGCGGCGCCACAAGCGGCGCAAGAGTCCACGCCTCGCCCGCCGGAGAGCAGCCCCGCGCGCGCCAGATCGTCGCGGGTCAGCGTCCCTTGCAGGCAAGAGGCGTCATCGACGACGACGAGGCAGCCAGCTCCGCCGAGCGTGAGCAGACGCTTGGCGAGGTGCACCAAGTCCGTGCGCGCGATGGGCATGATCGGCGCGCGGATCGCGCGTGCGACGCGCGCCGACGGGCTGGATTTTCGGAGGTCGCAAGAGCGCACGACCCCCAGCAGCTCGTCACCTGCCACCGCGAGCAGGAAGTGGGCGGCTCGCTCGTCCGCGATGGAGAGCGCCTCCCCGCACGACAGCGCCGGGCTCACGATCACGGGAAAGCGAGACATGAGCTCTGCCACGATCATGACTTCACCTCGTAGCGCTGGAAGATTTCGTCCGACAGGTCCCGCAGCAGGTGGGACTGCTCCTTGATCTCCGGGCGTTCGTAGCGGTCCGCGTAGCGCGCGAACGACCGATAGCCTTTGGCGAGCTCCACCTCGTTGTTCGTCTGCTTGGCGAGCTCGATGCTGAACATGTAGTAGCCGACGGCGCGCGCCTCCGTGCTCGCGCTCCACGCGCCCGCGCCTGCGATCTCGGCCAGCGTTCGCAACGTGGCCGCGAGCTGCGAGCGGCTGCGTGCTCGTCGCGCCAAATGCAGCGAGGCGCGGATGTTCTTGCGAGCCTCCTTCAGACGGCGGCGCTTGAGCTGGAGCTTGGCGAGCGCTCGCGTGGCCTCGGCCAGATCCAGCCACGCCTCCACGCTGCCTGCCAGCTCCACCGCCCGCAGCAGCAGCGGCTCGGCGGCGGTCAGGTCGTTGCTCCGAAGCTTCGTCTCTCCCAGCTGGAGCAGGCTCCGCGCCAGGCGCAGCTGGTCGGCGGTGGCGTTCGCCAGCTCGACCGCGCTCTGGAAGTACTGCTCGGCGCGGCCGAGCTCGTGGCGGTGAGTGGCGACGCGACCCAAGCCGAGCAGCGCGTCGCAGCGCCCCCGCTCGTCCTGAACCATCTCGAACAGCCGGTACGCGAGGCAAAAAGCCTCCTCGGCTGCGCTGCACTTGCCTTGCTCCATCCAGACGAGCGCTACGTGGTCGAGGCTCACCGCCAAGGAGCGACGATCCCCGATCAGCTTGCGCTGCTCCAAGCCGGAGCGAAGCAGCGGCAGCGCCGCCAGGTAGTCTCCCTCGAGCCAAAGCAGCTTGCCCACGTCGTCGTTGGTCGCCGAGATACCGCGAGCGTCTTGAGCGATTTCGAACGCGGCCTGCGCGCGCTCGAAGCAGCGCCGAGCTTGCTCGAGCTCGCCCGATTCGCGGTGGACGCGGCCCAGGCGATTGAGCGCCGCCCCTTGCTTGCTGGGGAGGCCCAACTGATCGGCAAGCTCGAGCATTTCCGTGAAAGCTGCGCGCGCGGCCTGCGGTCGGCCGAGCTCGGCCAGGACCGCGCCGTGGCTGTGGAGCGCGTCTACCCGGCGGCGATTGTCGAGCTCTCCCAGCTCCTCGAGCCCGAGTCGAAAGTAGCTGGCTGCCTGCGCGCTGCCGCCTTCGCGACGCGCCAGCTCGCCCGCCTCCAAGTACGCGATCGCGGCTCGATAGGCCGACCCGGCCCCAGCGAGGTGTCGGGCCCAGAGCGCGGTCAGCTCCGAGCTCTGGCGCACGCTCGCGCGATCGCCGAGCCACTCCGCCGCGACGCGATGGTACATTCGGCGCCGCGAGGGCGCGATTTGGCGCAGCAGCAGCTCGCGCTCGTTCGGCTGCTTGAACACGTACTCCACCTCGCCGTCGATGCGCGAGTCGGGCAACTGCAGCAGGTGACCGGCGCGCGCCACCTGCTGCAGCACAGCGCCCAGCTCCGGCGCGGACAACGCCGACGAGCGCCGAGCGGCGTTGACCATGAGCCGCTCCCACATTCCCGCCCAGCACGCGCTGCCGATGATCGCGGCAGCCTCGAGCGCTTGGCGTTGCTCGTCCGGTAGCCCATGCACGCGGGACTCGAGCAGCTCCGGGCGTTCGTCGAGGTCGGCGACCGCCTGCAGGCGCTCCGGGCGAAACGACGCTGGGACGCCGCCCGCTCCGCTCTCGAGCACCCCTTGCGTCCACAGCTCGCTCGTGAGCTGCCGCGTCAGACCGGGGTTACCGAGCCCTGCCTCGACCATGTACTGCTCGAGCGTCGCTTCTTCCGCGAGCTCGCCTCCGAGCATTTGCTTCAGCAGCGCCCGCACGTCCGAGCGCTCGAGGGGGGCGAGGTCCAAGTGCTCGTGGCGAGCCGCCGCGAACTGCGAGAAGTGCTCGTGGCGAGCGAAGAACTCCGGCCGCGCGCTGCAGAGCGCCAGGGCCGCGCCCTCTATCCCGTCGAGCAGCGCCATGAGCAGGGCCAATGATTCGGCGTCAGCGTGCTGCAGATCTTCGAAGACGAAGCAAAGCGGCGCCTGGCTCGCGTCGGCCGAGAACAGGTCGCACAAGATGGACTCGAGCGCGAGCTCGGCGTGAAAGGCGTCGTGGGAGAGCGCCCTGGAGAGGGGAGTGCCGTCGAACTCCAGCCCGAGCAGCTTGCCGAGGAAGAGGCAGACGTCCTCGACGTGCTCGTCGCGCAGCACCTGCTGCAGCTGGGCTGCGAGCGCCGCGCTCTCCACTGCTGGGCCTGCTGCTCCTTCGAGGTCGAAGCGAGCGCGCAGCAAGCGCGCGATCAAGGCGCCGTCTTCGTCGTTCGGCTGCGCCGCGACCGAGAAGATGCGGCCCCCGAAGCCGGAGACGCGCGCCAGCACGAGCGTTTCCTCGATCAAGCGGCTCTTGCCCATGCCGGCGGGCGCCGAGAGGGTGACGACGGCGGGCGAACGGTCGCTCAGCACGCCATCCAGGGTGTGCAGCAAACGAATGCTCTCGAGCTCTCTGCCGACCAGCCGCGGCCGCCCGTCGAGCGACCAAGCTCCGACCAGGTGAGCGAGGCCCCAAGAACCGAGCGTGGTGCCGGTGAAGGAGGGATGTTCCAGCGCGCCGCGCGGAGCGGCGTCGCCCATGCGTCGAGGTAGCTCGTGAACCGCCGAGAATTCAGTGTCGATCATGCGTGCATGAACTGCACGAGCCGTGCCCACTTCGTTTTCAGCGCAGCGCTGCGGGTCCGAGCAACGCAGTGCAACGGTGTGCACCTCGTGGGTGCACCAGCGTGCACCTACGGCGCGAGCTTCACGGTGACGAGCGTGGGCGACTCAGCGGCGACCGCAACGCTGACGACGCGCCGCACGCCGTTGTCACCGAGCAGCACCAGCTCGTGCCTTCCGACGCTCAGGCGGAACTTGCCGGGAGCTCGCCCCAGGCTGCGCCCGCCGCTGGAAACCTCGGCCACTCCCCCCGGCGTGGTGACGTAAACGACGCCTTGCTGGGCAGCGGCAGGAGGAGCGGGGGCGGCAGCGGCGGCGCTCTTGGCCGCAGGGGCGGCTGCGCGCGCGGCGGCCAAGGGTTTTGGCTTCGCCGACGCGACTGCTTCTGGCTCCACCGCGAGCAGGGGCAGCGAGTCGAGCGCCACCACCTGGTCCGCGGCCGTCTGATCCGCGGCCGTCTGATCCGCGGCCGTCGCTTCGTCGCCTATCATTTCATCCGCGGCCGCTACGTCGTCCGCCGATACGAGGGCGTTCACCTCGACCGGTGACACCGAGACCTCGGCGCGGGGCGAGTCCGCTCGCGGTGCTGCGGCGGCGGGGGTGAACGCCCCAGCGGGAGCGCTCGGCGGCATGTGGAGGTCTTGCGGTAGGGCCGCGCGAATGGCCAGCACGGCGAGCGCCGCGACCACAGCTGCAGCGAGCCAGCGCTGTCGGCCCGACCTCGAGCCGCGCGCAACTTGAGGTGCAGCGAGGGTCGCCGGGCCGAGCGCCGATTCACCACCGGTCTCGAGCGGGGGGCGAGGTGCAGGCAGCGGAGGCGCCTCGACCGGCGCTCCCTGCCCAGGCGTGGAGCGCGCGGGCGGGTCGTAGATGGCCGTCGCTACCGGCAATGTGGGCAGAGAGGGCAGCGAGCCACGGCTGTTGGCGAGCGGAGGCGCCGACGGCACCCGCACCACGGTCTCGTCGGCCGTCTCCGCGCTGACATGAGCCGCGAGCTCGGCCAAGCCCTGCAGGCGCTCGGCGCCGTCGGGAAACACGCGCGTCATCCAGTCGGCCACATCCATGGCCGGCACGGCATCACCGCAGTTCTTCAAGAAGCGCTCGAGATCCCGCGCCATGTCGCGCGCGCTGCGGTAGCGGTGCTGCGGATCGCGCTCGAGCGCTCGCAGCACGATGCGATCGAGCTCGAGCGGCACAGTCGCTCGATACTCCGAGGGTGCGCTCACGACGCGCGACATGACCGACGCGAGCGTCTCGCCCTCGCTCGAGCCGAGGAAGAGGCGTCGCCCCGCCAGCAGCTCCCACAGCACGACCCCGAGCCCCCACACGTCCACCTGCGCGCTCGCGGTGCCGCGGTTGAGCAGCTCAGGCGCGATGTAGGACAGCTTGCCCTTCAGCTTCTGTCCTTGCGTGTGGTGGAGGCGCTGGCGAGCTTGCGCGATGCCGAAATCGGTCACGCGCACGGAGCCGTCGTACATCAAGAACAGATTTTGCGGCGTCACGTCGCGGTGCACGACCTCCAGCAGGGCGCCTCGGTCGTCGCGCAGCGTGTGCGCGGCGTGCAAGCCCTCCGCCAAGTTGGCGATGATGCGCGCCGCGAGCAGCGGGAAGTGCGGGTCATCGCCTAGCTCGGGCGAGCGGGCGACGCGGCGGGAAACGGCCGAGAGCGGCTCGCCACGCAGGAACTCCATCGCGATGAAGTGGCTATCTTGCGAGCGACCGAACGAAAATACGCTACAGACGTAGGGATGGCTGATGCGCGCCGCGATCTGAGCTTCGTCGACGAACATCTCCGTGAAGGCGCGATCCCCGGCCAGGTGGGGGTGGATGCGCTTGACCGCGCAGAGCTTCTGAAAGCCTTCCACCGAGCGGTGCAACGTCAGATACACGGTGGCCATGCCGCCCGACGCGAGCTCGCACACGACTTGATAGGGGCCGATGCGCGCGTGCTCCTGCCGCACACGAATGGGCGCTGCGGGTGATGCGGGCGGAGCACCACCGCGCTGCGAAGCGAGCGACGAGCTCAGCGCCAGGCGCGTCTCGCTCTCGGCCAGCCCGGCAGCGCCGTGCTCGCCCGCTTGGGTCGCTGGAGGCTCGAGCGCCGGACGACTAGCCCGCAGACGATGGCTCGACTCCAGTAAGTTCGTCGTCGGCTCGGCGTCGTCGAGCAAACGTACCGCGGGGTTCGTCGATGACCTCACGAGGTGAATGTCCCTTTCCCGCGGCGCCCTCTGCGCCGCGCGGCGCCGTGCCCGAGCAGCAGCGCGGTCGCGATCGCCAGCAGCCACGTCTGGCTCTCGGAGCCGCTCGCGCGCGGCGAGAGCGCGCAGCCGCCGCCTTCGAGGCGCCAGGCGTTGCCCTTGCTGGTGCCATCGCCGTCGCCGCTTTCTCCCGCTGCGGCGCTCGCGCCCGCCTCACTCACCGTGCCGGCGGCCGCCGCACCTCCTTCACCGCTGGTCGCCGCGCCGGTGCCGCCGGCGGAGGAGCCAGCGTCGCCCTCACCGCCGCTTCCGCCTTCGTTCGTGGAGCCGCTGGTGCTGCTGGGTTGTTCGCCCGCCGTCCCGCCGTCGCTCGAGCCCGCGCTGCCGGATTGGCCGCCATCATTGCCGCCGCTGCCAGCATTGCCGCCGCTGCCAGCATTGCCCCCGGCGCCTTCACCGCCCGCACCACCGGTGCAGCCCTGGCAGCAGTTGAGTAGCGGCACGTTGACGCACAGGTTCAGCACACACAGATCGTCCGTGCAGGGGTCGTTGTCGTCGCAGACATCCACCGAGGCGCAGAGCAGCGGCTGGCGCAGCTCTCCGACGTCTTCGGCTTCGCCTGCGGCGCACGATGGCCCGCTCAGCATTCCGACGACGATGCACGTTCCGAGTGCGAGCCAGGCGCGGCTCATGTAGTTTCGCATGCTCTTTTTCGTCCCCCGCCTCCAAGCTCGGAGGCGCTGCGTAAGATTCGGAACGACCGCTTCAAACAAATATTGAGGCGCTCAATCCCATCCGAATGATTCCCAGAGAAATCGAGTCGCGATAAAGCATCGCCCGTGCCAGCGCCAAAACCAGGCTCAGCGCTCACGAGATACCGTGCTCTCGCAGCTTGTAGAACAGCGCGCGGCGGCTCACCCCGAGGATCCTCGCGGCGAGCGTGCGGTTGCCCGCGGCTTTGCGCAGGGCTTTCGCGAGCGCTTGCTGCTCGGCTCGCTGCAGCGCGACATCCAGCGACACGACGCTGGATTCCAGGCGCGGCTCCGCGTCCCCCGCCAAGCCGAGCGAACGCTGCTGCTCGAGCAGCACATCTTGCTCACTGATGGTCTCGCTGTCCGCCAGCACGACCAGGCGCTCGACGAAATTCTGCAGCTCTCTCACGTTGCCACGCCACTCCGCGCGCACGATGCGGGCAAGGGCGCCGGGCGAAAGGGCGATCCGTCTACCGACATCCTTGGCCACGGCGGCGCAGAAATACGTCGCTAGCTCCTCGATGTCTTCGCGGCGTTGGCGCAGCGAGGGCAAGTCGACGCGGACCACGTTGAGGCGGTAATAGAGATCTTCCCGAAAGGTACCCGATTGCACCATACGCTCGAGGTTGCGATGCGTCGCGGTGACGAAGCGCACGTCTGCGACCAGAGTACGCGTCCCTCCGAGCCGTTCGTACTCACGGTCTTGCAAGAGCCGGAGCAACTTCACCTGCACGGACGCCGAAATTTCCCCAATTTCGTCGAGAAACAGCGTGCCGCGCTCGGCGAGCTCGACTCGGCCCGCCTTCCTGGCGTGCGCGCCCGTGAACGCGCCGCGCTCGTATCCAAACAGCTCGCTCTCCAGGATTTGCTCGGGCAAAGCCGCGCAGTGCACCTTGACCAGCGGGCCCAGAGCGCGCGGACTGAGCGCGTGGAGGCGCCGCGCCACGACCTCTTTCCCCGTACCGCTCTCGCCGCGGATCATCACGGTGGCGTTGGTCGGCGCGACGCGCTCGAGCATCGCCATCGCGCCCCGCATGGCTTTCGATCGTATCGGAACTTCGTTCAAAGAGGGCAGCGCCGCCGCTGGCGGCACTTGCTGCGCCAAGCGCCCCACTGCCAGCGCTCGGCGAATCGTATCCAGTGTGCTGAGCTCGTCGAATGGTCGCGCGATGAAATCGAAGGCGCCTTGGGGCGTCGACGGCGGCGTCCGCTCATCCGGAGCTAGCGCTAGAACCGGCATATCCGGACACACCTTCTCGATGCGGCGCAGCAGCTCTTCTTCCTGCTCGCAGAGCACGGCCTCGGAGCTGATGACGACGTCGAACTCCGCGCCATCTAGCGCAGAAATCGCCTGATTCGTCGTCTTGGCTTGCACGAACTCGATGCGCGCTCGGCGCAGGGTTTCCGTAAGCGCACGCGCGGCCTGCGTGTCGTCGCTGGCCAGCAGCACGGAGTAGTCGCGCGCGTCTGCTCGTCCCTCGTTGCTCTGCACTATCTTCCAGCATAGCACTGGATCGACCTCGGGCGAGGGCTCACCCTTTCGCAATCACGGACATGAGTGCACGAGTGTGCGCTCTCATGGTGCACGACCCTGCACCCTCACGGCTTCCCCTCACGAAAGTCGAGCCTCACAAATCACGCGATGAGCCACGCGACGACCGGGCACGGATGTTGCCAAGTCTGGCTTCGTCTTCGGACACGAAAGGAAGCTATCGATGATTCGTTCAGGTCGTTATTCGTTCGCGCTGTGCGTGCTCACTCTTGCCTTGCAGGGCTGCGGGACCGCTCCCGAAGCGGAGGTCGCCGCCGGTGACGATGGCGAAGAGGGGGCGGGAGCCGCGAGTGACTCTGCGCGGAGCGACACGCCCGCCCGGAGTGATGCACGCGCGGACGAGAACGCGGGCGATGAGAGCGCGGAGCGTGAGCGCCGAGGCGACGAAGACAGCGATTTCCCGAAAGGTAGGGACCCGTCTGACGCGCAGGAAGTGCCCGAAAATTCCCAGGGCTGTGCGTGCGGCGACCTCCTGCCTGGTATCGATATTAGGGAAGAGAACGGTGAGCTCACGATCCGGGCCGACGCGCCAGGCGCGGCTGCGGTCACGCTCCGCTTGGACAGCGGAGACTGTTCCGAATCGAAACACGGGCTCGAGCTGTCCGGGGATGTGAACGTGGATCTCGGAGGCCTCGAGACGTTCCCGCTGATGGACGTGGACCTGGCAGTGGTCCCCGCGCCGGGTGGCGGCGTGACGATCGCTGGAACCGCCGGTGTGGTTGGTTCTTTGCTCGGTGGCTTGCTCGCGCCGCTCGACGCAGCGGACCTGCGTGCGGATGTCACGCTCGCGCTCGGAACCGACGACGAAGCGCAGCTCGATCTCGCGCTCGATGTCGCAGCCCTTCGCCTGGACACCTCCGGCCTACCGCTCGCCAACGCCGCGATCGATCTGGCCCCCACCAGCGTCGTCGTTTCCACCACCGGCGAGCACGAGCTGATCGGAGTTCAGGGCTGGCTGGACGCCGGCGCGAGCGTGCCGTGGCTCTCGCAGGTGCCCCTCAGCTGGGGTGGCGCCGTCGAAATTTCCGCGTTGATCGCGGATCAGGCGCTCAGCAGCCTGCAGCTCGAAGGGGACCTGCAGCTCGACGGTGGCTCGCTGCTTTGCGGCATCACGCGCCTCGTTCCGGTCGCGTTGCCAGCCGCGTCCGTCATCTGGGATGCGAGCGGCCTCGAGGTTCGAGCGCGCACGGAGGGCAGCCCCTACCCGACGCTGAGCCTGCTCGGTGATGCGGACATCACTGCTGCTTTCGGGACGAGCGGGTGGGGTATCGAGGTTTGCGGCGATGGGACGCTGCTCGGCGCAAGTCCGCTGTCGCTGTTCGAATGTCTCGAGCTGAGCAAGAGCGGCATCACGGTGAGTCGCTAGCCGCGTTTCCAGTGGAAACGACGCTTGTCTAACTTGCCCTAACTAGAAACGCACACACCGATGCCCGAGCCGAACGTCAAGCCTACGTCACCTCCGCTAGCCCTAGCGCTCCCCCCATTTGCGCCTAGCTACGCAAGAAGGTCGCAGCTAGGCTGGGACTTGTCGGAGGGCACGTCGAAGAGTACGCTTGTTCGGATCGTGGAGTCACACCGCGCGGCCGCGAGGCCCGCGTTGACTCCGCGAGGGGATTACGAGCCCTCCGGGGCGGGATCAGGCATGACGTTAGCCGCGACGGCGATCGACAAGACAGACTGGTTGGTTGGTGAGCTCAGGCGACTGGCGAGGATGCGTGCGCTCCAGTACACGCTGGAGGTCGGGCGGCTGATCGTGACTCACGTGTTCGATGGGAGTCTCGAGAAGCTGCGCAATCGCGGCCGCAATGAGCCCTACTATCGCAGCCTCGCCCAACGCGGAGATTTGCCGTTTTCCGCCATCACGCTCTGGCGCTGCGTGAAGATCTTCGAGCTGGTGGAGCGCTTTCCGGCCGTGCTCTCGATGGATCACCTGGCGCTCGCGCACCTGCGCGCCGTCGCGGCTCTGCCGCCCCCCACTCAGCAAGCGCTGCTGGCACAAGCGCAGAAGCACGCCTGGACGAGCGAAGAGCTCGTCCGCGTGGCACGGCGGACTCGCGTCAGCGCGTCCGGCGGAGCGCCGAGCCCCAAGGTCCTAGCGCGCCGCGTCCGGCGCTTGAAGCAGCTCGCGAGCGAGCTAGGAGCAGAGCTGGAGGCGGCGCCGGAGCTGCAAGCGAGGCTCTCGGCGTCCGCGCGGGCAGCTCTCGGCAGCGTGCATGACGAGCTCACCCTCCTGGAGGCTTCCTTGGCAGAGCCTGACCGGGAGGTGGTGACCGTGGATGGCTTTAGCAGCGGTGTCCACCGAGTCAGCGCGCGTGTGAGCGAACGGCGAGGCGAGGACGAATAGAATACCAGTTTACCAAGATCAAGATGGGGAGAAGCGAATCGATGCGACGATTCAATGGCGTGCGCTCGGTGACGACGTTCGCGCTGGGCTCGGCGGCGGTGCTATGCGGCGCGCCGGCTCGAGCTGCTGATTTCGCGCAAGATGCCTATACGGCCCCCGCGGCGCCGGCTGACTTACTCTGGGTCGAGCGAGCCGCGCCCGTCAGCGAGTCGGGAGCCAGCGTCAAGCCGTTCGCGCGACTCACGCTCGGCTTCGCGGACGATTCCCTGGTGCTCGTCAGTGAGGATGGCAGCGCGGAGCGGGTGCTCATCGACTCCGAGCTCGGCGGCTACCTCTCGGGTGGCGTGACGCTCGGGCGTCGATTCCAGGTGGCGCTGCTCGTGCCCGTGTACCTGCGCAACCAAGGTAGCGATGGCAGCTACGATCTGGACGGCGTCATCGCCGGCGATCCCGGCGTGGACTTGCGCTTGACGCTGCTCCCTCGCCAAAGCCCCGTCGAGCTGGCGCTGGCGGGAACCATTCGAGCCCCGCTCGGCGGGGAGAAGGCCTTCGCGAGCGACGGCTCCGTGAGCGCCTGGCCGCGGGCCATCCTCTCCGTGCCGTTCGGGGCGCGGTCCTTCGTATCGCTCGGGGCCGGACCTGTGCTGCGTCCTTCCACTAGCGAGCAATCGTTGAACGTGAGCGACGCCCTGAAGCTCGCAGGTGGCATGCACCTCGGCCTCACGGAGCAGTGGGGCCTCACCGGTGAAGTCGCCGGCTCCACCCCATTCGCCGACCCTTTCGCGCGCGGTCGCACGCCGCTCGAGCTCGCCGCCGGCGTTCGCTTCCAGAGCGGGCCGTGGGTGGCGGCGGCGGGCGGTGGACCGGGCCTCACCAACGGCTTCGGCACGCCTGATTTTCGCTTGCTCGCCTCGCTGGGCGCAGCGTTCGGCGACAGCGCGCCGCCACCTCCCCCGCCGGCGGATACGGATCCCGACCGCGACGGCGTGCACGGCGCCGCCGATCGCTGCCCCCACGAAGCCGAAGACAAGGACGGCTTCGAAGATCAAGACGGCTGCCCCGATCCGGACAACGACGGCGACGGCATCGCAGACGCCGCCGATCGCTGCCCCTCCGAAGCGGAAGACAAGGACGGCTGGCAAGACGATGACGGCTGCCCCGATCCGGACAACGACGGTGACAGCATCGCAGACGCCGACGACAAGTGCCCCAATGAAGCGGAGGACAAGGACGGCTGGCAAGACGACGACGGCTGCCCCGATCCGGACAACGACGGCGACGGCATCCTCGACGAACGCGACCAGTGCCCCACCGAAGCCGAGACCGTGAACGGCATCGACGACAGCGATGGCTGCCCGGACTTGATCCGCGTCGAGTCCGGCCAGATTCGGACGCTCGAGCCGATCTTCTTCGAGTACAACCGCGCCAAGATCCAGCCGCGCAGCGAGCCCATGCTGCTGGAGATGGCCAACCTGATCCGGTCGCGCGCGGACCTCGGGCGCATCTCCATCGAGGGTTACACCGACGATCGCGGCGCGGACGCCTACAACCTGAAGCTCTCGCGAGAGCGGGCCGAAGCCGTGCTCAGCTTCCTCGTCGCCGCTGGCGTCGACAGCGCGCGCCTGGAAGCTCACGGCTTCGGTGAAGCGCGCCCCATCGACGACAACAAGACCGAGGCAGGGCGCGCTCGCAACCGCCGGGTGGACTTTCGCTTGGTGGACCTGGTCGGTGCCGCCGAGCCGCACACGCCGTAGCGCGGCCCTCCAAGGCCGCGCCGACTGGAACGAAGCGTCCCAGTCGGCGGGGCAAAATGCGCGACTTCCTCCTGCCGCCAGGCCCGAGTAGCGTACGCGCATGACGCCCTCGCGCCGAGACGTGATGAAGCACTCAGTCAGCGCCGGCTTTGCGCTCGCGGTCGGGCCGATCGCGAGCACCGCTCTAGCGACGGACGCTCAGGGGCTCGAGTCGGGCATCGTGGAGATCGTGACCGCCAGCGGGAAGATCCCCGCCTACCGAGCGGGGCCTCGGGTGCCGAAAGGCAAGGCGCCGGTGCTGCTGGTCGTGCACGAAATCTTCGGCGTTCACGAGCACATCAAGGACGTGTGCCGGCGCTTCGCGAAGCTCGGCTACTTCGCGGTGGCCCCGGATCTGTTCGTGCGCCAAGGCGACGCCACGCAGATCGCCGACATCCAAGAGCTCCAGCAGAAGATCGTCTCGCAGACCCCCGACGCGCAAGTTGCGGCGGATCTGGAC
Organism: Pseudomonadota bacterium; assembly: GCA_023431345.1. Classification (GTDB taxonomy): domain Bacteria; phylum Myxococcota_A; class Polyangia; order Polyangiales; family Polyangiaceae; genus PMG-095. The sequence continues at coordinate 15,361 of JAEYWK010000201.1, forward strand.
GCGACGGTGGCGTGGGCGAGCACGCAGCCCAACGTCGACGCGACCCGCCTGGCCATCACCGGATTTTGCTGGGGCGGCCGCGTCACCTGGTTGTACGCGGCGCACCAGCCGCGCTTGAAGGCAGGCGTCGCGTGGTACGGTCGCCTCGTCGGGGACAAAGATGCGAAGCGCCCCGCGCAGCCAGTGGATTTGGTGAACGACCTCAAAGCGCCCGTGCTCGGGCTCTACGGCGGTAAGGATCAAGGCATCCCGCTCGAGAGCGTGGAGCAGATGAAGCAAGCGCTGGCCCAGAGCTCGAATCCGTTCGCCAAGCGCTCGGCCTTCCACGTTTACCCGGAAGCGAGCCACGCTTTCGCGGCCGACTACCGACCCAGCTATCGAAAGGTGGATGCCGAAGACGGCTTCCGCCGGCTCCAGCAGTGGCTCGACCGAGCCCTGACGCCCGCCGGAAACGCGGGTCGCTAGTCGAAATTCGGCGCTGATTGGAAGCGCCTGCGGCCGGGTGCATAATGGACGAGCTTGGGTCGTCCAACGATCGTGCCAAAAGCTTGGGCCTTGCCGCTCGTTCTCGGCGGCGCGCTCGTCGCCTGCGCGAGCGCGCCCAAACCGATCGACGCGGAGCATCCGGCCGGAGCGGCCGCTGGCGGCGGAGCGAGCTCGAGCGCCAGCGAGCGACGGCCCGCGCCGCCTTCTCCCGCCAGCGTTACGGTCAAAGAGCCGGGGGGAGACGCGCCTGATCGCCAAGGCGCCGCGCTGTACCGGCAGCTCGACGAGGGCTGGGGCCTGCGCCCCGACAAAGACGATCAGCTCTTGGTGCCGCTACCCGACTCCGAGCACTGGAAGCGCGTGCGTTACTGGGGCGTCGAGCATTTCATCGGCTTCCGCTACGGCAGCGACCACCACGCGCTCGCGGTAGGTTTCGTCCAGGAGATGCCGGCCGGCACGCCCGTCACGAGCGAAATGTGCATGCGCCGCTTCGAAGCCTGGGGGCGGCCGCAGACCAAGCCGTTCGACGTCAAGTTCGGACCGTTCGCGGTGGTTCACCAGCGCTGGCGCGACCAGCGGCTCGAGGTGCACGCCGTAGACGGCGAGTTCTCGGCCGCGTTCAGCACGACTTCTTTCTCGGCGGCCTGGGCCGCGTTCCCTGCCTACAAGGACGGCTGCCTGATCTACGCGGTGGCCGTGCCATGGCGGAAGCACCCCGAGCTGGCGCGTCAAGTCCGCGATCGCTGGGTGAAGGAAGGGTTCACCCGCGTCGACCCGAAGACGGTCGAGCGCGCGGTCCGCAAGTAGGGCTCGCTCGGAGCCGGCCGCCGAGGCACCGCGCCAGGGAGTCGGAGGCTACGCCCAGCTACTTGACGTAGACGGAGCGCACCACGAAGTTGTTCCCCTTGTCGTAGACGCGCACGCTGACGAGCGCGGGCAGCGTCTTGATGACGTTCTTGAGATCGATGTCGAGCTCCTCGCGCTGCTCGTCGAAGATGCCGTCGGCGGGGAAGAAGGGGAGCCATTCGTCGCTGCCGGAAAGCGAGACCTCGATGCGCGCGATCGGACCGACGCCGTCTTGCGCGATGCCGCGCAGCCGCTGTCCCGCCACCGTCAAGGCGTCGATGCTGGGCGGCGTGTTGTCGACCAGCACGATGCCGCTCTCGCGCACGTCTTTCGTGGCGCGATCCGGCGGGTTCGAGAGCTCGTCGGACGCGGTCACGCGCAGGCGGTAACGCCCCTCGGGCAGATCGGCCGTTTCCCAGGCGTAGCTCTCCTTGGTCAGCTTCTCGCCCGGCTTCAGCACGTCGAACCAGTCGTTCGTCCCGAGCAAGCGGTACTGCAGGCGATAGCGCAGGTCGTCTTTGTCGGGGTTATCGACCTTCCACGTCAAATTGACGGTCGACTCGGCGCGGCGCGTGACGGGGCCGCCCGAAGCCTTGGGCGAGTCGTCACCGGACTCGCCGTCGCCGCCGCGCGCGTCGACGCTAGTGAGCACGGCGCGCAGGTTGTCGGTCAAGAAAGCCACCTCCACCTGATTCAAGACCGCGTTCGGGTCTTTGGCGAAGCGGGCCCGCACCTGCAGGTAGCGACCGACGGGGCTCGTCACCAGACCGGCCGCGCCGAGCGGGTTGCTCCAGGCGCTCCACGTGTCATCGGGCTCCTTGGTGTTGCCGGTGCGGGTCGAAAACTCGAGCGTACCGGCGGCGTCCCACGATAGCTGGCCGAAGCGGGCGCGGATGCCGGCGTCCAGCACCTTGCTCGTCCAAACCGCGTCGGCGCCGCCTACCCCCTTGACGGGGTGCACGACGGCGGGATCGCTCGCGACGACGAAGCGGTCCTTACCGCTCATCACCAGGGCGCCGATTTGACGCGCATCGGCGTCCGCCACCATCACGGAGGTGTGTCCGGCGTCGACCGTGTACACGCGCCCCTCGACGCCGGTGCCCACGTAAGGCCGGCCGTCGTCGCCCAGCGCGAGGCTCGTGTAGTGCTCGTCGCTGTCATCGAGGAGCTGCTCTGGCTGTCCGTCGACCCCGAAGCTGTAGAGCGTGCCCTTGCCTTTCGTCTTGCCGGCAGCGGCGATGGGCTGCGCCACGTTGTCACCACCTCGACGCGCGGGAGCGGAGGAGGAGGTCTTGATGTCGTTGGCGATCGCGAACACTTCTCCCTTCGCGTTCACCGCGATCGCCCGCACCTCGGTGCGACCGAAATCGTAGAGCACGCTCGCGCGTCCGGGCCCGGTCACTTTGTACAGCTTGGCCTTGTCGCTCGCGCCGGCGTACACCGTGCCGTCGGGCGCCACCGCCACGCTCATCAGGTGCTGCTCGGGTGCGTCGAAGTACACCTGAGCGTCACCGGTCTGGGTGATGCGAAACAGCTTCCCCTCGGGGCCCGTCGCGGCGTAGACGGCCTTGGCCTTGGCGTCGTAGGCGACGCCCCACACGTGCTCGGCGCCCTTGAGCGCCGCCAGATCGGAGAGCTTGCCCTTCTCCCACTTCATGACCTTGCCGTCGGGCAACGTGCCGGCCACCACGGCGCCGCCAAAGGCCTGAGTGAGCGAGGTGACCACGAGCGCCTTGGTTTCGGCGAGCACGCTCACGCTGCCGCCCGCGAGCTTGAGCAGCTTGCCCTCGTTACCGGTGCCGAGCAGCAGCGAGCCGTCCGGCATCGGGAGCGCCGCCCACACGCTGGTCGCCTGGGTCGCGGGCACCGCGCCGAGGCTGAGCCCAGCGCGAACGTGGCCCGCCGAGTCCAGCGCGACGCCCTTCAAGTCGCCGCCCTTCAGCTCGGAGGCCTCATCGAGCACGAAGCGGCGCGTACCGACCGCGGCTGCGTGCGCGGCCGCCAGGAGCAGGACGGAAGTCAGGGAGATACGAACGATTTTGTGCATGAAAGTCTTGGGCGAAGGCGACGCTGAGGTCCCCGAGGTTCGAATCAACGCAGAACCGGACGAACGGTGACGCTCACGCGATCACGCCCGACCACGAATTGTCCAATCGGCACGACCTCCCGCACCGAGCTCCCGACCCCTTCCGGGCCGATTGAGCTGGTCGCGGGGCGGATGGCGTCGACGGCGCCGGGCGGCAGGTTCTTCGCCACTCGGCCGCGGAACGCGAGGCCGCTGCCGCTGTCGAAGCTCACGACCAGCGACTTCGGAGGATAAATCGGGTTTTCGAAGTTGCGGATCATGTCGTTCAGCGAGTCCGGCGCGGCCACCTCGCGCTCTTCCATGTAGCCGGGCGCGATGTCGAGGTTCACGGTCTGCCCCGCCAAATGCGGCGGCAGCATCACGCTGACGACGCGCGTTTGCTCAGCCCCGGAGTAGGGAACGAGCGTGAGGCGCACGCGCGCCGGCTTCCCCGCGTCGACCTCCGGCTCGAGCAGCTCGGCCCCGCGCAGGCGCAGCACGTCACGCGCATAGTGCAGCTCGACCTCGAGCTCGACGCCTTCGATGAGCGCGGGCTGCCAGGGGTTGTTGAGCACCGCGCCGATGGCACGGACCAAGTTCGTGCGGGCGAACTCTCCGGCCTCGGGCGTGCCGCCGATGGCCACGCCGTAGTCCTCGAGTGCGAGCTCGCCGTGACCTTGGATCTTGAGCTTGCTGCTCGCCGTCCACGTCACGTCTTGCCGCTCGTTGGCCACGGCCTGCAGCGCGCTGCCGATCGCCACCGCCATGAACGACGGCGTCATGAACTTCTCGTGGGCGATCTCGAACTTCCAGTTCGAGCTCGGCACCCCCGGCAGCCCCTTGATGCTGAGCTTCAAAGGCACCACCGGCGCCTTGGCGCTGTGCGAGATGACGATCGACGCCTGGCGATCTTGGATCATCGCGCCGACTTCGCGGACGCCCATACCAATCTTGAAGCTCCGCTGGTCGCTCGCCAAAAACCACAGCACTTTGCCGATCGTCGTCGGCAGCGCCGTCACCCCTGCTTCCATCATGGGGTGACCGAACGCGACCAGCTTGTCACCCTCCACGCGCGTCACGGTGCCGAGACCCATCGCGCTCATGTCGCCGCGGATCAGCTGAACGCCGATGGCGCCGCCATCTTCGTAGCGTTTGGGGGCGTTCGGATCTTGCGCGCCGCCACCGCCGGCCTGGAGCGGCTCCATGCCGAGGGGCGCCAGCAAGTCACGCGTCAGGCCGATCGCGCCGTTGCTCATGCCACCGACGAGCAGCGGCGTGGCGACGGGAGCGGCGGCGCCAGGCGGGCCCTTCCGGTGCGCGAGCGCCGCCGCGTGCTCGCGCAAGTCGTAGCGCGAGCCTCGGAAGCGACCGGCGTCGTTCTGAGCCTGCTTCGCCTTGTCCGCGGGCAAAGCCGCGTTCGCCTTCAAGGGCCAACCGAAGATCTTGTCCGGCAGCGGTCGCTGCAGATCCTCGATCATGTTGTCGATCGGGGTGACGCCCGCGACGGGCTCCGAGCCGAAGCTCCAGCCATAAGCGTAGGCGCCCACCATCTTGTTATCGAGGTAGATGGGGCTACCGCTCATGCCGGCCACCACCTTCACCACCTCGAGGCGGGGGTGCTTGGTCTTCACCAAGATCAGATCTTGGCGCGGCCGAAAGTTCTTCAGCACGTCGATGACCTCGACGTCGAAGCGCTCTGGCCGGGTCCCCTCGAAGACGGTGAGACCATAACCCTTCATGCCGCGCTGGATTTGGCTGACAGGCATGGTGTCCGGGCGCGAGGTCGCGCCCCCGGCGCTGGCAGACTTCAGCCCGAGCGGGAGGGAGGCCAATAGCCCGAGCGCGGCCAGGACGAGGATCGAGGAACAGTGGCGCAAGGCGGTGTGGCGCAAGGGGAGTGAGTCTACAATGAAGCGGAGGGCCGGGGCAGGCCCGCATTGACGAAGAAAGTAGGCCGCTGGCGCCGATCTCGCGCTTCGCTAAGCAGCACTCCCGGGGTGGACCGGGAGCTCCAGAGGCCGGAAGCCTGGTCGAACACCCGAGCCGCCTGAATGTTCCTGAAAAGCGGCTATGTTTGGACGCGCTTGGACTTCGCGCTGCTCGGCTTGGTCTCGACTGCGTTCGGGTTGCTCCTGGTAGCCCATGTCACGCTTGTCATAGGCCTCGTCCGGCGCGAGCCGCGCTGGCGGGGCCTGGTGGCTTTGCTGGTGCCGCCCCTCGCTCCTTATTGGGGGTACGAGGCGCAGCTCAGCAAACGTGTCACGCTGTGGGTCGTATCGCTCACCGTGTACCTGGCGAGCGTCACGGCGGCGGCGCTCTAGACGGCATCGAAGGACAGACATGACGAGGTCGAGGTCGTTTGCATGGATCGCGCTGGGCGCGTGCTTCGCGTGGCTGCTCGCGGGTGGTTGCTCGTCGAGCGAGGACTCAAGCCAAGGTCCTCCCGGCTCGAGCTACGGCGGCACCGCGGGCAGCGGCGGACGCGGGGGCGGCCCCGGGGTCCGCGAGCCCGACGCATCGGTGACGGGCGGGCGCGCGAACCTGGATCTCAACGCGCTGTGCGGCGTGGGAGCGTGCGTCCCCGACGATCCCAACGCCTGTCGTGACTTCGCGCCGCCCGCGCTCGTCGCGGGCGCGGGCGGCGAAGGCGGCGCGGGTGGAGAAGGCTCCACGCGCGGAGGGGCCGGAGAGTTCGGAGCGGCCGGAGACTTCGGCGCGGGCGGACACAGCGGCGGCGCCGGGGGCGACGCGCCGAGCGAGGGCGGAGCCGCCAGCGGCGGCGAAGGTGGTGGCAGCGGCGGCGCAGGTGGCAGCGGCGTCGCGGGAGCGGGCGGCGAAGGTGGCGCCTCCCCCACCCCACCGACGGGCTCAGCACCGTACGCGTGCCAAGTGACGCGCTCCAGCGACTCGCCTTCACGCGAATGCGTGGCCGCCGGCAGCGGCAAGACCAGCGCACCGTGCTTCTCCGCGGGTGACTGCGCGGCCGGTCTCGCCTGCGTGAACGAAGGCGACGCAGGTCGATGCCTACCCTACTGCTGCTCCCCGCAGACCGACTGCGGCGCCGGCACGTACTGCGCGGAGCGCCCGCTGCGAGCGGCGGCGTCCGACAAGGCGCTGGGCCAGCCGCCGAGCGTGCCGGTGTGCGTGCCGACGGACGATTGCAGCCTGGAGGATGCCTACCCGTGCACGAGCGGCGAGTGCCGCTGCAAGGGTGACACGGCGTGCGTGGTGGTTCGCGAAGACGGCACGACGACTTGCTTGAAGCCGGGCGCGGGTGAGCAGGGCGAGGAGTGCCCCTGCGCGTGGAATCACGTTTGCTCGAGCGTCACCCAGAAATGCGTGAAGCTCTGCCGCACCGATCCTGCCAAGAACGACTGCGGTGAGCAGAAATGCCAAGCTTCGTCCGAGCTACCGCCCAACTTCGGCGTGTGCGTGGGACCGCTCAAATAGCTACTCGCCGTTCTCGAGCAGCTGGTTGAGCTCGGCCCCCACCAGCACCGAGAAGCACACCAGCCACAGCCACGCCAGCGTGACCGCCACCGCCGCGAGGCTGCCGTAGAAGAGGGCGAAGCGCGCCAGATGCCCGGCGTAGAAGGCGAATCCGCCCGACACCACGCTGCCGGCCAGCACCGCCAAAATCGCGCCCGGAAACACGCGCCGCCTGACCCCCGGCCGCGGCGAGGCCACGTAGAAGAAGAGCGCGAAGAGCCCCACCCCGAGCAGCGCCAACAGGCTCAGCAAGAGCCAGTGCGACACGCCCGGGTTGAGCGCGACCTCGCCGCCCGACATGGCCACGAACAAGCGTGCCGGTCCGCCCGACATCCAAACGGCCAAAAGCGCGCACGAGCCGAACAGGGCGATGCTGCCGAGCACGCTCGCCAGCGCCACCAAGCGCTTGCGCCACCAGGGACGCCGCGCCGTGCCCGCCGACACCTCGAGCAACGTCATGGAAGTGTGAAACGCCCCCGAGGCAGCCCACAGCGCGCCGAGCAGAGCGAAGGGCGCCACGCTGCCGAGCGCGAAGCGGTCGAGGTGTTGCCAGGTCATCGCCTGCACCTCGCTCGGGGTGAGATCGAGCAAGAGCGCGGTCGTTTGTAGGACCGACTCGTGGCGAGAGAGCAAGACCTTGCCGAAGAGCCAACCCGCCAGCGCGAGCATCGGGATCGCGGCCAGGAAGAGGTCGAACGCCATGGCGCTGGTGGCGGCGGCGATGTCACGCCTGACGAGGATCTGGCCCAGCATGAAGGTGACGTGCATCACCCGGTGCTTCCGGCTCAGCCGCTCGAGCTTTCGCTCCCAGGGGCCTAGCTCCGCGCCGCGGAGCGTGGGGCGCCCGGCGGGAGTGCTGCTGGTTCGAGAGTCGGGAGCTGGCACGGCCCTCGGGATGATCGCATAGTCCGGCGCAAGTTGAGCGCCTATCAAGAAGTCGTGGAGATTCGTACCAGCGGCCGTGGCCTCACGAACGTGACCGGCAAGCTCCAGCAGGTCGTCGAGCGCAGCGGCCTGCAGGTCGCGCTGTGCACCGTGTTCATCCAGCACACCTCCGCCAGCTTGGTCATCCAGGAGAACGCCGATCCGAACGTGCTGCGTGACCTCGGCGACTGGATGGGCGAGCTCGCCCCCGAGTCGCGCCGCTGGATCCACGACGACGAGGGTCCCGACGACATGCCCGCCCACGCGCGCTCGGCGATCACGAAAACCAGCGAAACCGTCCCCGTGATGGGCGGGCGGCTCGCGCTCGGCACCTGGCAAGGGCTGTACGTCTGGGAGCACCGCGCGCGGCCGCACACGCGCCGCCTCGTCGTGCACGTCGCGGGCTGAGCCGCTACGAGCGCCGATTTCGCGCGCAAAGTCGGGCGCGCGCTAGCAAGTCCGCTCCGGACGGGTATAACGGCGCCGTCCCATGCTCGACCTGCGCGTCAAAACCCCTGCGGAGTGGCTCGACGCCGTATTCGGCGATTTCGACGCCTTCTTGCTCGATCACGCCAACTGCGAGCGCAAAGCGTCGGCGACCGGCATGTCGTTCGTAGCGCGTTACCCCGACAAGCGCGAGCTGCTCGACCCGATGATCGAGTTCGCCAAAGAGGAGCTCGACCATTTCCACATCATGTACCGCATCTGCGAGAAGCGCGGCCTGACCCTGGCTGACGACTACAAAGATCCGTACGTGAACGCGCTACGTTCGCAGATCCGCGCCGGCGGTGACGCGCATTTTCTCGATCGGCTGCTGGTCTCGGGCGTCGTGGAGGCGCGCGGCTGCGAGCGCCTGTTCATGGTCGCGGAGGCGCTCAAGCCACGCGACCCGGAGCTGTTCGAGCCGTACATGGATTTGGCGCGCGCCGAGTCGCGCCACCACGCCTTCTTCTTCCGCATGGCGCGGCTCTACTTCAGCGAAGCGGCCGTGAAAGAACGCGGCGGGCAGCTGCTCGATTTCGAAGCCGAGCTCGTGCAGCGCTTGCCCCACCGCGCGGCCGTGCACTGACGGCCGACGCCGGAGGCCTGGGATGAGCGAGCCTGCGCACCGCAAGTACCTCGAGAAGTACGCGGAGCCCGAGGCGCGCTTCGCAGAACAGATCGAGCAGACCTACGGCGCCGCGCTGGTGGTGCCGCTCCACGGTGAAGACCCGAGCTTCCTCGACGAGCTCGCGCCGGCGCTTTCGGCGCCCCCCACACGCACGCTGCTGATCGCTGTCGTGAACGCCGCCGACGGGGCGCCCGCGCCGACGCACGCCAAGAACGAGCAGGTACTCTCGCAGCTCGCTGGCCTGTCGCTCCACAAGCAGGAGCTGGCGAGCGTGAGCGGCACCAGCGCCAGGGCCACCCTGGGCCGCGTGGGCGCGTTCGACCTGCTGCTGCTCGACCGCGCCTCCGACGGACGCCGCTTCCCGACCGATCAGGGCGTCGGCTTGGCGCGCCGCATCGGCGTCGACTTGGCGCTCGCGCTGCACGCGCGCGGCTGCGTCGCGAGCCCTTGGCTCGGCTGCACCGACGGCGACGCACGTCTGCCGCCCGACTACTTCGCCCAGAACGACGCCACGCCGCGGCTCGCTCCGAGCGGCGTGCGCCGCGTCGCGTTGACCTTACCGTTCTTGCACGAGCCGGGCGGCGACGCGGCGGTGGACGCCGCCACGGCCGCGTACGAGCTCTCGCTGCGTTACTACACGATCGGATTGGTTTCGGCGGGCTCGCCGTACGGCTACGAGAGCCTCGGCAGCACGATCGTCGTCCGCGCCGAGGCCTACGCCGAGGTGCGGGGGTTTCCCCGGCGCATGGCCGCCGAAGACTTCTACCTGCTCGACAAGCTGGCCAAGCTCGGCGGCATCCATCGCCCTTCCCGGCAGCCGATTTTGCTGCGCTCGCGTCGCTCGGCGCGGGTCCCGTTCGGTACCGGCGCGCGCGTCGGCGAGCTCGTCGACAGCGGTGCTGGCCTCACGACCTATCACCCGAGGGTGTTCTTGCTGCTGCGGCTCACGCTCGCGGCGTTGGTCGGCGCGGTCGTGGAGCGAAACGAGTCGGGAGTGACCAGCGCGCTCGCGCGGGAGCTGGATCCGGGCGACGTGGGAGCGGTGTCGAGCGCGCTCGACGAGCTGAACGCCTTCGAAGCGCTGCGTGACTGCTTCAGCGCCTCAGCCGACGCGCGGGTGCGAAGGCGCCGCCTGCTCACCTGGTTCGACGCGCTGCGCACGCTGCGCTTCATCCACCTCGTGGAGGGGCGGGCGTCGTTGCCGCGGTTGCCCCTGCTCGAGGCCCTCGCCCGCGCTCCGTTCTGCGCTTTCTGGGACCCGACACTGAACGAAAACACCGGCAAATTGCCGGCGTTCAGCGCTGAACAGGCGCTGCCCAGCGACCTGGGAGTCGAGAACGCCATTCTCGGGGCTGTCAACGCAGAGCTGAACGAATCGCACTGAACAATTCAGTGAACAAAAGTAGCAGGTACCCCTAGATATGGGTTGACGGTAGCCACCTACCCCAATATGTTGCCCCTCTGCTTCGGTGCACTGGCCAGCTGGTCAGGCATCGCGGCACCAGAGGGCGCCCGGCAATCGTCCCGGGCCCTCTGATCAGCAGACGTGTGACTTTTGCTGGTTCGTTGCGGGCTAACTGCTCGTAACTGCTCGGCATTGTTTGCCATTCTCGGTCTCAACAACCAAGAAGACGAGCTCAGGTAGGTCGCGCTCCTACATAAGCGCTGACCGAATAGGCCGTCGTGCGGGCTGGACCCGCGCGTCGGAGATGCAGAGGGAGAGACAACATGGTGCAGGCTATTGGCGTCGGCGGACCGGTTTCGCAGACGGAAGAACGAGACGAAGCGGCGACCTCCAGCCGCAACAGCAGCGTCGAGCCCGCGACCGCGATGCGCGTGAAGAAGCGCAACGGCGAGGCGGAGCCGGTCGACGTGAACAAGATCGTCAAGGCGGTGAGCCGCAGCGCCGCCGGCCTTGGCCGCGTCGACTCGATGCGGGTCGCCCTCAAGACGATCGGCGGCTTGTTCGACGGAGCGACCACGCAAGCGCTCGACCAGCTCTCGATCCAGACCGCGGCCAGCCTGATCGCGGAGGAGCCAGAGTACTCGCGCTTGGCGGCGCGGCTGCTCGCCACCTACATCGACAAGGAAGTCACGCACCAAGACGTGCACTCCTTCTCGCAGTCGATCGGCCTCGGTCACCGCCTGGGCCTCGTGAACGATCGCGTGCTCGACTTCGTGACGCGCGCGCAGCGCAAGCTGAACGACGCCGTCGAGAACGACAGGACGGATCGCTTCGAGTACTTCGGCCTGCGCACCGTCTACGACCGTTACCTGCTGCGGAACCCGAAGACGCGCCAGGTGATCGAGACCCCTCAGCACTTCTTCCTGCGCGTGGCCTGCGCGCTGTCGGAGACGGTGATGGAAGCGCTGCAGCTGTACCGGCTGTTCAGCTCGCTCGAGTACATCCCGAGCTCGCCGACGCTCTTCAACTCCGGCACTCGTCACGAGCAGCTCTCCAGCTGCTTCTTGCTGGATTCGCCGGGCGATCACCTGGAAGACATCTACAAGAAGTACACGGACGTCGCGCTGCTCTCCAAGTTCTCGGGCGGTATCGGCCTCTCGTACACCCGCGTGCGCTCACGCGGCTCGCTGATCGAGTCGACCAACGGCTACTCGAGCGGCATCGTGCCCTGGCTGAAGACGCTGGACGCCTCCGTCGCGGCCGTGAACCAAGGCGGTAAGCGCAAGGGCGCCTGCGCCGTGTACCTCGAGCCCTGGCACGCCGACGTGGAAGAGTTCCTCGAGCTGCGCGACAACACGGGCGACGCCCAGCGCCGCACCCACAACCTGAACCTGGCCAACTGGATCAACGACCTGTTCATGCGCCGCGTCGAGAGCGACGGTGATTGGTCGCTGTTCGATCCGAAGGTCGTGCCGCACCTCACCGACCTGTTCGGTCCCGAGTTCGACGCCGCTTACGAGCAGGCGGAGGCGGAGGGGCTCGCCGTCAAGCAGGTGCGCGCGCGCGACCTGTACGCGCGCATGATGCGCACGCTGGCCGAGACCGGCAACGGCTGGATGACCTTCAAGGACAAGTCGAACCTGGCTTGCAACCAGACCGCGCTGCCCGGTCGCACCGTGCACCTTTCGAACCTCTGCACCGAGATCCTCGAGGTCACGTCCGACTCCGAGACGGCGGTGTGCAACCTCGGCTCGGTCAACCTGGCCCGCCACGTCACGCCCGAAGGCTTCGACTTCGAGAAGCTCGCGCGCACCGTGCACATCGCGATCCGCCAGCTCGACCGCGTGATCGACCTCAACTATTACCCGATCCCGCAGACCAAGACGTCGAACAACGCTTGGCGTCCGGTCGGGCTCGGCGTGATGGGCCTGCAGGACGTGCTGTTCGAGCTCAAGCTGCCGTTCGACTCGCAAGAAGCGCGCGACCTTTCGCGCTCCATCGCGGAAGAGATCTACTTCCACGCCCTCACGGCGTCGTGCGACCTCGCCGCCGAGAAGGGCGCTCACCCGGCGTTCCTGGAGACGCGCGCGGCCAAAGGTGAGCTGCAGTTCGACGCCTGGGGCGTGAAGCCGGAGGGCGAGCAGCGCTTCCAAGAGCTGCGCGAGCGCATCATGAAGGTGGGCCTGCGCAACTCGCTGATGATCGCGATCGCGCCGACCGCGACGATCGCCGCCATCGCCGGCTGCTACGAGTGCATCGAGCCGCAGGTCTCGAACCTGTTCAAGCGGGAGACGCTCTCGGGCGAGTTCTTGCAGGTGAACAAGTACCTGGTCGGGGACCTGGTGCGCCTGGGGCTGTGGACCGAAGAGACCCGCGCCAAGCTGAAGCACGCGGAGGGCTCGGTGCAATCGCTGACCGAGCTGCCGGAGAACCTGCGCACGCTGTACCGCACCGCGTGGGAGCTGCCGATGCGCGCGCTCATCGACATGGCCGCCGATCGTGGCGCGTTCATCGACCAGAGCCAGTCGCTCAACCTGTTCATCGAGTCGCCGAACATCGGGCAGCTCTCCAGCATGTACTTCTACGGCTGGAAGAAGGGCCTGAAGACGACGTACTACCTGCGTTCGCGCCCGGCGACGCGTATTCAAAAGACGAGCGTCGCGCCCAGTGCGCCGGCGGTCGCCAAGAAAGAGTACACCGACGTCGAGAAGGTCGTCTGCTCGCTCGAGAATCCGGAAGCGTGCGAGGCCTGCCAATGAACGCCCATCGTCGACCCGACAAGCTGCTCGATCCGGGGCTTTGCCTCTCGCTACGGCCGATGCAGTACCCGGCCTTCTACGAGATGTATCGTAGCGCCATCAAGAACACCTGGACGGTGGACGAGGTGGACTTCGCGAGCGACGTCGACGACATCCGCAAGAAGCTCGGGCCGCGCGAGCGCCACCTGATCGAGCGCTTGGTGGCCTTCTTCGCCACTGGCGACAGCATCGTCAGCAACAACCTCGTCCTCAACCTGTACAAGCACATCAACGCCCCCGAGGCGCGCATGTACTTGTCGCGCCAGCTGTACGAAGAAGCGCTGCACGTTCAGTTCTACCTGACGCTGCTCGACACCTACATTCCCGATCACGACTCGCGCGCGAAGGCCTTCACGGCCATCGAGAACATCCCCAGCATCCGCAAGAAGGGTGAGTTCTGCTTCAAGTGGATCGACTCGATCCAGCGCTTGAATCAGATCGAAACTCGCGAGCAGCGTCGTCAGTTCTTGATGAACCTGATCACCTTCGCGGCTGCCGTGGAGGGCTTGTTCTTCTTCGCCGCGTTCGCGTACGTCTATTACTTGCGCTCGCGCGGTCTCCTGCATGGCTTGGCCACCGGCACCAACTGGGTGTTCCGCGACGAGAGCTGCCACATGCAGTTCGCCTTCGAAGTGGTGAAGCAGGTGCGCGAGCAAGAGCCGGACCTGTTCGACGCCGATATGCAGCGCGACGTGGTCAAAATGCTGGAAGAAGCCGTGGACTGCGAGACGCAGTTCGCGGAAGACCTGCTGGGCGAGGGCCTGGCGGGGCTGTCGCTGCGCGACGTGCGCGGCTACCTCGAGTACGTGGCCGATCAGCGGCTGCAGCAGCTCGACCTGCCCATCCACTACGGCACCAAGAACCCGCTATCGTTCATGGAGCTGCAAGACGTGCAAGAGCTGACGAACTTCTTCGAGCGCCGCGTCGCGTCGTACCAAGTGGGCGTCACCGGCGAAGTCACGCTCGACGGCGCCTTCTAGTCACTTCAACGGCTCGAGAGATTTCCACAGGAAGGGTGCAAGGGTGGAAGGCGCAATTCTTGTTTGGGAGGCACCAAACAAGAATTCGCATCCGCCGAGCCGTGGCCGCTTACGCGAGCCCGAGCCCTTGATTGTCCCCGTGAGCTGAGGCCCCTGCGCAGCTCGAGGCGCCCCCACTCTGCTCTCCGGCGGCAGCCGATCCCCCCTGCTCTCTCCCCCTTCCAATCTTCCCCCCTTCCTGTGGCCTCTCCCGACGGGCGCTTCAAGACGGGAAGGGCTTCGGAATTTTAGAGGGAGCTGAAGGCCCAACCGACTTTGGCGACGGCTTTTTCGCCGCTCAGGCCGAGGTCGAAGCGGGGACGGATGGCGTCGTGCTTGGGGTTCTTGGGGGCTTTGATCATCAACGTCACGCCGATGCCAACGCCAGCCGCGGCAATGCCGGTGAGGACCCCGCTCGTGATCAGCAGCGCTTTGCGGCGCACGCCGTGCTCGGTGCAGCGCGCGTCACAGCTGCTGGGGTCGTTGCCGCGAGTCGCCGCGTAGCTCGTCGCGATCGCGCCGCCGGCGCTCAAGCCCCCGAGGCCGAACGCGATGAAGGTCGGCAGGCGCAAGCCGAGGATGCGCTTCTCGGGCGGTGGCGCGACCGCGGCTCTCAGGTCCGGCTCTATGAGCTGAAGCCGCGCTGGGGCGGGCAGCAGCTTTCTTTCGATGCCGGGGTTGACGTCGCCAGGCGGCGCCCCAGGTATTGACTCAGGCAGGGAGGGCTTCGGCGGTTCTGCGGCGCGTGCGCCATGTGCCACGCTGAGTAGAGAGCAGACGCAGCTGGCGAGCAGCCAGCGAGAGAGCCGGTTTCTATGCATGGATAGAGGTGTGGAAAGTGAGCGTCTAACCGGACGCTCACGCGCTGCGTGCTCCACCTCTCAACGGTAGAGCGAGCGCTCAGCGTAACAGGCTTCACACCTAGGTGTGATCTGAAAATGCACCGTGACACTCCGCAATCGGAAATGACTCTCGTGATCGCGCCGCTGATGATGCACGCGAGTGGGCGCTCGCCTTAGCTCTGCATACATCGTGCGCGCGCTCGGCCTCGTGCGTCACGGCTCGTCGTCGTCACGCGTCACGGCTCGTCTGTCGTCGCGTGTCATGCGCGTCACGCACGCGTGCTGCAATCGTCCGTCGACGGTGCAGCGCCTCCTTACCGCTCCGCGTTCGCCGCGCGACCTTGCATCGACGCGGAGCCCAGGATCGACACGCCTCGCGGCGCCGCGCGCACGCCGTCGAGCAGCGCCGCAGCCACATCAGCGGCCGCTACAGGTCGATACGTCGCCGGAATCAATGACGAAATGGGCGCGAGCAGGCGCTCTGCCCAGCGCTCGCCCGCGCGGCGCGGCTGCCCCAACGCCGCGCGATCACCGAGGAGAAGCGAAGGCCGCGCGATGACGACACTCTCGTACCCGAGTTGCGCGCTCGTCAGGGCCGCTTCTACTTCACCTTTCACGCGATTGTAGAAGACGCGCGAATCCGCGTCCGCGCCCAGCGCCGAGACGACGCCCAGCCGCGTCGCCCCCGCCTCACGCGCCTTGCGGGCCACCTCGAGCACGTAGTCGTGATCGACACGGCGAAAGGCCGCCTTCGATCCCGCGACTTTGATGGTCGTGCCCAGAGCGATGAAGACATCATTGCACGCTGGCAACACCGGTAGAGCGTCGAAGTCCACGACGTGCTCGACCACTCGCGGCAATGGCGTCAGGCTGACGCGCCGCACCAGGCTGTGCACGCTCGCGTAATCAGAGCGACGCGAGAGCGCCCTCACCAGCTCGCGCCCGACGAGCCCGCTCGCCCCCACGATCAACGCCACGCGATCCTCGGCATCGGACATGGCCGCAGTCTGCCCCAGGTCGGGGCGCGACGCCCGGCATCACTCCACCGCGCCGCGTGGAGCGCGCGCCAGCCCGTCTTGCAGCGGGCATTGCTACGACGGAACCTCGCTCCTGCCCCCGGCGCGAGGCACGCTATGCTCGAGCGACCATGTGCCGAAACATTCGCCCGCTGTTCAATTTCGAGCCGCCCGCCACGGACGAAGAGGTGTTCGCGGCGGCCCTCCAGTACGTGCGCAAAGTGAGCAACCAGCGCAAACCCAGCGGGCGTAATCTCATCACCTTCGATCAGGCGGTCCAGCAGATCGCGGAGGTGACGCGGCGGCTGGTCGACTCGCTGGAGACGAACGCGCCACCGAAAAACCGCGAAGAAGAGGCGAGCAAGGCCAAAGCGCGCTCCGCCGTTCGCTTCGGCCGCGCTTGAGCGCCACGTCGATCGCTCTCGCCCAGGAAGCTGAAGGCCCGTGTCGAACCTGCTGATCTATTCCATCCCGGGCTTCCTCGCGCTGCTGCTCCTGGAGATGCTCTGGACGCGCCGGCTGCGGCGCGAGGGCCGCGCGCTGCTCGGCTATGAAAAGAAGGACACCGTGGCCAGCCTGGCCATGGGCATCGGCAACGTCGCGATCAGCGCGCTTACCACGCTCGGCGCGCTCGCGCTCTGGAGCTGGGGCTACGAGCACCGCGTCGCTTCGCTGGGTGATCCGCGCTCCGCCGGCTCTTGGGTCTTGCTCTTCTTCGCGGAGGACCTTTGCTATTACTGGTTTCACCGCTCCCATCACGAGGTACGGCTGCTTTGGGCCGCGCACGTCAACCACCACAGCAGCCAGTACTTCAACCTGTCGACCGCGCTGCGTCAGCCTTGGTTCACCCCCCTGACCGGTCCTGTCTTCTGGCTGCCGCTGGCTCTGCTCGGCTACGGGCCGCCGATGATCCTGACCGCGCAAGCCATCAGCCTCATCTACCAATTTTGGATCCATACCGAGGCGGTCAAGACGCTGCCGGCGGCGCTCGAGTGGGTGCTCAATACGCCGTCCCATCACCGCGTGCACCACGGCAAGAACGTGCGCTACCTCGATCGCAACCACGGAGGCGTGCTGATCGTCTGGGACCGCCTCTTCGGTACTTTCGCCCGTGAGGACGCGCGCGAGCCAGTGCGCTACGGCATCACGCACGACATCGAGACGTTCAACCCGCTCCGCATCGCCGTTCACGAGCTCGTGGCGCTCGCGCGCGACGTGCGCCGCGCGACCTCGCTCAGGAGCGCCCTCGGATACGTGTTCGCGCCTCCGGGCTGGAGCCCCGACGGGACCAGCCTGACCGCGGCCCAGCTCAGGCGGTCAGAGCGACACAATTCCGGGACGTGAAGGCGGCGGCTGCCGTCTTTGGCTGCGGGGCCGACGCATTCGGCGAGCGGCGCAGCGAACGAGGCGTCCGCGTCGCGCGGCCGCTCGTATAGAATAACGGGCTCGATGTTGGGATCTTCTCGTTCCTTACCTGGGGACGCGGCGGAGCTGACGCCACGCGCCGCCCCCAAGCCGGCCTACTCCTACGCTCGTTCCCACCGAGTCCTGGAGATCTGCGGCTTGCTCGCGGCCGCGACGATGACGGTGGTCACGGGCATCCTCGCGTATCGCGCCCTGCCGAGCGGCGGGGTTTGGCTCGCAGCGCTGTGCTGCTTCGCCGGCCTCTGCTTGGCTGATTTCATCTCCGGCGTCGTGCACTGGGCGGCCGACACCTATGGCTCGCCGAAGCTGCCGATTTTCGGCGGCTTCGTGCGCACGTTCCGCGAGCACCACGCCGATCAAGTCGACATCACGCGCCACGATTTCATCGAGACCAACGGCGACGTGTGCATTTTCAGCTCACCCGTTCACTTCGTGCTTCTGCTGCTGGTCGAAGATCCGTTCGTGCTCTCCTGCGTCTTCGGCGTTTTCGTGGGGAGCTACACCAACTCGCAAATTCACAAATGGGCGCACGCTGCCGAGCGCCCCTGGCTGATTCGAGCGTGCCAGCGCACGCGCGCCTTCTTGTCGCCCGGGCATCACTCCCAGCACCACTCGGGGCCGCACCTCACGCATTATTGCATCACCACGGGCTGGATGAATCCGCTGCTCGACGGCATCGGTTTCTTCCGGAAGCTCGAGCGGCTGCTGCTCAAGCTCGGCTTGCAGCGAACGACTTGACGAGAGCCGCCGCGCGCGGCCTCAAGGGCAGCGAGCGCAGGGGATGGTTCCGCGCCGGAGTGAGAAGCCGCCGGCGTCGGCGTCGTCGGTCCAGAAGAAGGGCTTGAAACCGTCCTGGCAGGCACTCGCGGGGCCGATCGCGATGCCTTCGTGGTTGCTGTCTGGCAGCTGCGCCGGGCGCTCGAACTGGCGCGTGACGACGAAGCGACCGAGCGTGGCCGAGCCGCTCTGCGTGTCGATGTCCAAGATGCCGCTCTGGTTTCCGCAGGTGTCGTCGCAGTGGAACCAGAGCTGGTCGGTGTCGCGATCGAACTCCAAGCCCATCACGCCGGGCTGAGGCGTGATGATGGTGGCGACCAAGTGCGCGGCCGAGCTAGCGTGATCCAGCGCGACCGCGTAGAGCCGGCCGCTCTCTTCGACTCCGACCAAGAACAGCCCCGCGCCATGGTCTCCGTAGCGAGCAGGCTCGTACGCGCCGGCGGCCAGCTCATCGAAGAAGCCGCGCGCGGTCAGGTAGGAGTCGGGCACCCAGGTGATGGCTTCGACGCCGGTGTTGGCGCCGGCGCGCGGCAAGATGCTCGTGAGGTTCCAATCGTGCGTCGCGGTCAAGGTCGCGCCCGCACCACCTAGCGCGAAGCGCAGCACCGATTGACGGCTGCTCGAAGCGGAGGAGTTGTCGTGCTCGGAGCACGCGTAGATCGCGCTCGCATCCGCGGCGAACGTCAGGCCCTCCGAGTCCGGGGCGCTAGCCCCGTCGGGATAGCGCAAGCCCTTGCCGCTGGCCCAGCCGCCATCGGCGTCGGTGACGAAGCCGTCGCCGCTCGGCACGAGTCGAAAGAGCGTGCCCGGAAGGTTGTCGACGGCCCACAGCGCGTCGTGCTCCGGGTCGTAGGTGAGGCCGCTCAAATTCCCTCGAAACTGCTCTTCCGGCTCGAGCGTGGTCACCTCGGCCCCGCCTGGCCAAGGCGCTAGCTCGCTGCCTTTGCCTTCGCAGCTGCCGAGCGACGCGCCGCCCGTCGCGCCCCCGGTCGCGCCGCCCGGGGCTCCACTCGCCCCGTCTCCCGCATGCGCACCACCGTCGGAGCTCGCTCCCGCCGAAACGCCGGACGTTCCGCCCAACGTCGCGCCCGCGGCTGGGCTAGCGCAAGCGCCCGCCCCACCCGACGTCGCGCCCGCTCCACCCGACGTCGCGCCCGCAGCGCCTGCGCCCGCGACCTGAGGTTCCGAGGGCAGCGCGCGGCTGGCGTCGCACGCCAGCGCCAAGACGACCAGAAGCGAGCTCGCCCTTCCGCTAGCCATCTTCCCTCAGCCCCGCTTGCTGCGAAGAGCGCCCGCACATGGGCGCTCAGTCTACGCCGTCAGCACGACGCGCGTCACCTCGGGTGGTGCGCCGAGGCGAGCCGGGGGCCCCACCGTGCCAAAACCGCGGTTCACGTACAGCTGCGATTCGCCGAGCTCGTAGCGCCCCGCGACCCAGCCACCGGGCAAGACGTAGTCCGCCGGCCGCACACCGAGGTTCACTTGCCCGCCGTGCGTGTGCCCGGAAAGCTGCAGTGCCACACGACCCGCTGCTTCATCGAAGAAGGAAGGGTTGTGGCACAGAAGGACGCGCGGAAGGTCCAGCGCTGGCGCGTGCTTGCCGGCGAGGCGGGGCAGCGTGGTGATGGCCGCCGCCAAATCGGGCCCGCCGATCCGCCGACGACGCGCCCACACGTCGTCGACGCCGAGCAGCGCGAAGCCCGCCGAGGGGCCGCCGAGCACGAGCGCCTCGTTGCGCAAGATGCGACCGCCTCCGCCCGTGATCGCGCCGGCCATCTCGTCGATGCCGGCGAAGTAGTCGTGGTTGCCAGACACCGCCACCACGCCGTGACGCGCGAGCGGAGTGAGGCGGCGCACGAAGCGACCGAGCTGCGGGGCCAGGCGCCCGTCGTTATCCAGCAGGTCGCCGGTGAGCACGATCAGATCTGCGCGCGTCTGGCGCACGAGCTCCTCCGCGATCGCGAGCTCGGCGTCGCCCGTGAACGCCCCGATGTGCACGTCGGAGAGCTGGGCGATCGTGAAACCGTCGAGCGCGCGCGACAGCCCCGACAACTGGATAGGCACCTCTTCGATGGCGTAGTCGCTCCGGCCTTTCAGCGCGCCGTACAGCGAGCTCGAGCTGCCAATCAAGAACGCTGAACCGGCCGCGGCTTGCGTCAAGAACGTGCGGCGCGGCAGCTCGCTCGCGGGCGGCGACGCGGGGCGCGGCTCCGCCTCCGTCCGCTCCGTGTCTTTCGGCCGGGCCAGGGCCGACGGCGCAAGCCCGGACGCGGCGGACGCGCGCTGGCGGACGCGGCGCAGCAGCACGCCGAGCAAGAGCGCGGCGTCAGCTACGAGCAGCAGCACGCCGCTGATGATGACGGCGAGCTGCACGGTCGAGCCAACGGCGATGACAGCGGTGGCCAGCGCGCCGGGCCAGAATCGCCCAGCCACGCGCCCGAGCACCATGCCGGCGATCGAGGCGATGAGCGTCCATTTCAGTACACGGCGCTTGCGGTCGTCGAGGGCGAACGCATTCCGCGCCCAACGGAAGACCTGGGCGTTGATGGCGCTCAGCACCGCGACCATCAAGACGGTGAACACGACGATACCGACTACGGACATGAGGCGTGACTTTGAGCGACTCGCAGCGCTCCGCCAGGGGGCGAGGCTACTTCTAACAATTCTTCGCGCATGAAGCTTGCTTCCCTTGGCTCGGTCGTCTGTGCTCGGAGAGGAAGTATCACGATGCAGCTTGCAATGATTGGTCTAGGCCGCATGGGGGGCAACATGGCTCGTCGCTTGATGCGCGCTGGGCATACGTGCGTGGCGTACGATGTGTTTCCCGAGGCGGTGGAAAAAATGGCAAGCGAAGGCGCTCGCCCCGCGCGCTCCCTGCGAGAGCTCGTGGCTCAGCTGCAAACGCCGCGCGTGATCTGGATGATGGTCCCTGCCGCAAACGTCGATAGAACCATCGACGAGCTGTTGCCGCTGCTCAGCCAGGGCGACATCGTGGTCGATGGGGGCAACTCCTACTACCGCGACGACGTCGACCGCGCGGGGCGCCTGGCGCAGCGCGGCTTGGCCTACATCGACTGCGGCACCAGCGGCGGTGTCTTCGGGCTCGAGCGCGGCTATTGCTTGATGATCGGCGGTGAGGCAGCAGCCGTGCGATACCTCGGCCCCCTCTTTGAAGCCCTCGCCCCAGGCCTGGGCGACGTGCCGCCGACCCCCGGCGCGGCGACGAGCGGCACGGCGCAGCACGGCTATTTGCACTGCGGCCCGAGCGGTGCTGGCCATTTCGTGAAGATGGTTCACAACGGCATCGAATACGGCTTGATGGCGGCCTACGCGGAGGGCTTCAACATCCTGCGCCACGCCGGCGTTGGCCGAGAGCGCGAGGGCACCGCCGACGCGGAGACGACGCCGCTGCGGAGCGCTGAGTACTTTCAATACGATTTCGACCTGCCGGCCGTCGCGGAGCTGTGGCGCCGTGGCAGCGTCGTGTCCTCTTGGCTGCTGGACTTGACCGCGCAGGCGCTCACGCGCGACGCGTCGTTGGCGCAGTTTTCGGGCAAGGTGTCGGACTCGGGCGAGGGCCGCTGGACGCTCGAAGCGGCGAACGAAGAGGGCGTGCCCGCGTTCGTTTTGGCCGCCGCGCTCTTCCAGCGCTTCAGCTCGCGCGGCGAGGCGGATTTTCAGAATCAGCTGCTTTCAGCCATGCGCTTCGAGTTCGGCGGCCACCACGAAAAGAAGTGAGTTCGGCCCGCCAAGGCGTGGCAAGCTAACCGGTCTCGGCCGGGATGTGGCCGACAACCATTTGGCCGTGGCAGGACCGTGTCCCTGAAAGAGCTGCAGCTGCCGTCGATAGCGAGCCTGCGTGCGATCGCCGCGCTCAAGAGCCCGCACCTGGCGCTCGTCCGCCCCGCGCGGATCGGTCTCGGCTTCGAGTTCGCGGGCGGCAATCAAAAGAGCTTGCTGGATGTGGAGGAGGCGCTGGGGGGCCCGGGCCGGCTCTCGCTCCCCTACTCGCTGCGCTGGCTGCTCGACGTCTTGACCGGCCTCGGCGTGCTCCACCGCACGCTCGGCTTCGTACACGGTGAGGTGCAGCCGGACAGCGTCGTACTGGGTGAGGATGGCATCGGCCGTCTGGTGCCGGTGGTGCGGGCGCACTGGGCGCGCGGAGAAGAGCGAGCCAAAGAACGGCTGTACTACCTGGCGCCCGAGAAGCTGCTGGGAGACCACGTCGACAAGCGCTCGGACGTGTTCAGCGCGGGGGTGATGCTGTGGGAAGCCCTGCAGGGGCAGCGGTTGATGGAGGCCTTCGACGTCGACGACATCATCGCGCGCTTCATGAGCGGCGGCATCCCGCGAGCTCGCGTGCCCGAGGGCGAAGCGTGGACGTTACCCCTCACCGCGATCGCGGAGCGCGCCATTTCGGTCGATCCAGCGCGACGCTTCGACAGCGTGGGCGAGCTGAAGGACGCGATCGAAGGGGCGTGTCAGCGTTACGTGGCGAGCACTCCGGGCATGGCCGAGCTGTTCCGCGATCCGGCGAGCCGCGCGCGCAGCCTGGGGCGTGAGTCGTTGCCGCCAGAGAGCCAGCGCGCGACCTTGCCGCCCGCTGCCCCGCCCGCGTTCGAAGAGCGTACCCCGGTGAGCGAAGGAGCGCTCGAGCAGGCCGCCGAGCGGCTATCGCGCGCCAGCTTCGCTTCGGTCGATCTCGAGGAAGAGCTCACCACCAAGCCCAACGCAGCGCCGAAACCGCCCCCCGAGCCCTTGCCCGTCGCGCGCCCGCAGCGCCACGTGAACACACTGCTGGGCGTGCCGCCTCCGTACGTAGAGCCGCGTGATTCTTACTCGCCCGACTCGGTGACGACGCCCTTCGTGCGCTCGCCACTGTCCAGCGCTCCACCGGCGGCCGCTTCGTCGTCGACCGCTCCATCATCCATCGCTCCGACCCCGCTCGTGCGCGTTGGCGAGCTGCGCTCGGCCGCGGCGGAGCCGTCGCGCTCGGCGTCTCCCCCCGCGGTATCGCTGTCGCCATTGGTGACCCGTGCCGAAGAGGTGCAGCTCCCCGAGCCGAGCTTCGAGCTCATCAAGCCGCGCAAGCGCCGCGGCGCGCTGTGGCTCACGCTGGGCGTCGCGGCTGCGGTCGGGCTGTTCGCAGCGCGGCCCTGGCTCTCGCGCCAGGTTACCGCTGCGACCGGGGCGCAGCCTGATCGCGACGCCCCAGCGCTCGACGCGACTGTGCCGCGCACGGAGACCGCCACGCCGGCCCAGCCATCATCCTTGCCTGCGGATGCGCCACGCGCCGCGCGCATCGCCTCCACCCCGCCCGCGCCGAGCGACCCCGCACCGAAGGCCTCCAGGCGTGAAGCGTCGCGAGACCCCGAGGCCGTCATCCACGACTCCGTCGACGCTGCCTACCCCGAGCCCCCCACCACGACGCCTGAGCCTGAGCCGCCCGCTGCACCCGAGCCGGCAGCGGAGCCAACGCCCGAGCCGGAGCCAGCGGTCGCCCCGCCGGCCGCTGCGCCTGCGCCCGCGCCCACCAGCACGCCGAAGCCCAAGCCCGCGCCCGTGAGCGACGGCGATCGCTACGGCATCTGACGTAGCCGACACACCCTCGCTGCAATCAAAGGCGCTTATCGCCAACTGCACTCCCGTCCCCCCGTGAGCAGTGCCACTAGAACGACGCGAACGCTGGCGGTGGAGCTTTCCACGCGCCTGATGCTCGAGAATAATCACGCGCCGTCATGAGCAACGCACGGAGAGCCGCGCTTCACCTGCTGAACAATGAGTGGAGTCGCGGGGTTTGGAAGCATTGGCTCTCCAATCTTTTCCTGCCGCCCGTACAGCCGCCGTTGCCGCAGAGCGTGACTCCGCCGCCCGCTGTGAGCGTTGCTGCGCCCGTCACCACTGACGCTGCGCCGACGCAGGAGCCTCGGCTGGCGAGCGAGTTGTCACGCGAACGAGCCAACGTCGGCAGCGCCGTGGCCGCCAGCACCAGCGATCGCGCGGCGCCGAGTGAGCCGCCGGATTCGCAGGGGCGCGACGTGCGTCGCAGCGAGCTCCGCGCGCGCTTCGAAGCGCTGTCGGATCGGCTCATGGCCGTGGAGGACGGCGTCGACACGCTGCTGCGGCGCGCCGCGCAGCGCGACAAGGTGGAGCGACGCGCCGGTCAACATCACGTCGAGGCGATCGACCACGTGACGGAGGCGGCCGAGCGCCAGGCGAGCGTGCTCGAAGGGCTGCTCACCACGGTCTCGCGCCTCGAGCACGCGATTTCGCGTGTGGAAGCGGGACTGTCGCGCGTCGAGCGGGCCCTCGGCGAGCGGGCCGCCGGCGAACGAGGGCTCGGCGAGCGGGCGGCGGCGCGGCGCGATTCGCATTACCCGAGCGCCGCGTCGCAGCCGCCGCCGCGCGCCGCCGCGACGTCTGTCTATCCCGAATCACACCTGGCTCCGCGCTCTTCGCGCGCCAGTGAGCTCGACGAGCTCGAGGGCACCGAAACCTCGAGCATCAACGGGTTCTTGTCGGAAGTTTCGCTGTCTACGGTCATGGCGATGCTCGAAATCGAGCGTCACTCGGGCCGCCTCAAGGTGGCGACCGACGACGGCATGCTCGCCAGCTTCGAGCTCGCCGAGGGCAGCGTCGTGAGCAGCAGGCTCTCCGAGAACGACGCGGATCCACTGCACACGCTGCGCACCGCCCTCTGCTGGAAGCAGGGTCGCTTTTGGTTTCGCCAGCAACCCGCCGACGCCCCGGCGTTCCCGCCGCGCTCGATCGGTTCCCTCTTGCTCGAAGCCACGCGCCAGAACGACGAATCCTTCGCCAACGTCGGCTGAGCCGCGCGACGCAGCCGGCCCCGGCGTCACCCGGCCGCGCATCACCGCCTCGACGCCGGCCGCCGTCGCCGCTAGCCCTGCGACAACGCGTCCAGTTGACGCCGCCGCGAATGGCGTAAGGTGCCGGGTATGGATGCGCTCGGTCTGCATCGCTTTCAGTTCGCGTTCACCATCACCTATCACTACCTGTTCCCGCAGCTCACGATGGGCCTCGCGCTCGTGCTCGTGTTGCTGAAAGCGCTGGCACTGCGGCGCCGCGATCCAGACTACGACGTCGCCGCGCGCTTCTGGACCAAAGTGCTCGGCGTCGGCTTCGTGATGGGGGTGGTGACTGGCATTCCGATGGAGTTCCAGTTCGGCACCAACTGGTCGCGCTTCTCGCGCATCGCGGGCGGCGTCATCGGGCAGACGCTGGCCATGGAAGGCGTGTTCGCGTTCTTCCTCGAGTCATCAGTGCTCTACCTCGTCCTGTTCCAGGAGCGTAAGCTCGGTCCACGCGGTCACCTCTACGCGACGATCGCGCTATTCGTGGGCACCTGGCTCTCCGGGTTCTTCATCGTCTGCACCAACGCCTTCATGCAGCACCCGCAGGGCTACGTGATCGACGCCCAGGGCGTGATCCACCTCACGTCGTTCTCCGAGCTACTGCTCAACCGCTGGGCGTGGGTGCAATACGCGCACACGATGATCGGAGCCACCATCACGGGCAGCTTCGCGGTCGCGGCGACGGGCGCGTTCTACGTGCTCCAGCGCCGTGATCTGGTGGTGGCCAAGAAGATGACGAGCGTCGCGGTGGTGGTGGGCGCCGTCGCCTCGCTCGCCGCCGCTTTCCCGACCGGCGACGCGCAGGCCAAGCTCGTGCTCACCCATCAACCCGAGGCGTTCGCGGCCATGGAAGGCCATTTCCACACCGAAGCGGGGGCCGGTTTGACGCTCATCGGCCAACCCAACGTCGAGGAGCTGCGCATCGACAACCCGCTCCGCATCCCTCGCTTGCTCAGCTTTCTCACGCACCAGCGCTGGGACACCGAGATCAAGGGGCTGAGTGAATTTCCTCGCGACCGCTGGCCCGACAACATCCCGCTCCTCTATTACGCCTATCACGTGATGGCGGGCCTCGGCACGATCTTCATCGGCCTGATGTCGCTCGCGAGCTTCCTGCTCTTCCGCGGCAAGCTGTTCGAATCGCGCGGTGTGCTGTGGGCGCTGATGCTCGCGTTTCCGCTGCCGTTCATCGCCAACACCGCGGGCTGGATGACGGCCGAGCTCGGTCGACAGCCGTGGCTGATCCACGGCATCTTGCGCACGAAGGATGGCTCGTCCGATCACGTCGGCGCCGGCAGCACGCTGTTCTCACTGCTCGGCTTCATGGGGCTCTACTCGCTGCTATCGTTGCTGTTCGTGATGCTCGTACTCAAGCTACTGCAGCGCGGCCTCGTCGCACAGGAGCCACGTTGATGGGCGAGATATGGTTCTGGCTGCTCGCCGGCATGCTCGCGGTGTACGCGGTGCTCGACGGCTTCGACTTCGGGGTGGGGATTTTGCACCTCTGGCTCGGCAAGACGCCGGCAGAGCGCGGTACCATCCTGCGCAGCGTCGGCCCCGTGTGGGACGGCAACGAGGTGTGGCTGGTCGCCGCCGGCGGCACGCTGTTCGCCGCCTTTCCCCTGCTGTACGCGACCGCGTTCTCCGGCTTCTACCTGCCGCTGATGATTGTCCTGTGGCTGCTGCTGTTCCGCGCTCTCGGCATCGAGCTCCGACACCAGCTCGATAACGAGCTGTGGCACCAAGCGTGGGACGTCGCGTTCGCGCTCTCGAGCGGCCTACTCGCGCTCTTTCTGGGCGCCGCGCTCGGCAACTTGGTGCGCGGCTTGCCCCTCGACGAGCGTGGTCGTTTCTTCGAGCCGCTGTGGACCGACTTTCGCGTCGGCGAGGTCACGGGCATCTTGGATTGGTACACGCTGCTCGTGGGTGTCACCGCCACGGCCGCGCTGACGCTTCACGGTGCCTTGTGGCTCACCTACAAGGTCAGCGGTGAATTGGGCGCGCGGGCTCGAGAGTCGGCGAAGCGTCTGTGGCCCATCGTGCTGCTCCTCGCTCTGGTCACTACCCTCGCCAGCGCCGCCGTGCAGCCACAGCTGCTCGAGAACGCGCAGCGCTGGCCGCTGGGTCTCATCCTGCCCGTCGGCGCGTTCAGTGGCCTGGTAGCGGCCCGGCTCCAGCTCGGGCGCGCCCCTGGCCGCGCTTTCTGCGCGTCCGGGCTGTTCATCGCCGGTCTGGTGCTGAGCGCAGCGTTCGCCATGTTCCCCCACGTGCTTCCGGCGCGCGTTCCGGGACGCGAGCTCACCATCGCCGCCGCCGCCGCCGACAGCGGCACCACGGCGCGCATGCTTTGGTGGTGGGTGCCCGGCATCGCCCTCGCGGTCGGCTATTCGTTCTACATGTACGGGCGGCTACCTCGCTCCTTCTCGGTCAGTGATGGCGAGCACTGAACGCAGCAAACTGACGTTCGCTCGTCGCTGGAGCGGCCCGCTGAGCCGCGCTTCGCCGTTGCCGGGTACCGCTCGCGGTTCGTGAGGCGCCGGGCGAATCGGATTGACGCCCGGTGGGTTTAGACTATATCTAAGCCTAGATTAAGTCTGACGGTGGCCTTCTCGCCGCCAAGTGGCTGATTTATTTGGAGGATTCGCATCATGATCGTTCCCGGCAGCAAGCTCCCCGAGTTCAAGACCGTCGCCTGCGTGAGCATCGAGAAAGGTAAGGAGTTCGCCGACATCTCGTCGTCGAGCTACCCCGGCAAGTGGCTGGTCATCTACAGCTACCCGAAGGACTTCACCTTCGTTTGCCCGACCGAAATCGTCGATTTCGACAAGAAGGTCTCGGCCTTCGCCGATCGCGACGCCGTCGTCCTCGGCGGTTCCACCGACAACGAGCACTCGCACCTGGCTTGGCGCAAAGACCACGCTGATCTCAAGGGCCTCAAGCACCCGCTCTTGTTCTTCAGCCCCACGCTCGCCACCGCCCTCGGCATCCTGCACCCGGAAGCCGGCGTCGCGCTGCGCGCGACCATCATCGTCGATCCTCAGGGCGTCGTTCGCTACTCGACGGCCAACGATCTGAGCGTCGGCCGCAACGTCGACGAGGTGCTGCGCGTGCTCGATGGTCTGCAGACCGACGAGCTGTGCCCCTGCAACTGGAAGAAGGGCGAAGAGACCCTCACGGCTCAGCTGAAGAAGGCTGGCTGAGATGGAGCAAACGGCCAAGCTGGCTGAGGGCTTTCCGGATGTCGCCAAGGACATCCGCGTCAACCTCCAGAACGTGCTGCAACCTGGCGCGCTGAACGCGGACCAGGCGTGGGGCACGGCCATCGCTTGTGCGCACGCCGCTCGCAACGACGCGCTCAAGCAGGCGCTCGAAGCCGACGCCCGCGCGGCTGGCATCGGCGACGGCGTCATCGCCGACGCCAAGGCCGCCGCTGTCTTGATGGCCATGAACAACGTGATTTATCGCTTCAAGCACCTCATCGCCAAAGAGGACTACGAGAAGCGACCGATCCGTCTGCGCATGCAGCGGTTAGCGCAAGTGACCAGCAACAAGGCAGACTTCGAGCTGTTCTGTCTGGCCGTGAGCGCCATCAACAACTGCCAAAACTGCATGGCCGCGCACGAAGACGCCGTCCTCAAACAAGGTCTGTCGCAAGACCACGTTTGGGACGCGGTGCGCATCGCCGCCACCGTGCACGCCGCTGCCCTCGCCGTCGAAGTCTAACCTCGGCCCCGGCAGCAGCAGGATTCGAGCCCGTCGACCCCGAGTCGACGGGCTCGTGTCTTTTCGAGGGCTCGAGTTTTCGTCGGCAGCGCGGGCAGCGCAGCGGACCTCCCGAGCTTCGCTCGAAAAATCTCGAGCCGCGAAGCGACTCGCAGTACCGTCGGGGTATGGCACTGAGCGATGATTTTGCGTCCGCGCAGGCGAAGGTGAAGCAGCTCCCGAAGACGCCCGATGCGTCGGAGCTGCTCGAGCTCTACGCGCTGTTCAAGCAGGCCACGGTGGGTGACGTCCAAGGCGAGCGCCCGGGCATGCTCGATTTCAAGGGTCGCGCCAAGTACGACGCCTGGGCGGGCAAGAAGAGCCTCGGCAAGGACGCAGCCATGCAAAGCTATGTGTCCTTGGTCGAGCAGCTCAGCGGCAAGTACGCCTGAGCACCGGCTACGGGTTCTCCGTCGTCGCGCGGCGGCCCGAGCGTTGAGGCGTGGTACGCTGGAGCGCTGCATGCAGACGCGACGGCTTCCGGCAAACCGAGCGGG
This sequence comes from Pseudomonadota bacterium, assembly GCA_023431345.1. Taxonomy (GTDB): domain Bacteria; phylum Myxococcota_A; class Polyangia; order Polyangiales; family Polyangiaceae; genus PMG-095. Next base: position 44,698 of record JAEYWK010000201.1, read on the forward strand.
AGTAACCGCTTGAGCCGCGGTTGGTGGACGATTGGACACCTCCGCGGCGCGCCGATTCGCCTGCATTGGTCTTTGCCGCTCGGTGCCTTCGCGATGGGTAGGTTCGAGATCGTGCCGGCGTTCTGGCTCGGCTTTGCGCTGTTGATTTTCATTCACGAGCTCGGGCACGCGCTGCTGGTCGTGCGCTATCGTCTCGGCCTCTCGGAGATCGCGGTGCACGGCGTCGGTGGCTACTGCCGGCACGACCGCAGCGGCACTCGCTTCCAGGAGGCGGCGGTGGCCTGGGGCGGCGTGCTCGCGCAGCTGGCCTCGCTGGTCGTCGCGTATGCGCTGCTCCTCGCGTTCGGGCCGCCGAGCTCACGGCACCTCGCGCTTCTCGCCTACGTCTTTACCAGCACCAACTTGTGGATCATGGCCTTCAACCTGCTGCCGATCGAGCCGCTCGACGGCGCCAAAGCCTGGCCGCTCATCGGCATGTGGTGGCAGCAGCGCGGTCATGCCAGCGCCGCCCGCACGGCCTGGGGCCAGAGGAGCACGGTCGAACGCGAGCTGCGTAACCTCGAAAAGCCCAGCCGTCCCGGCGACGAGACGCCGGAGCAGCGCACGGACCGCATCGTTCGTGAAATGATCGAGCGTACCACTCAGTCCAAGGCCAAAGACCGCTGACGCGGCCCGGCAGGCTCAGGCCTCCGGTCGAAGGACCTCGGCGGCGACGATGCGATCGAGGCGGAAGTAGCGCCCTTCGTTGGTCTCGACGTCCAGGCCGTTCACGCGCGTTTCGTGGCGGTCCATCATCACGGACTGGATGCGGACGACGCGCTTGCTCTCGATGTGGTTGCCGTCCACGTAGGTGATGCGCACCGGCTGTTGCTCGAACCAGCCGCGCTCGATGGCGGCCCGCACCTTCTTGTCGCTGGGGAGCGCGGGCACGCCGTGGAACGACAGCTCCTTGAGGCGCGCGAGCAGCTCCCGCTGCGCCGACGTGGACAGCGCCGATCGCACCTTGTCGAGCCCCGACTGCAAGGTCTCGCTGAAGGGGAGCAGCCGCATGTCGATGGCGAACTTGCCGAGGGCGAGGATCAGCGCCGCCTCACGCGCCGTGAAGTTGACGGGCGGCAGGCTGTAGCTGCGATCGAGCGCATAGCCCCCGCCGGGTCCAGACTCGGCCGACACCGGCAGCGCCGCCTCGCGCAGCGCGTCGAGGTCGCGATAAATCGTGCGCACCGTCACGCCAAAGCGCTCCGCGAGCGCCTCGGCCGTGACGCCGGTCCGACGGCCGCGCAAGTACTCGGCTAGGGCAAAGAGCCGTTCCGTTCTCTGCATTTCGACCAACACTGACATACCGCTGACAGCGCGCTTTGGGAAGGTGCGCGCATGAACGCCGTGCTTTCTCCGCCCACGTTCCAGGTCGAGCCGCGTCGCTTTCGGCCTCCGAGCGCTGCGCTCGACCGCTTCGCCCAGCGCTTGGGGCGCGAGCGCGCAGCCGGCAAGGTGTCGGAGGCTGCTTTTACCTACGCGGTCGACGAGAGCCGACTGGACGCTCTGGTCGAAGGCTGGTGTGCGGACGCCGACAGCGGCGAGGCCCTGCTCGAGCTCACCACGTTTCCGTGGTTCAGGCTCGCGGGCCCTGACACCGAGCTGTGCTTCGTGCATCGGCCGGCCGCGGAGCGTGAGGCGTTGCCGCTGCTGCTGCTCCACGGCTACTGGGGCTCGCTCACCGAGCTGTCGACGCTGGTGGAGCCGCTCGTCAGCCCTGCTGACCACGGAGGCACGCAGTCCGATGCGTTCGCGGTGGTCTGCCCGGCGCTGCCCGGCTTTGGGATCACGCACGCGGCGGGGCGAACGACCGCGCGCGAGCTGGGACGCGCGTGTGCCAAGCTCATGGCCCAGCTCGGCTACGAGCGCTACGTGGTGCACGGCAGCGACCTGGGCGCGTGCGTGGCCGCTGAGGTCGCGGCGCAGGCCCCTTCCCACGTAGCGGCGCTGCACGTGACGTCGCTCCACGCCTTCCCGGACGAGTCACCGGAGGAGCTCGCGGCCCTCAGTAGCGTCGAAAAATCGCAGCTGGCGCTGCTCACGCACGAGTACGAAGCGCTGGCTCACGAGCTGCCCGAGTCCCCCATCGAGGATCTGGCGTATGCGCTGCGTCAGTTGGACGATTGGACAGCGCCCGTCAGCGAATATGCTCCGCTGCTGCGCAGCCTCACCGCGGCTTGGGCCTTCGGTGACGTCACGGCGCGGAGAGGGCTGTACGCGAGCGAGCGGCTCCGACCCAGCCCGCGATTCGAGGTCCCAGTGCTGCTCGAGACGCATGCGCTGGACGCGCCGTGCCTGCGACGCTTCGTCCAACGCCACTATCGAGTCCGCTCGGTGGTCGAGCAGGCTCGCGGAGGTCGGCTGCCAGCGCTGGAAGCGACGTCGCAGCTCATGGCGTCGCTTCGCGATGGCTTCCGGCCCTTTCGAGCTACAAGCTGAACCTCCCGGCACGACGCTTGCTCGAGCTTGCGCGAGCACCATGCACACGCAAATTCAGCAGCGATCCGTGTTGGAGCACCCGTGGCGCATCGCCGCGCTCGTGGCAGTCGTGTTGAACGTCACGTTCAACTACGTGAACGAGTGGCTAGGTGAGCACACGCGCAACGTGTCGCAGGTCAGCCAAGCCTACCCGACCGCCTTCACCCCCGCTGGCTACGCGTTCGCGATCTGGGGCGTGATTTACGGCGCGACGCTGCTGTATGCGGTGATGGCGCTCTTGCCGAGCCAGCACGACGTGCGCCTCCACGATCGAGTGGCGCCGTGGCTGGTGGCCACGAGCGCGCTCGCCTCCTTGTGGATTTCGCTGTTCACGGCCGAGCACCTCGGCCCCAGCGTGCTGATCATCCTCGCCATGCTCACCGCGTGCGGGTTCATGTATGCCATCGCGACGGAGCACCTGAAGAGCGAGCGCTTGAGCGCGTGGTGGCGCGTGCCGTTCGCGCTGTGGCTGGGCTGGCTGTCGGTGGCGACGATCGCCAATATCAGCGTCGCGCTGGTGGCCGCAGGCTGGGATGGCTCGCCGCTGGGCGCTCCGGTCTGGGCCGCCATCATGCTGTGCGTGGCCGCCGGCATTGCGCTCGGCCTCAACATCGCGTTCCGTGACCCAGTCGTGCCGCTGGTGGTGGCGTGGGCGGCTGCGGCCATCGCCGTGGAGCGCTGGGACGACTCGACGCTGGTCGCGGTCGTCGGCATGCTGGTCGCGCTCAAGTGCCTGCTCTGGGCAGCAACCACCCTGCTATTGCAGGCCTATCCCATCCCGAAGAAGTACCTGGCCGCCGCCCAACGCGCGGCGCGGCTCACACCCCACGATGTCCGGCGGTGAGTCGTTGCTCGGCCTTGTACGGTTGGATTGAACAGGAAGGGTGGAAGAATGGAAGGGGGGTGGGGATCGCGCTGGCGCCGCGCCAGCGGAAGCTTACGGCAGCAGGACGGCGGTCGGTGGCGTTGCGGCGGTGAGCCTGCTTGGGCGTCGCGAGCTCCGCCCCGTCCGCTACCGCATCCGCCGCCGGTGACTGCGTGCTGGTTGCCAGCGCCTCGCGCTGTCGATGTCCAGCGCGGAGTCACTGCGCGGAGTTTTACGGGTTGGGTCGAACAGGAAGGGTGAACCGCGTGCTCCGTCGGTGCTGCGGACGGGCGACATGGGGCGGCGTGGAGCGGGTGCCGCCGGCAGCCGCTTCAGACGAGAGCCGAGCGCGATGGCAGACTGGCGGTCAGCACGGTCAGCGACAGAGCATGCGGCGCCCACGCACCATGCCGGCACGAGCCCTCTCTCTCGCCCCTCTCTCTCGCCCCTCTCTCTCGCCCCTCTCCCCTTCCACCCTCCCCTCCTTCCTGTGGCCTCTCGCTCGTATTGCGTGGCCTCTCGCTCGTATCGCAAGCAGCACCAACGACCTCGGCCACGGACGGCACGCTGACGGGCAGCTCGCGTCGGGGAATACGGAGCTACCAGCCAGCGTACCGTCCGTGGCCTGCGAGGCTAGAGCCCGTCGGGGGCCCTAGCCTGGGTCGGACGAGGGTGGACGAGAGGTTAGTCGGCCTTGTCGACGGCCTTCTTCAGCTCGTCGACGGCCCGGTCCACACGGCCCTTCGCTTCATCCCACGTGAGCGCCGAGGCCAGCTCGAGCGAGCGGTACTCGGTCGACACGTTCTCGCGCAGCGTGCGAATGTTCGGCATCGCCGCGTCGATCTCCGCCTTGGCCTTACCGGTCGCGGTCTTCGACTTCGCGTCGAGGTCGGCGATGTCCTTGTCGACGCTGACCAAGTCCTCCGTCACCTTGTGACGGTAGTCTTCGCGAAGCTTGAGGAAGCTCGCCTGAGCCTCCGCGACCTTCTTGTCAGCATCCGCCTGCGCGGCGTTGATCTTGTCGGTGGCCTCGCGGTTGGCGTCCATGACCTTGTTGTCGGCCTCGGCCCGAGCCTCGTCTGCCTTGCGCTGCTCGTCAGCTGCACGGTCGCAGCCTGCGGCAAAAGCCAACGAGAGAGCCATACACACCGAAACAGTCGTAAAGCGAATCATTGATGCCTCCGGTTCGAGTTACGGCCAGAGCTTCAGCAAGGCGCGTGCCGGCAGGAGCCAGGCTCGTTTCCACCAGATTTCGCGCGTTTGGCTGGCAAATCAGGGGCAGAACGACCCAGCTGAGCGTGAGCGCTCGTGCGCAGGTCACCCGGACGTCGTTCCCACTGACGCAGGCACCTGCGAGTCAGGAGCTGCACGAGAGCATCGAGCAGCCCGCGCGGTGCCTCGCCCACTCGGGCCGCTTCTCCGCGTAGCGCGCCTTGTCGGGCTGTTCATCGAACGGCCGGCGCAACACCTCGAGCAGCTCGAGCACGACCGACCCGTCGCCTTGTTCGGCGCGCTCGATCGCGAGCTGAGCGACGTAGTTGCGGAGCACGTACTTCGGGTTGACCCGGTTCATGCGCTCGCGGCGCTCCGCGTCGGGTGTACCGTCTTCCCGCACGCGCGCGACGTAGCGCTCGAGCCACGCCGCGAGCCGCTGGCGGTGCTCGTCGCTCACCGCGCTCGGCTCGTACAGGGCGATCTCGAGCGGCGCGAGGCGCTCGAGCGAGGGCATCTCCCGGGTCGAGACGTCGGCCAGGTGTCGATAGAACAAAGTCATGTCGGTCTCGACGGCGGACAAGAGCTCGATCAGATCGTCGACGAGCGCCGAGTCGGGGTGGCGCGCGCGGCCGTCGGGCGTGATTTCCTCGTCGGTCAAGCGCGTGAGGCCGAGCTTCGCTGCCATGCTGCGCGAGCGCGCGGCGTCGAGCGCTTCGCCGTACGCAGCGAGCGCGCCTTCGAGCGCGGCCGTGTCCTCCACCAGCGGGTAGATGGCGTTGGCGAGGCAGACCAGGTTCCAAAGCGCGATGCGCGGCTGCGAAGCGTAACGGTAGCGCCGCCCCTGCGCGTCGGTGATGTTCGGTGTCCAATCCGGCGCGAAGTCATCGAGGAAGCCGTAGGGGCCGTAGTCGATGGTCAGCCCGAGTATCGACATGTTGTCGGTGTTCATCACGCCGTGCACGAACCCCACCGACATCCACTTCGCCATCAGCTCGGCCGTGCGCCGCCCGATCTCGCGGAACCAAGCGACGTAGACGTCACGCGAAGGCTCACCCAGCCCGGGGAAATAGCTACGAATCGTGAAATCAGCGAGCGTCCGCAGCACCGACAGCTCGTCGCGCGAGGCGAAGAGCTCGAAATTTCCGAAGCGTAGGAACGACGGCGCCACGCGGCACACCACCGCCCCCGGCTCCTCGCGAGGGTGACCGTCGTAGAGGATGTCACGCAGCACGCCTTCCCCGGTTGCCACCAGCGACAGCGCGCGCGTCGTCGGGATGCCGAGGTGGTGCATGGCTTCGCTGCACAAGAACTCGCGCACGCTCGAGCGCATGACGGCGCGACCATCCGCGCGACGCGAGTACGGCGTCGGGCCCGCGCCCTTGAGCTGCAGCTCCCAGTGCTCCCCGCGGCCGTTGACCAGCTCGCCGAGAGAGATCGCCCGGCCATCGCCGAGCTGCCCCGCCCAATTGCCGAACTGGTGCCCGCCGTAGCAAGCGGCCGCTGCGTCCATGCCCGGTAGCAAGCGGTTGCCGGCGAAGACTTCGGCAAACTCCGCGCTCGCGACGAATTCGCGAGGCAGGTCGAGCAGCGTCGCCACCTCTTCGCTGACCGCGAGCGTGCGGGGCGCGCGCACCGGCGTGGGCTGCACCCGCGAGAAGCACGCGCCGTACACCTGCCGCGTGCGGTTTTCGGTGCTCGGATCCACCGGCAAGCTACGGAGCGCGCGATTGTCGAAGCGGAGCATCGTCCGCAGGCATAACACGCAGGCTCGAGCAAAGGCGGGCCGGCGCTAGCCGCTGTGGACGAGCGCTCCCTATTGCCAAAACAGCAACAGCCTCTTGCCACTGATGCGTATTGCGCAACGAACCGACTCGGTTAGGCTTCGGGCATGACTGCCATGAATGGGTACCGAAGCCGCACCTCCACCGCCGGGCGCAACATGGCCGGCGCGCGCTCGCTGTGGCGCGCCACCGGCATGCAAGACGCCGACTTCGAGAAGCCCATCATCGCCATCGCCAACAGCTTCACGCAGTTCGTGCCGGGCCACGTCCACCTCTGGGACATCGGCCAGCGAGTGAAGAAGGTGATCGACGAGGCCGGCGGCTGGGGCGTGGAGTTCAACACCATCGCGGTGGACGACGGCATCGCGATGGGCCACGGCGGCATGCTGTATTCGCTGCCGAGCCGAGACCTGATCGCGGACTCGGTGGAGTACATGGTGAACGCGCACTGTGCGGACGCGCTGGTGTGCATCTCCAACTGCGACAAGATCACGCCCGGCATGCTGATGGCCGCGATGCGCCTCAACATCCCGACCATCTTCGTGTCCGGCGGGCCCATGGAGGCGGGCAAAATCGCGGGCACTCACGATCGCGACGGCAAGCCCACGATCCGCAAGCTCGATCTGATCGACTCCATGATCGCCGCCAGCGACGCGAAGGTGAGCGACGAGGAGCTGCTGAAGATGGAGCGCTCGGCCTGCCCGACCTGCGGCTCGTGCTCGGGCATGTTCACCGCCAACAGCATGAACTGTTTGAACGAGGCGCTCGGGCTCGCGCTGCCCGGCAACGGCACCTTGCTCGCCACGCACGCGCGCCGCTGGGAGCTGTTCGAGGCCGCTGCGCGGCGCATCGTGGAGATGGCGAACCAGCACTACGTGGGCGGCGACAAGAGCGTCTTGCCGCGGAGCATCGCCACGTTCGAGGCGTTCGAGAACGCGATGGCGCTCGACATCGCGATGGGCGGCTCGACCAACACGGTGCTGCACATCTTGGCCATCGCGCGCGAAGCGGGCGTCGATTTCACGATGGCGGACATGGACCGCTTGAGCCGCAAGGTGCCGAACCTGTGCAAGGTCGCCCCCTCGAGCTCGTACCACGTGGAGGACGTGCACCGCGCGGGCGGCATCTTCACCATCTTGGGCCAGCTCGATCGCGCCGGCCTCTTGCACCGCGGCGTCGGCACCGTGCACGCCAAGACGCTGGGCGAAGCGGTCGACGAGCACGACATCCACCGCCCGACGGCCAGCGCCGCCGCCAAGGCCCGCGCGCTGGCGGCGCCCGGCGGCGTGCCCACCAAGGTGGCGTTCTCGCAGGACAAGTATTTCAAGGAAGCCGACACCGACCTCGAGCGCGGCTGCATTCGCGACGCGGAGCACGCTTTCAGCAAGGAAGGCGGCCTGGCCGTGCTCTACGGCAACTTCGCCCAAGACGGCTGCATCGTGAAGACGGCCGGCGTGGATGAATCGATCTGGAAATTTCAGGGCCCCGCGCGCGTCTTCAGCTCGCAAGACGCGGCCTGCGACGCGATCATGGCCGACAAGATCAAGCCCGGAGACGTGGTCGTGATCGTCTATGAGGGCCCCCGCGGCGGCCCCGGCATGCAAGAGATGCTGTACCCGACCTCGTTCCTGAAGGGAAAGGGGCTCGGCAAGGCCTGCGCGCTCGTCACCGACGGCCGCTTCTCGGGCGGGACGAGCGGCCTGAGCATCGGTCACGTGTCGCCGGAGGCCGCGGAAGGCGGCGCGATTGGCCTGATCGAGGAGGGTGATCTGATCAAGATCGACATCCCCGCCCGCAAGATCGACGTCGATCTGAGCGACGCGCAGCTGGCTGAGCGGCGCCAGAAGATGCTGGCGAAGGGCAAAGACGCCTTCCGACCCGTACGCGACCGCTACGTGTCGCAGGCCCTTCAAGCCTACGCGCTCATGACGACCAGCGCGGCCATGGGCGCCGTCCGTGACGTCTCGCAGCTCGAACGCAAGCACGGCTGAACGACGTGAAGGCCCCCCTCACCGCGCTCTCGCTCGCGCTGTCACTCACGGCTACGGCGTGCGGCTCGCGCCTGCCGGACTACGCCGCTCCCAAAGGCGGCGTGGTCGACGCGGGGCAGCTCGACACGACCGACGTGATTGGCTACCGCCAGCTCACGCGGGGAGACTTTCGCGGCACGCACGCGCCGCCCGAGTTCGCCCAGGTCGCGGACCGCGTGGGAGCGGCGACCTGTGGGCAGGTGCGCACGTCGAGCGACACCCTGTTTCTGATCAACTGGCGTCGAGAGTCGCCCGCGGCCGAGAAGAAGCACTGGGTGGAGGTCAAGAAGCTCGGCTTCGTGGCGCTGATGGATCGGCGCTGCTCGTGGTGGAACGATCGCGCCGCCGCTCGGGCGCCGGGCTACGTGCTGGAGCACGAGCAGATTCACTTCGCGCTCTACGAGCTGGGGGCCCGCAAGCTCAACGCGTCCGTCGACAGCATCAAGCGCAGCATGGTCATCGAAGGCTCCAGCCTCGAGAGCGTGCAGGCGCGCGCTCAGCGAGCGCTGAACGACGCCCTGCAGCGCGCCACCGAAGATCTGCTCGAGCGCAACCGCGACTTCGACGAAGACACCTCGCTCGGGTACCGGCCCGACCGACAGCGCGCGTGGATGCAGCGAGTGCTGACGGAGCTGGAAGAAACCCGACCCTTCGCCAGCCCGCCGTACAGCCCAGCCACAGGCCGCTGACGCGCGCCTCGGCTCTCCGACTGCCAGGGAAGGCGCGCGCCGCCGAGCGCCATCACGGCGCCGGGCGGCTCGCGCTCACCAGCGGTAACGTCGCTGCTCACGCGGCCGCGCGGGCGGCGCCGCGGGGCTCGCTCACCGGCACCGCCTCGAGCGAACGGGCTCGAAAGAAGGGCGCGAAGATCGCGCGCTCGGTGTAAGCCAGGTACACGCCCAAGGCAGCCGTGATGATGGGCAGAGCCAAGCCGGCGGGGGCCAAGAACCAGTGGAACGCCAGGATGTTCACCACGACCGGCGCCAAGATGGTGAGGGCCAGGGGAACGAAGCGGTTACTGAGCAGCAAGAGGCCCGTTACCACCTCCGTGCCCTTGATCAGCGGAAACATGAAGCCGCTGGCCGCCAAGCCGCCCGTGTAGACCGCGGCCAAACCGGTGGGGGCGGGCATGGTGAGGAAGTGCAGGAAGCCGTTGAGGCCAAATAGGGTAAAAATTGCGCCCAATGCGAGGCGCGCGGCCGTTTTGGCCTTGAATTGTGCTCGAGTCATCAGTCGATACCTCCGAATGCCAAGGAATGTAACTGTTGCCGGCACGATAACTAGACTCTTGATCGCGAACCTTTCGTTGCTAGTTTAACAACAATGGACCTGAACCTGGTGACGGCGTTCGTGAGCGTGGTGGAACAGCAGAGCTTCACCAGCGCGGCCAAAGCCCTGGGCTTGCCCAAGTCTTCCGTGAGCCGGCGCGTCACGGAGCTCGAAGAGGAGCTGGGCGTGCAGCTCTTGCACCGAACCACGCGCAAGCTGGCGCTCACTGAGGCGGGGCGGACGTACTACGAGCAAGCGGAGCGCGCGCTCACCGAGCTGCACGCAGCGGCGGAGTCGGCAGCGGGCATGGATACGGAGGCGCGCGGCATCGTGCGCGTGACTGCGCCGGTGGACATCGGCGTGCTGGGCCTGGCGGAGATCATCGCCGCCTTCGTTCGTGAGTACCCCGACATTCACGTCGAGCTGTCGCTCAGCTCCAAGGTCATCGATCTGGTGGAAGAAGGCTTCGACATCGGCATTCGCGCCGGGCGTTCGCGCGACGCTTCGCTCGTCGTGCGGCGGCTCGGCCAAGCCGCCATGGGCCTGTATGCGTCGCCGGCGTACTTGAACGCCCGCGGTCGCCCGCAGTCGCTCGACGAGCTACGTGACCACGACTGCGTGCTGTTCCGCGCGCGGCACGCCAAAGCGCTCTGGCGACTCGACGGCCCCGACGGCGAAATCTCGAGCGTGGAGGTGAAGGGCCGCGTGAACGTCGACGAAATGCTGTTCGTGCACCAAGCCGTGGGCGCGGGGCTAGGCATCGGCCTCTTGCCGACGATCGTGATCGCGACCTGCAAGCGCGTGGGCGCGTTGGATCCGGTGGAGCGCGTGCTGCCCCAGTTCACGATGGGCGGCGCCGACGTCGCCGTGGTCACGCCGAGCGGTCCCAAGCGACCGCGCCGGGTCACCATCCTGCGTGATTTCTTGGTGCAAGAGCTCGCCCCCCGCTGCGAGCGCCTCGAAACGGCCCACGTCCCTCGCGCCGGCCGCAAAGAGGCTGGGGTTGAGCCAGGGTTAAGCCAGAGCGGAAGGAGCCGTACCTGAGTCGCTGTGGGACTCATGGCGAGCGTCGGACACCAGGTGACAGGAGTATGGCTCCTCTTCGGTTTGCTGCTGCAGGCCGCGCCGAGCCACGCCGACAAGCCAGCCGCGCCGGTCGAACCGACGAGCAGCCTTTCGCCCAAGCTCGACCTCGAGGGCCCGGAGGAGGAAGCCAAGGATCGCGCTCGCGCGCTGTTTCAGCAAGGCGTCGCCGCCTATCGAGCGGGTAAGTTCTACGAAGCCGTCGATATCTTTCTCGCCACGCAGCGCATCTACCCCGACACGCAGCTCTGCTTCAACGTCGCGCGCGCGTACGAGAACCTCGGCCACACGGCGGCGGCGCTTCGCTACTACCGTGACTACCTGCGACGCGCCGACCGTCCCTCCGATGGCGACGAAGTGCGCGAGCGCGTGCGGCGGCTCGAGCAGCAGCTGGCTCAGCGCGGAGTGATGCAGCTGAGCGTGCTCTCGCAGCCCGAGGCGGCGACCGTGCTGCTCGATGGCCGAGCGGTGGGCATCACGCCGTTTACGACCGAAACATATCCGGGCAAGCATCGACTCGTCATCAGCCTCGATGGTCACGCACGGCAGGAGCAAGTGATCGAAGTCGACGCTCACGCCGCGCGCGATATCGCGATCGCGCTGCTGCCAGAGCCGAAGGCCTCGAGCACCGCCCCGCCTCCGCCGGCGCGCGAGCATCCGCGTGAGCCGGGCGTGCGCCTACCGACCCTGATCACGCTCGGCGCTGGCCTCACGCTACTCGGTGCGGCCTTGATCGCAGAGGCGGCCAGCCAGGAGGTCGGCCTATCGCGGACGACCGCGTTCTTTGCCGGTAGCGGCCTCGGTGTCTCGAGCGTCGGTGGAGTGATGCTCTATTTTGATTTTTCGCCTAGCCCGCGCGGGGGTGGCTCGCCGCCGGGACGGCAAGATTCCGCGACTTCGCGTCTGTGAGCCGAATTCGGGCAGATCCTTCACTTACTGTAATCGGAGCGCGAGGTGGGTGCCTTGCGTTCTGACCTGGCTGCTCAAATGCAAAAATCTTGGAACCTGGGCGCGTCGTTGCGGTCTTGGGGAGCGCGGCTGGCCGTGCTCTCGCTCCTGTTCGGCGCCCTGCTGGGGGCGTGCACAGGCAACGTCGACACCCCGCCCGGTGGCCCCGGCACCACGGCCGGCACCGGTCCGGTCGGTCTCGTTTGTCAGCCCGGGCTCACGGCCTGCAACGGTGCGTGCGTCAACCTCCTCACGGACAGCGCGAGCTGCGGGGTGTGCGGCGTCGCCTGCACCGCGCCCGCGGTCTGCGCCAACGGCAATTGCAACGAGGCGTGCGCGCCAGGCTTTCAGAAATGCGGCGCCAGCTGCAGTAACCTCATGACCGACGCCGCGCACTGCGGCTCTTGCGACAAGGCCTGTGACGCGGGCTTGCCGTGCTACGGCGGAGTCTGCGGCTGTCCGGAGGGCGTGCTGTTCTGCCAAGGGCAGTGCTTCGACCCGAAGTCGGACCCCGCGCACTGCGGCTCTTGCGACAAGGCCTGCGCCCCCGGCGAGGCGTGCGTCGACGGCGCCTGTCAATGCCCGGTCGGCGAGCAGCTGTGCGGCGCGCAGTGCTCGAGCTTGAACAGCCCCCAGCATTGCGGCAGCTGCGACAAGGCCTGCGCCTCGGGCGAGATCTGCGCCGTCAACGTCTGCATCCCGTCCACCTCCCCTTGCCCGAGCGGCCTCACCCGCTGCGGTGATGCCTGCGTGGATCTGCAGACCACGTCCGGCTCGTGCGGCGCCTGCGGCACCAAGTGCTTGGCGGCCCAGGCGTGCACCGCGGGCGTCTGCGGTTGCCCTGCCGGCAAGACGGCCTGCGGCAACAACTGCGTCGATTTGACGAGCAGCTCGCTGAGCTGCGGCGAGTGCGGCAAGACGTGCACGGCTGGCCAGACCTGCCAAGGGAGCCAATGTCAGTGCGCCCAGCCGACCGACATCGTCTGCGACAACGCCTGCACCAATCCGCAGAACGACGAGAACCACTGCGGCGATTGCGCGACCAAGTGCATGGGCGGCTTGCCCTGCACGAACGGCAAATGCGCCTGTCCTGAAGGCGAAACGCTGTGCGGCACTGCCTGTGTGAACACCGATTCCACGGCCGAGCACTGCGGGACCTGCGGCATGGCGTGTCCCGATGGCGAGTCGTGCCTCGCCGGTAAGTGCTCGGGCGCCATCGGCGACGCGTGCACCAGCACGCTCGCGGTCGGCATCTCGATCCGCGAGATCGCGGTCTACCAAGCGGGAAAGATCCCGGTGATGAAGGATGGACAAGCGGTGGGCAAGGACGCGCGCCCGGCCGAGATCATCCAAGGCAAGGCAGCGCGCGTCCGCGTCTTCGTGAGCCTCGAGACGGGCTGGGCGCCGCGCACGGTCTCGGCGCGCCTCCTGCTGACCAACGGAGAGCTGACCCCCAGCTACTTCTCGAAGCGCAACGTCTCCGCCGCGTCGTCCGACAATAGCTTGGCGACCACGTTCAACTTCGACGTCAAGCCCGAGGACATCACCGACACGACGCGCTACGCGGTCGAAATCGTGGAGTGCGACGGCACGCCCGCGGGCAGCGCCGGCAAAGCGCGCTTCCCGACCACCGACAATCAAGAGCTCGTGACGCGCAAGACGGGGCCGCTCAAGGTTCGCTTCGTGCCGCTGAACGCGAACGGCCGCACCGCCTCCACGGACACCGCTTGGATCGACGGCTACAAGGCGTACTTGGCGCGTATGTTCCCGACCCCGAGCGTGGAAGTGAGCGTCGCGGGAGCGCTCAAGATCAATCAAACCATCTCCGCCAACGGCGCGGGTTGGGGTGAAGCGCTCGACCAACTCTCCGCCCTGCACGAGAGCGACAACGCCGCCAACGACGTTTACTACTACGGCCTGTTTCAACCCGGCGACAACATCGGCCAGTACTGCGGCGGTGGCTGCGTGGCGGGCATCGGCTACGTCACCGGCACGCAGAGCTTCGCGCGGCACCAGCGCGCTTCGCTGGGCTTGTCGTTCGGCACGCTCGCGTCGGCCGAGACGATGGCCCACGAGCTCGGCCACAATCACGGACGGCCGCACGCGCCGTGCGGCGGGGCGGCCGACGCCGACGCGAGCTACCCGCACGCCGGCGCCAAGATCGGCTGGTGGGGGCTGGAGCTACCCGAGAAGCTGCACAACCCCGACACGGCGACCGACATCATGGGCTACTGCCGCAACCAATGGGTGAGCGACTACACGTACCGCTTGTTCACGGCACGCGTCGCGCTCCTGAACGGGGCCCAACGACAGTCGCCGCCCGCGGGCGAGGCGCAGCACTTCTTGTTCCTCATCACGGACGTCACCGGTCCGCGCTGGGGCGTGGAGCGCCCCGCCCCCCGCTACCCCAGTGGCGACCCGGAGCCGGCCGACGTGCTCGACGCCTCCGGAAACGTCGTCGCCAGCGTTACGGTGTATCGCACCCCCTTCGATCACCTCGGGGGCGCGCAGATCTTGGTGCCCGACCCTGAGCCGGGCTGGCACGCGGTGAGGGTGCAGGGCGAGGTGCCGCTCGCGTTCGGCGCCCGCACGTCCAGTCAACCTTAGGCGAGCGTCGCAGCGCCGCTCCCACCTCCATCGCTGGGAGTGAAGTCGCCGGGAGTGTGATTGCCGGCGCCGGCCGGGGCGGCGGGCCTTCAGGGGCGGCGTCGCTGGCCGTTGGATCCTGGGTGTGATGCGCAAGCTGTGCAGCGAGCGCTCGCGCTTTGACGGGGGTGACCGACCCCACGCACCCATGCAAGCCCCCAGTTTGAAGCCTGATCCTGGCTCCGCCACCCTCCCCATCGCGGGCACGGCGCGTAAGCGGGTGCTGTTCGTGGACGATGAGATGCCGATCCTCGAAGGGCTCCGCGCCGTGCTCCGACCTCAGCGGCACGAGTGGGACATGGTGTTCGCGCTCGGGGGTCCGGCCGGCTTACACGAGGTCCAAAACTCACGCTTCGACGTGGTCGTCGCGGACATGCGCATGCCCGTCCTCGATGGCGCCGCGCTGCTGACGCGCGTCAAGGAGCTGCAGCCCCACGCGGTGCGGCTGGTGCTCTCGGGGCAAACCGACGCCCAGACCGCGCTGAAGAGCGTATTCACCGCCCATCAGTTCCTGGCCAAGCCCTGCGACGCCGAGAAGCTGCGCAGCGTCGTCAAGCGCTGCTGCGAGCTGAACGCCTTGCTCGCGGGCAGCGAGCTGCGCGCGCTCGCCGGCGACGTCAGCGTGCTACCGGCCGCCCCTACGACGTATTTGGCGATCTCGAGGGCGCTCGCCAACCCCAGCTCGGGCATCCAAGACGTATCCCGCATCGTCGAGTGCGAGCCGAGCCTCTGCGCCAAGGTGCTGCAAGTCGTCAACTCCGCGTTCTTCGGGCTGCCTCGCGCGGTGAGCAGCGTGAGCCAGGCCGCGACTTACCTCGGCACGCTCGCGCTGCGCGATCTGGCCCTGGCCATGGAAACGGTCGCGGGCCAGCGGCCGAAGCAAGCTGCCCTTTCTATCGCGAGTTATCACGCGTTCCGGACCAATTCGCTCGCGGTGGGTCTGCTCGCTCGTCGCTGGCTCGGCCATGAACGACGCAGGGCCGACGAGGCCTTCGTCGCCGGCATGCTGCGCGACATGGGGCACCTCGTCCTCGTCGGACGCGGCATCGCCGACAGCTCCGAGGGCCAGCAGCACGCGGCGATCAGCGCCTACCTGCTCGGCTTGTGGGGCTTGCCGCATCCGATCTTGGAAGCGGTGGCCTTTCATGAGCACCCCGAGCGCGTCGAGCACAGCAGCCTCGAGGTCGTCGATGTCGTGCATGCGTGCGACGCCTTCGTGAGCCGGGTCGCACCCTCACCGTTTCAAGAACCGCCAGCGGTCGACCTCTCGCGCCTCGAGGCGATGGGCGTGAGCCGAGCTCAGCTGACGGAGCTGCAAGGCCAGGCCGACGCCGTCGTGCGTGAGGCCAAGGAGATGCTGAGCCCATGAGCCAGGCCAGAGTCCAGTCGGGCGCGCTGACGACGACCGACAGCAAGAAGGTGCTGATCATCGACGACGCGGAGGCGATTCGTCGCAGCGTCGCCGACGCGCTCGAGCCCGCCGGCTACACCGTGATCGGCGCTGGCGACGGCATCCGCGGCATCACGGCCCTCAGGGAGACCCACGACCTTTGCCTGGTGATCATCGATCTGAACATGCCCGGCATGAGCGGCTTCGGCGTGCTCGACTGGATGCGCAAAGATCGCTCGCCGCACCTACCGCCCGCGGTGTTCATGACGACCGAGGTGAGCTCGGCCGTGCTGGAGCAGGCCAAGAGCGCGGGCGCCGTGGGCTGGCTGGTCAAGCCCTGTCGCGCCGAGCAGCTGCTGGCCGTCACCAACCGCGTCGTGGCCAAGCGAAAGGAGCAACGTGGACAATAGAGCCGGACCGCGCGTGGTGTGCGTCGACGACGACCCTCAAGTATTGAGCGGCCTCTCGCTGCACTTGCGGCGCCGCTACGACGTAGAGACCGCCACCAGCGGCGCCGCCGCGCTGGAGCTCTTGGCGCGACAGCCGCCGGCCGCGGTCGTGATCTCCGACATGCGCATGCCGGGCATGAACGGCGCGGAGCTGCTCACCAAGGCCAGCGTGAGCTACCCGACCACGACGCGCATCCTGCTCACCGGGCACGCCGAGGTCAACGCCGCCATCACCGCAGTCAACAGCGGACGCGTCTTCCGCTTCTTGGTGAAGCCCTGCCCCCCGGCGGAGCTGCTCGCCACCGTGGACGCCGCCGCCGAGCTCCACCGCAAGGCCGTCGGCGAACAAATGCTGCTCGAGCAGACGCTGCACGGCAGCATCAAGGCGCTGACCGAGGTCATGTCGATCAGCAACCCCGTCGCGTTCGGCCGCGCCCAGCGCGTCAAGCAGCTCGTGACGGCGCTCGCCGACAAGCTTGAGCTGAGCGAGCGCTGGCAGGTGGAGGTCGCGGCGATGCTGTCCCAGCTCGCCACCTTCACTCTCCCTCCGGAGACGCTGGAAAAGATCCACTACGGGGCGGAGCTCAACGCCGACGAGCAAGCGATGCTGGAGTGCTCGCCCGACGTCACCGAGCAGCTGCTCGCCCATATTCCCCGGCTCGAGGCGGTACGCCAGATCTTGGCGAGCTACGGCCAGCCCTACGTCGCCCCGCAGCGAGAGCTCACGCCCGAGCAAGCCCGGCTCGCGCGCTGGACGGCCATGCTGCGCGTCGCGACCGATTTCGACACCCTCGAGGCGCAAGGCCTGAGCAGCGCCGTCGCCCTCACCACCCTGAAGGCGCACGCCGAGCAGTACGAGGCGCAGGTCTTTGCCGCGTTCCTGGCGATCGTCGGGCAGCGCCGCGACGGCGACAAAGTGCGCGACATCTCGCTCACGGCGCTGCGCAGCGGCATGGTGCTCGCGGCTGACATCAAGATGGCGACGGGCACGCTGTTCGTGGCGCGCGGCTTCGAGGTCACGCCCGCGTTCTTGGAGCGGGTGAAGAACTTTCGTCCCGGCGCGGTGCGGGAGCCCATCAAGGTCGTGATCCGCGCCGCGTAGCGAGGGCCCCCGGGGTGGGGCGGCAGCGGCGTACCGATGCCGCGACCGAGCGGCCTAGGCTCGCCCCGACGTCACGCGCACAGCGCGAGGTAGCGGCGCACCGTCTCCGCCATCCCCAGCTCCAGCGCGTCGGCGATCAGCGCATGGCCGATCGACACTTCGTCAATCGGACCAGCCTGCTGCACGAACGCTCCCAAGTTCTCGAGGTTCAAGTCGTGCCCGGCGTTCACGCCCAGCCCCGCGGCGCGGGCCGCCGCCGCCGCTCTGCCGTAAACGGCGACGGACTCCAGCGCGCGCCCGCTGGCGCAGGCCGCTGCGTACGGCTCGGTGTACAGCTCGACGCGATCGGCGCCCAGCTCGCGCGCGATCGGCATCATGTCGGCGACGGGATCGAGGAAGAGGCTGATGCGGCAGCCCAGCGCCTTCAGATCGGACACGACGTGAGCCAGGGCCGCCCGCGCCGCCGCGTCGAGCTCGATCAGGTTCCAGCCATGGTTGCTGGTGAAGGCCTCGCGCGCGTCGGGCACGAGCGTGGCCTGAGTGGGCGAGACGCGCTGGCAGTGCTCGAGCAGGCCGTGGAAGGGGTTGCCCTCGACGTTGTATTCCGCGGCCGGGTAGCTGCGAACGAGCTCGGCCAGCTCGATCACGTCGCCGGGGCGAATGTGACGCTGATCGGGCCGCGGGTGCACCGTGATGCCATGAGCGCCGGCCTCGAGGGCGAGGCGCGATAGCTTGACGATACTCGGAATCTCCAAGCTGCGCGTGTTGCGCAGCGTGGCCACCTTGTTGACGTTCACGGAGAGCTTGGTCATGGCGCGTACGGCCGCGCAGCTTATCACCCTCTCACCAGCCGCCGAAACGCTGCACCACCACTCCCGTGAAGAAAGCCGTCAGAGCAGCCAGCGCGAGAGCGCTCGTGGCGAAGCGCTGGCGCCGCTCGCGCGGCAGCCGAAAAATCGCGGTGATGGCTGCCAGCACGCCCAGCACGGCCCCAAAAATCGCACCGTTTAGCATGGCGCCGATCTCCTCGAGGCCTTGCCCGCCGTGACCGAACAAGCGCGGGCCGATCAGCCCACCGAAGCAGAAGCCGATCACGATCCCGCCCACGACGAAGCCGAGCGCGCAGAACAGCTCCAGCAGAGCGATCGAGAGCTTCGAGGAATCCATCGCGTCCCACCCCGAGCTTAGCGCGCGCGGCGCGGCCCGCACCTCCCGAGGCGGCTCACGCGATTTCACCGTAGGCTTCGGCGGAAGCGCGCTCGGCTAGCACGAGCTCCTCACGTAGCAGCTCGACGACAGCGCGGATTCGCGACACTCCCAGCGCTGACTTGGCGCACACCAGGTGCAGCGTGCCGAGCGCGTGCGGTCCCAAGTCGAGACCGAGCGGAACGAGCGGGCTGTCCTGATTGAAGCGATGACGCACCTTGGCGAGGAACATGGCGCCGACGCCCGCCTCCGCTGCGCGTCGCTGCACGGTGTAGTCGTCGGAGCTAAAAACCGGCTTGAAATGGGGGATCTGCGCGGCAAGCTGAGGGTTTGGCGGAAACTGCTCGAAGGGCGGCGCCCAGGCGATGAAGCCGATGTCGCCGAGCTTCGGGCACGGCGGCAGCCCCGCGACGTAGCTCTTGCTCGCGAAGGCGTCGTTCTTGTGAGTCAGCGCGAACACTTGCGTGAGGTCGCGCTGCGTGGGGGCGCGCATGCGCAGCGCGATATCGGCTTCACGTCGCGTCAGGTCGGCGTACTCGACGCGCGCGAGCACGGACAGCTCGATGTGAGGGTAGCGGTCACGCACGCGGCGCGCGAACGGCGCCAGGAAGTCGAACGCGATCGCCGGCGGCGCCGTGATCCGCACCACGCCGCTCGGCGCTGCCGGGGCGTGCTCGGCCGCCAGCGTAAGCTCGCCGGCCCACTCCGCCATGCGTCGCGCCGGCTCGAGCCAGCGTTCCCCCGCGGTCGTGAGCGACGTCCCCTCCACGCTGCGCTCGAACAAGGTGTAGCCGAGTCGCTCTTCGAGCTCGGCGAGGCGGCGGCTCACCGTGGGCTGGCCGATGCGCAACTGGCGAGCAGCCTCGGTCAGGCTGCCGCGCTCCGCGATGGTCAAAAACAGCCGAACGTCGTCCCAGCTAACATCCACGTTCGGATGGTAACATCCGATCTTAGCCAGTCCCCATCTGATTGTGCATGGCTTAAGTCTGACCCATGGCGCTGAAGGCGCCGGGAGAGAGACCCATGCATACCCGATTTTTCCAATTAATTACCGCTATTTGCACGCTTGGCAGCGCGACCTTGGCCACCTCCGGTTGCGTCGTGACGGGTCACCCCGCGGGCGACGCTCGTTGGGGAACGCCGGCATCGGCCTCTCGTTTCGAGGCTGCTCTGGACGCTCCAGGGCCGATCGAGGTCGAGAGCGTGGCCGCCGCCAGCTGGCAGGTACCGCTCGAGGGCATGCTCAACCTGGAGCATCCCCGAGCGAAGGCGGCAAAGCTCGAGAGCCACCCGGAGCCGATCACCCTCTACTTCCATGCGCTGCGCCATCCGACGCGGGGCTTGTTCATCGTGGACACCGGCGTCGAGCGGGCGTTCGTGAGCGACCCCGAGCACGCGCTCGTGAGCGGCATGACGGCGCGGCTCGCCGGCCTCGACACGCTGCGGGTGCACGTCGACTTGGCGACGTGGCTGGCCCGGCAAGGTCAGCCCCTCTCCGCCGTGCTGCTGACGCACCTGCACCTCGATCACATCATGGGCCTGCGCGACGTGCCGCGGGGCACGCCCATCTTCGTCGGCCCCGGCGAAGCCCGCGCCCACGGCGCGCTGAACCTGTTCACACGGCCCATCGCGGATCGCGCGCTGCAGCGCCACGCGGCGCTGGCCGAGTGGCAGTTCGAGCCCGATGCGGAGCGTCGCTTCGCAGGCGTGCTCGACGTGCTCGGGGACGGCTCGCTTTGGGCGCTGCACGTACCCGGACACACGCCGGGCAGCACCGCCTACGTGGCCCGCACCCCACGCGGCCCGGTGCTGCTCACGGGCGACGCGTGCCACACGTCTTGGGGCTGGCAGCACGGCGTGGAGCCCGGGAGCTTTTCGAGCGACGTACCCGAGAGCGCTCGCAGCCTCGCGAGCCTGCAGGGGCTGGTGAAGCGGCACCCGAGCATGGGCGTGCGTCTCGGCCACCAATCGCTCGGTCAAGCCCTGACGTCCGGCCATCAGGCGCGCTAGGCTCGCGCCGCTTGTCTATCGTCGCCGCGCACGGCCTGCAAAAAGGCTATGGGAATCATGTAGTTCTCCGCTCTGCCGATCTGATCATCGAGCCGGGGGAGCGGGTGGGCGTCGTGGGGCTCAACGGCGCGGGCAAGAGCACGCTCGGTAAGCTGCTCGCCGGCGTGGAGACGCCGGACGGCGGCACCATCGCCCGGCGGCGCGGCGCTCGCATCGAGTACCTCGAGCAGGTCCCGACATTCGAGGGCGAGCTGACGGCCGAGCAGGCCGTGATGCGCGGCCTCGCGGCATGGAACGACGCGGTCGCGCGTCACGCCGCCGCCAGCGCCGCGCTCGGGGAAGGCGCGGGCGATTCGAACAAGCTGCTCGAAGAGCAGGCGGCAGCCGCAGAGGAAGTCGAGCGGCTCGGCGGGTGGGATCAGCTGCACCGCGTGCGTGCCGTCCTCGGCCACCTCGGCGTGCGCCGCCCCGAGGGCCTCGTCCGAGAAATGAGCGGCGGCGAGCAACGACGCGTGGCGCTCGCGCGCCTGCTCGTGTCGCGGCCCGATCTCGCCATTCTCGACGAGCCGACGAACCACCTCGACGCCGAGACCATCGAGTGGCTCGAGCAGCATCTGATCGACGAGTTCCCGGGGGCGGTGCTGCTCGTCACCCACGATCGCTACCTGCTCGACAACGTCGCGCAGCGCACGGTCGAGGTCGCGGACGGCGAAGCCTTCAGCTACGACGGCGGCTACGAACGCTACCTGGAGCAGAAAGCGGAGCGGCTCGCGCACGTCGCGCGAGCCGAGCAAAACCGCCAGAATTTCCTGCGTCGCGAGCTGGAGTGGCTGCGCCGTATGCCCAAAGCGCGCACCACCAAGTCGCAGGCCCGCATCGACCGAGCCGAGGCCGCGCTCAAGGCGCCGAAACCGAAGCAAGAGCAGAAGGTCAACCTCGAGCTCGACGTCTCCCGCGCGGGCAAGACCCTGCTCGAGCTACGCGAGGCTTCGCTCTCGATCGCCGGTCGCAAGCTCATCGAGCACCTGAGCTTGTTCGTGATGCAGGGCGACCGCATCGGCATCGTCGGCCCGAACGGCGCCGGCAAGACGACGCTGCTGCGCGCCATCTTGGGCCAGCACCCGCTCGACGCGGGCGAGGCCAAGCTCGGAAAGAACACCAAGGTCGCCTACTTCGACCAGAAGCGCAGCGGCCTCGATGACTCGAAATCGATCTGGGACAACGTCACCGGCGATCAATCGCGCATCGAGCTCGGCGGTGAGGTGATCGATCCGCGCAGCTACCTCGAGCGCTTCGCCTTCGACAGCCACAAGCAACGGCAGCCTGTAGGCTCGCTCTCGGGCGGTGAGCGCGCCCGCGTGGCCCTCGCGCGGCTACTGCGCCAAAGCGCCAATTTGGTGCTCTTCGACGAGCCCACCAACGATCTCGACGTCGCGACGCTCGGCGCGGTCGAGGGCATGCTGCTCGACTTCGGCGTCACGGCGCTGATCGTGACCCACGACCGCTACTTCCTCGACCGCGTCGCAAGCTCCATCCTCGCCTTCGAGGAGGACGGCGCCGTCATCCACTACCCCGGCAATTACGAGCAGTTCCGGCGCTTGCGCGCCGAGGCGCGTGACGCTCGCAAGGCCCAAGCCAAGGCGGCACCCGCCGCGAAAGCCGCGCCCGCGCCGCGCCCGACCTCTAAGAAGAAGGCGCTCTCGAACGTCGAAGAGCGCGAGCTCGGAGGCCTGCCCGACAAGATCGACGAAGCCGAGACGCGCGCAGCGACGCTCACGGCCAAGCTCGCGGACCCTGCCACCTACGCGAGCGGCACCGACGTGGCGGCGCTGAATCGCGATATCGAAGCCGCGCGCGCCGAGGCCGAGCGGCTCACGGCGCGCTGGGAAGAGCTCGAGACGAAGCGCAGCTCGACTACTTGACCTCGAGCAGCTCGACCTCGAACAGCAGCGTCGCGTTGGGGGGGATCACGCCGCCGGCGCCTGCGGCGCCGTAGCCGAGCGCCGGCGGGATGAGCAGCGTGCGCTGGCCGCCGATCTTCATCGAGGCGACGCCTTCGTCCCAGCCCTTGATCACGCGGCCTTGACCGAGCGGGAACGAGAACGGACGCCCGCGATCGAGGGAGCTGTCGAACTTCGCGCCCTTGGCGTCGTTCACCCACAGCCAGCCCGTGTAGTGCATCACGCACGTCTGGCCGGTGGCGGGCGAGGCGCCGGTGCCCGGCTTGGTGTCTTCGTACGAGAGGCCGCTCGAGGTCGTGGTCATCGCCATGGCGGCGGACTCTAGACGCCGCCATGGTGGATGTGAAGCGAATCAGGCGGCGCGCCGGCGTCGACGCCCCGTGGCCACGCCGAGCCCCACGAGGGCGAGGAGCAACGCCGCGTTCGAGGCGCGGCCGCCCGCCACTTCGCAAGCGCAGCCGGGCGCCTCGCTGGTGCGGGGGCGCCCCGAACCGCCGTTCTTCGCGCCGCCGCTACCGGGGTTGTTGCTATTGCTGCCGCCCAAGTTCAGCGTGCCCGCGAACGAGAGGTCGCCACCGGTGCCGCTGCCGGTGCCGCCCGTGCCTTGGATGCAGGCTCCGTCGATACAGGTAGCGCCGTCTTGGCACACGACGCCGGTGCACAAGTCGACGCAAGTGCCCGCGTCGCAGCGCTCGGTCTCTTTGCAGGTCACGCCCACGCACTTCGGATCGACGCAGTGGCCGTCGGCCGCACACTCGAGGCCTTCGGCGCAGCCGCGGCACTTGCAGTCGGACACGCACAGGCCGCGCTCGCACACCTTGCCGCCGCTGCAGGTGATACCGGCGCACGGGTCGACGCAGCGACCGAGCTGGCACTCTTGGCTAGCCGGGCAGATCACGCCGTCGCAAGCAGCTTTACACACGCCGGCGCGGCAGATCTGACCAGCTTCACACACGACCTGGGCGCAATCGTCGGAGATGCAGCGGCCCTCTTTGCAGGTGAAGCCGGGGTCACAGCGAAACTCACCGGTGCCGCAAGCGTCCACGCAGGTGCCTTTGTCGCAGACCTGCGTGCCGGGGCAGAGCCCTTCGCCATCGTCGACCGCGCCGTTGCAATCATTGTCGACGTTGTCGCACTTTTCGGGCTGAGCGGGCGTGATCGGACGACACATGCCCATCGCCCCCTCCACCGCGCAGTCGGTTCGACCGAGCGAGCAGGCGCCTTGCTGATCCGCAACCGTGCACGGCATGCCGCCGCCCAAACAGCTGATACCGGATACATAGAATACGAAGTCGTTGAAGTCGCCGTCGTTCTTGTACATGCCGCCCGACTCGCGCCAATCGGCGGGGGTCATCGGCAGGTCTTCGAAGGCCATGTAAAAGCCTTCCGGATCGACCGTCGATTGATAGATGAGCGTCGCCACCCAGGGCTTGCCCTCTGAGTTCTTCGTGTTGTGCTCGTACATCGAGTACTTGTTGGCCTTGCAGCTCAGAGCGGGGTTACCGATGAGCGCAAAGCCGACGTACTTGCCCTTGTAGCGAGGATCTTCTTTGATGTTGCCCGAGTCGAAGGCCTTGGGCGTCCACTGCTTGATGGACAGGTTGCGCGGGCTCAAGTTATCCCAAGCGAGCGGGCAGAAGCCGTCTGCCTTGGGGCCGCCGTTCTCGTCCAAGCAGTTGAGGTACGCCGGATCGTTCGGGATGAACTCGTAGATTTCGTCGGCGGAGGGCGGCGTGGTGCTGTTCGGATCTTCGACGTTGTACCAACCGAACGCGACCTTGCAGTTGCCGCCCATCAGCAGCAGCTGGCCTTGGAAGCCGCAGGCGGGGGAGAAGTAGCCCGGCGCCGTTTTCGCGTCGTTGACCGGATCGATGTTCTCGCGGCGCCATTTGAACAAGCCCTGCAGCGTGATGGCATCCCCATCCTCGAACTGGGGGAACATCGGCGGCGCGTAGTACTCACCGTAGACGATGGGCGGATTGACGTCGTTGCCTTCGGGATCTTTCCACGACGTCATGGTCGCGGTGTGGCCCCAAGAGTCGGAAAGGAGCTTGAGCTCGCTCTCTCCGACTGGCTGCGGGAGCGGGGTCATCGCGGCGTCGGTTTGGAAGACCTGAGCGGTGGCCGGAGCGGCGACCGCCAACGCGCTCATGATGCTCAGGGCGACCGCCCGAATGTTCCGCGCAACCATGGAATTACCTCGTGATTTGAAAAGCAGGTGCGCGAGCAGCCCACACGCGCGCACCAAGAACGCTCATTGTAGCTGAGAAAGCCGCTTCTGGTACCGGTCCCACATTCCTATTTCGAGATTATTCTGGAAGTGGTTTCCACGCGCAATGGACTACTTTAGGCCGGTGGGAAGCGCGCTGGGAGCACCGACTCGAGCGACAACGGTCTGCTGAGGCAACGAAGCTCACGCGCTAACGCGAACAGAGTTCGACTACTGCGTGCGCTCCAGCACGCCCTGACCCGCCCACGGAGAATCCGTGCTCGTGAAACGGAGCTGGGAGCCAACGAAGTTGCCGGTGATGCCGTAGCCGGCGCCGGCGCGATCGTACACCCGCCCGCCGAGGCTATCGCCTGAAGCGTCGATGATTTCATAGCGACCACTGGTGTCGACGCTCGGACCGGTCGCGGTGAACTCACCACCCGAGAAGCGGATGGTCAGGGTCCGCAGCTGCGCTTCGAGCAG
The DNA here is from genome assembly GCA_023431345.1 of Pseudomonadota bacterium. GTDB lineage: Bacteria > Myxococcota_A > Polyangia > Polyangiales > Polyangiaceae > PMG-095. The sequence continues at coordinate 69,859 of JAEYWK010000201.1, forward strand.
CCCCTGGAGCGGCTCCTCGAAAGCGAGGTTCGGCTGGAACGTGAGCAGGCGCCAGCTGCCCTCGAGGCGCTGAGCGGCCGCCGCCGTGGGGGTCGCGGCCGCGCGGCTCGGGCCTCCACCGCAGCCGAGCGCGCCCAGCGCCAACGTCACCAGCACGGCAGAAGCACGCCAAGTCATCCCGCGACTTTGGGCCGTCCCCCGACCGCTGGCAAGGCTGGGTTTTGAAGCGACCTTTCCGACCGCCGTATTCAATCGGCCTTTTCAATCGGCCTTTTCGAATCGACCGTCTCAATCGACCTTGGCGAAAGGATCTTTCAAGTCCGAAGCCGGGCTCTTGCTGCTGGAGCGAATCGGGGCCTTGGGGCTGGGCTTCTTGGCGCTGAGCGCCGCGCGAGCGACCGCGCGCGCTTCATGAAGCGAGTCGAGCTCTTCGCGGAGGGAGACGGACGGCAGCGGAACGGCACCTGGCAAGAGGTCGCGGCGCGTCCCGATGCCGAGGTTCTTGGACGGCTGGCGCACCACCACGTTCGGAGTGGCGTCGTCTTCGTCGGCGACGGCGGTCTGCTTGGGCTGGCTCGACGAGCTGAAGGCCAGCGCCGCCGAGAACGACGCGGCCGCGCCCAGCACCGTGATGACGAGCCAAGCCTTCGAGGTCGGGCTGGGCGTCTGCGAGGGGCGCTTGGCGCCAAAGGAGCGGCGGATACGGCTCTTCGAGTCGACGACCGCGACGTCTCGCCCCGCCGCCTTCGCGAGTCGGAAGCCGAGCGGATCGCTGTGCGGAGCCGGCGCGGGCGGAGCGACGCGCGCAGCTGCGGCGACGCCCGGCTGCGCGTCACTGCTGCCCGGCGCGTCGGACGGGAAGAACGAGCTCATCACCGCCGAGTGCGCCGAGCGCTCGAGCCAGCTCGAGCGCAGGGAGGAGTTGCAGATGTCGCGCGTCACGCCTTGGTCGATCAACCACAGCGCCAGCGCCTGACCGAACTCGAACATCGAGCCCCAGCGCTGCTCGCGCTCCTTCGACAAGCCGCGCGATAGGATGGCCCACAGCGCAGGCTCGGCGATTCCGTGCTCCGCGAAGGGCTTGGGCTTGCCCTCCATGATGGCCCACATCAGGCCGTGCCAGTTGGCGCCCGTGAAGGGGTGCGCGCCGACGATCATCTCGTAGAGCACGACGCACAGCGCCCACATATCGGTGCGGAAATCCACGTCCATTTCCCCGCGCGCCTGCTCGGGCGACATGTACGCAGGGCTGCCCAGCACCGTACCTTCGCAGGTGAGGTTGGCGGAGAAGCCCTCGCTCAGCTTCGCGATGCCGAAGTCGAGCACCTTGGGCTGCACCCGGTTGGCCTGCTGCGCGAGGAAGATGTTGTCGGGCTTGAGGTCGCGGTGCACGATGCCGCGCTGATGCGCGACGACCAGCGCCTCGATCACGGGCAGGATCGTGCGCACCGCGCGACCAGCCGCGACGCGACCACGACGCTTGAGCACCTGCGATAGGCTCTCGCCGTGGAGCAGCTCCATGGCGATGAACGGCTCCTGGTGCTCGGTGAGCCCGAAATCGAAGACTTGAATGATCGCAGGGTGCCCGACGGACGCCGCCGCGCGTGCTTCGGTGAGCAAGCGCTCGGAGAGTCCGTCGACCTTGCCTTCGATCTCGGAGCGGATCAGCTTGAGCGCGACCTGCACGCCCAGCGTGAGGTTTTGTGCGACCCACACCGCGCCCATGCCACCTTCACCGAGCACCCGCACCAAGCGGTACTTCTGGGCGACGACCGAGCCTTCCACGTAGCGCGGCGTCCCCGAAACGCCCGGCTCGACAACGGCGGTCGAGCTGAAATCAGCGTAGTCGGCGACCTCGTCGCTTGCGGACGGTGGCTTCTTGGCGGCGCTCGACGAACCGGACAGGCGGTGCTCCTGGCAAGTCGGAACGGCTGAAAGGGCGCGGTCTTGAGGGGATCCGGCGGCGTTTCGCGCGGCGTGACAGGCCGCACAGCCGGCTAATTTCCCAGGCTCTTCAGGCGCTTCAACCCCTCGGGCCCGAAGCGATCGCAGTCGACGCCGGCGGTCGCGAAGTAGTCGCCGGTGCTGGGCGAGACCTCGAGCCGATACTTGCCGGCCGCGGTAGCGCAGTATTCGACGCGCACCTTCGAGGCGGGCTCCGGCACCGGCAGCTTGTTGCCGCGCGGATCGGTCAGCGCGACGCGCAGCTCGACGTCGGGGAAGAAGCTCGCAGCCAGGAAATTGTAGCAGGGCGGGTTCTTCGGCGACGTGATGTCGATGCTTTGATCGTAGCGCGTGACCTTCGGCGCGGCGACGATGTGCTTGCAGCCGTTCCTCACGAGCTCATCGACCATGGCTTGGACGCGCTCTTTGCCCGTCTTCTGCGGGTCGTCGGGACCGGAGCGGGCGCCACCTTCTGCGGGCAAGCGGGGGCACTCGAGCGCGGCCGTCGTGAACGCTTCGGCGGGCACGGCGTCGATCTTGAAAGTGTGAGTCGCCGACTCCGAGGCGCACAGGCGATAGTCGACGATCGACGCGGACGCGGGTAGTGGCTGGGTGAGCGCGACGCTGCCTTCGTAGCGCATGCTGAGCTTGGCGCCGGTCGCGGTCATGCCCATCACGTGCACGCAGTGGTCGTTCTTGACCATGTCGAGGGCGACGCTGCTCGTCTCTTTGGCGTGGGTGCGGGGCTGCACCAAAATCCGGCTACAGCCTTGTTTCTCGCGCAGCTCGGCCATTCGCGCCAAGAGCGCCGCTTGCCCGTTGAGCTTCGGATCCGCGGCGCGCGCCTGCTCCTCTTCTTCGCTCTTGGTGGCGTAGTAGCCGATGGCGAGGCAGCTGCCGAACAGCGCAAAGAACAGCACCCCCCCGGCCGCCAGCCAAATCAGTAAGCGCTGCGAGCCCTGCTTGCGGACTCGCTCACGCTCGGCCGCCTGCCGCGCGCGCTCTTGCTCCTGCAGGTGCAGCGCGAGGTGCCGCTGATCGAGCTCGTATTGGCGCTGGCGCGCCTGCACGATGTGAGGCGGAAGAAAATTGTCTTGCCCGCAGGAGGGGCAGTCGATGTGCATGAGCCTTACGTCGCTCGGCACGTCGAGCGCGTGGCCGCAGCGCACGCAGCGAAAACCGTAGACTTGACCAGGCGGGGGGTGCACCGATCGCCAACGATAACAGACGCGCTCGAAGCGCCCGACGCTAATTTTTCGGAATTGAGCCGCGCTGCGCGGCTGCACCCGAGCCGCGACGCGCTCAGGCGCCCTGCTCGAGCGCCACCGCGAGCAGGCTCGAGAGCAGGTAGGTGAAGGTCTCTTCGTCGCGCGACCAAGGGCGCCTTCCGCCCACGTGCTCGCAGCAAATCACACCGACCATTTTGCCCTTGGTCCACACCGGAACATCGAGCAAGGCCCCGATGCCGAGCGGCGTCAGGTAGCTCGCAGAGAAGCAGCGCGTCCGTGGATCCGTGTTGGCGTCTTCGGCGGCGATGGTGCGCTCGTGAGCGAGGGCCTCGAAATACGGCGCGAAATCCTCGGCGAACAGCTGCGCGCCGCTGACGTGAGTCGCCTTGGTGCGCTCGAACAAGTCCGCGCAGACGAGCTTTCCGCGGTCGTCGGCGAGGAACCAGACGCTCACGCGCTCGACCGGTAGCGCGAAAGCGGCCGCCTCCGTCATGCGACGCGAGGTCGCGGTGACGTCGCCGACGAACAGGCAGCGCTGCGAGAAGAGATCCGCGATGCTGGCCAAATAGCGCCGTAGCGTCTCGTTCTCCTTGGCGACCGCCGCCTTCGCTGCCGGCTCGTCGCCGTGGGTCGGCGCAGGGCTCACCTTGCTGCTACCGAACTCGGAGCGCACCGTCACGAGCGCGGCCTCGAGCTTGGCCGTCAGCTCGGGCGTATCTTGGCGGGTCGCGGCTTCGGTAGACGTGACCTGAGTGAGCGACGCCAACCTGAGCTTGGCGACGAGCCCGCCCAGTCGATTCGCTTCGTCGAAGCAGCGTTGACCGCGAACGCCCATGCGCTCTACCGCTAGCTCAGGTCATCCTCGACTGCACGACTTTTGACGAGAGCACCGGCGCTGTCGCTGAAGACCGGCAAGGCACGGTGGTGCGCGGCGGAGCGCTCTTTGACGGCTGTGGGGCGAACGTGCGCGGGGCGCTCGGCCCACGCTTGCGACAGCTCGCGGTCGAGCAGGTGCGTCGGGCGCACGTTGCTGAGCGCGTTGGCCATCACCGCGCGAACGTGGGGGGCCTCGCGCTCGAGCTCGGCGAGCAGCTCCGCCATTCGTTCGCGCTTCAGGCCCGCTTGGGAGCCGCACAGATTGCACGGCAGAATCGGAAAATCGCGCAGCTCGGCGAACTCGCGGATGGTGGATTCGGCGCAGCCGATCAGCGGACGGATGACCTGCAGCTTGCCATCGTCGGTGGTGTAACCGGCGGGCATGGCCTGGAGCTTGCCGGAATAGAAGAGGTTCATCAGAAACGTCTCGAGCCCGTCGTCGCGATGATGTCCGAGCGCGAGCTTGTTGCAGCCGAGGCGCTCGGCCGCTGTGTACAAGATGCCGCGGCGCAGGCGCGAGCACAGCGAGCAGTAGGTCTGGCCTTGCCCCAGCTGATCGACGACGACCGAGTAGGTGTCCTCCGACAAGATCTCGAAGGCGTGCCCGCTCTGCTCCAAGTAGCGCCGCAACGGCGCGCCGTCGTAGCCGGGTTGACGCTGGTCGAGGTGCACCGCGGTCAGCCGGACGCGGGGGTAGTGCGCGCGCACGAGCTGGCTCAAGACGCACAGCAGCGTGTAGCTGTCTTTGCCGCCGCTGAGCGCCACCATCACGTGATCGCCTGCGCGGAGCAGCTCGTAGTCACGACAGGTGTCGCGCATCTCGTTGAACAGCTGCCGCTGGAGCCGGCTCGAGCGCTGCGCGTCTTCGTGCATGTTGCTCAGGAGACGGCGGAAGCGCGGCCCGACGGCACGAGGCCGCCCAGCAAGCGCGCCATCCAGGATTTCGACGCCGACAGCTCGAAGTCGCCCAGCGCGAGCCGTAGCGGATCACGCGCGAGCAGCTCGGAGATGCTCGGATTCGACAGCAGCCACGTCTCGGCCTCGCTCAGCTGATCGCGCTGGGTGGCGTCGAGCTCGGCCCGCGCGCGGCGCAGGCTGCCGCCGGTGTGGCGCGTAAACAGGGCGAACGCCACCGACAGCTCCCCTACCCCGAGCGCCGTCAAGCACGCCACGTTCGGACCGCCACAGCTCTTTTGATAGAGGTAGGAGCCTGCGAGCAGTAGCGTACCGAGCCCGAGGGCCACCGTCGTCAGCTCGACCGTCACCTCGAGCGGCTCTTCGATCGGACGCTCCGGCGAGGTCTCTTCGAGCAAGAACACGTGACCGAGCGCGCGTGCGAGCGCCGCCGTGAGCACGACGGGGTTACCGGCCTCGGCCGGGTCGATGTGGATGCGCCAGCCATCGCCCAGGTCCACCAAGCGCGCCGCCGCGGTCGCGGGCGAGACGCTGGGGGCCGCGCAGCTGCCACAGCCACCGCTGCCGCAAGCGCCGCTGAGCGCGTCCGCGCCCAAGACGCCGACCGAGATCGGGATGTCGGCCATGCCCGCGTGCCCCTGCATGCGCTCCAGCAGGCGCGCGACCGACGGCAGGTCACCCGTGAAGCGGTCCGGAAAGAACTGATTCGTCGGCAGCACCATCGGGCGCGACCCGATGTCGTCGCCGAAGCGCTCGATGATCGAGCCGTAGCGCTGCACCAGCTCGCGTAGCGTGCGTTGGTCCGGAAGCTCCATGCCGCATCATCTTGGCAAGCAACGCGGCCCCAGGCCAGCGTGTGCGTCCGGCGGCGGATTTTTCGCCCACGCCAAGGTCCCGCGCGCAACCTACTCGCTGGGCGGCGCGGCGCTCGGAGCGCTCGGCGCGCCAGCGCCGTCGCCATCGAGACGGGCAGACCCCGACCCGGCGCTGGGAGCGCTCGAGTGGAGGCGCTCTTCGGCGATCTCCGAGCTTCGTAGCGAATAGCCGCTCGGCGGGCGACTCGAGGCTTCGGGCGACGAGCGCACCGCGGCCTTCGTCAGCTTCACCCCGGCCAAGGCCACGCGCTGCGCCGAGGACTCGGAGGACGAAGCGGGTGGCAACGGCGATAACGACGACGACGGCAAGAGTGGTGTCGGAGCCGCCTCCGCGCTCGCGATCGGCTCGTTGAGCAGCGCGACCGCCGCGTCGCGCTCGTAGGTCACGCGCAGCACCTCGGCCCGAGCGCTATCGCGCTGCTGGCGTAGCTCGTCGAGCGTCAAGTCGAGCTCGCCGAGGCGGCGCTCGTGGGTGCGCTCGATGTCGAACACCTTCTGCTCGTGCTCGTCGAGCAGGGCGACCAAGAACGCATCTTCTTGAACCAGCCACGCTTCGCGCTCGCGGGCCGCCACGTCCAGGGCATTTTCGAGCGAGTGGACGCGCTGCTGCAAGAGGCTCTCGTTCTCGTAGGCCTTCGCCATGCGCCCGCGCAGCGACTCGAGCTCTTGCATGAGCACGGTGTTGGCTTCTTGAGCCGCGCTCGCGCCGGCCGTGAGGTGCTTGAGCCCGCGCAGTAAGAGCCCGAGGTTGGCTTCGGCGCGCGTGCTCTCGACCAGCACCAGCTCGAGCTGATCGAGGGCAGCGTCAGCTTCACCGGCACGCACCAAACGCTCACGAGCCGGGGGGATGCCGCTCTCGAACGCCGTCTTCTGACTCACGCGCAGATCACCGGAATCGGGAGTCGGCTCATGCGCCGCGGGAGAGCCATCGGGTAAGTGGGCCAGCGTCATTGTGGGCACTTGTGGGACGGCGGTCATTCGGCCGCAAGGACCATCTGCTGACGCTCAGCGGGCGGCCAATTTCAGCCTGGTTCATCGATTGCAGCCTGCCGAGAATGCCGAACTGACGTCCCTTCGGCATCGTCAGTTCGGTCGCCCTTGGGTCAGCCACCACAGCGCCTGACCCAGGTAGATCACGACTAGCCCGATGATCACGAAGTTCACGGCGCGGTCGAGCTGAGGCTTCAGCCGCCTCAGCTTGGTGCGCAGCCCATACTTGCTGGCCAGGAGGACGAGCAACGCCGCGAGCAGTATCTTCGAAAGCACTTCGGGGACCGCTCAGCTTTGTACGAGTTGTCCGCAGGCTGCTTGCACGTCGCGGCCGCGCGAGCGACGCACGGTCAGCAAGCTCGGTCGCTGCGCCAAGACGGCGCGCGCGAAGCGATCGACGTCGGCGTCGAGCGGAGCGCGCAGCCGGGACAGCGGATGCTCGTTGAAGGGTATCAGGTTGATGTTGTGCGGGAAGGCTTGGCAGAAGTCGGCGAGGCGCCGCGCGTCGTCGTCAGTATCGTTGACGCCGCGGAGCAGAACATACTCGATGGTCACGTGCTCGCGAGGACGCAGCGGGTAACGCCGCAGCGCCGCGCGCAGCTCGGCGAGGGGATAGCGCTTGTTCACCGGCATCAGCTCGCGCCGCACGTCGTCGGTCGTCGCGTTCAGGCTGAGCGCCAGCAGCGGGCGCAGCGGTAGCGCCCCGAGCGCGTCGATCTCCGGGATGAGGCCGGAGGTCGAGACGGTGATGCGCTTGGGAGACAAGCCGAGACCGCGCGGGTGGCACAGCACGCGCACCGCCCGCGACACCTCGGCCAGGTTGTGCAGCGGCTCGCCCATACCCATGAAGACCAAGGTGAGCTGGCTGGGGTGCCGAGGCCCGCGCGCGGCCACCACCGCCAGCACCTGCGCGACGATCTCACCGGCGCTCAGCTGGCGCTCGAAGCCCATGCTGGCCGTCGCGCAGAAGGTGCAGCCCATCGCGCAGCCTACCTGGCTCGAGATGCACAGCGTGACGCGCCCGCCGCCGATGGCGCGTGGCATGTGCACCGCCTCGACGCGATCGGCAGCGAACGCCAGCGCGAGCTTGGTGGACCCGTCGAGCGAATCGTGCTGCTCGACCAAGCGAGGCAGCTCGACGCCCAGCTCCGCGAGCACGGGGGCAGAGGCCCGGCTCGAGGCGGGGGCGCCGCGCTGCCACAGCCACGGCCGCTGCAGCCGTTCGAAGGTCGCCTCGGGGGCGCTCAGCCCGAGCGTTCGCAGCTCCTCCGGCAGCAGTCCGAACGCTTGCGCCCGCGAGACGCGCGGAGGCTCGGCGGGCAAGCGTTCGGCGAGCGGCAAGTGGCGCACGGCGCGCAGCATAGTCAGCTTCCTCGCGGCGGCCAGCTTTGGCGTGCGGGCTGACCCGCCGCGCCACGCCCCACTGAGCGCCCGTGCTCACCTGCCGGGCGCCCCGCGGCCCAATTGTCTGATTTTACGGCTTTCTGGCTTGGCAGCGCTCTTGCAACTCGCTCCCGCACGCGGTCTCCGCGCCTGACAGAAAGAAGTCATCCCATGCTGACCTTGCTCTTGCTCATCCTGGTTTTGGCCCTCGTGTTCGGCGGCCTCGGTCATTCGCGCTTCGGCTATGTCGGATGGTCACCGGCGGGTCTCCTCTTGGTGGTAGTGCTGGTGCTATTCCTGTCGGGACACCGCATTTGAGGCGAGCTTTGCTCGTGGCGAGACGTGGGCGCTGAGCTCAAGCGGCTGCCACGCTTTGCGGCGCGACACGTGTGGAGCTTGGGGCTCTCGTGTCTCGCCACCCTCGCGTTCGTCAGCTTGGCTCACGAAATGAGCTCAGAACGGCTGTCGCCGTTTGATCGAGCGCTCAGCGGCTGGCTCACGCAGCGACGCGGCGCTTGGGACAGGCCGATGCTGCTGCTCACGTGGCTCGGCTCGTTCGCGACGCTCACGACGATTTGCACAGCGATCGTGCTCGGGCTGCTGCTGCGAGGACGGCGCTGGGAGGCCAGCTACCTCGCCACGTGCGCGCTCGGCGCCGCTACGTCGGGCACGCTGCTCAAGCTGTTCTTCCAGCGAGAGCGGCCCGACGCGGCGCTGCGCTACATCGTCGGCCCTCCCGAGTCCTTCTCGTTTCCCAGCGGGCATACCTTCGGCACGGCCGGGGTGGTCGGCGCGCTGGTGATGCTCGTGGTCGCGATGCGCCTACGCTTGGCGATTCGCATCGTCGCGGGCGTGGTCGGGCTGTCCTTGATGCTGGGCGTGGCCGCTTCACGCGTTTACCTCGGAGTGCATTACCCGTCGGACGTGCTGGGGGGCCTGCTCACCGCCGGTGCGTGGGTAGCGGCCGTCACCGGCTGGTTCTACCCGCGGCTGCTGCCTGCGGAGGCGGCGAAGCCCTGACCGGGCACGCTGTCTTCGCCGCCGGGCGCTCCGGCGGCGGCGCGGCCTCCCGGCGACGATGCGACGATAGTGCGCGCCGGCCTTCCGCGCTGTGCTAGGGTCCGCCCGTCGCTCGGGGCGCGGTTGCCTGCGGACCGCTGAGAAGCACCCGTTGAACCTGATCCGGTTTGCACCGGCGTAGGGAAGCGTCGCCCAGGCCCTTCGGCGGCGTTCCCTCATTCGAAGAGAGAACCAAACTGATGGCACCAAGAATCCTCCCCCTACGTGGCGCTGCCAATCCGTCGAGCGCCCGTGAAGGTACCAACCCGGGCTCGTTCGCCAACGCGGCCGCCATCGGCAAGGCGCTCAGCTTTTCCTCCCCCGATACCCCCGGCATGCCAGCTCCCAGCGAGCTGACGGCCTGGGATTTTCTGCCCGCCGGCTGGCAGCGCGCTGGAGACCGAGCGGTCGCTCCCTCAGGCTTCTCGCCCGTGACTCAGCTCGAGTCGGCCCGCCTCGGCGTCGTCACCCCGGAGATGAAGCGCGTGGCCGAACGCGAGCCGCACCTCACGCCCGAGCAGGTGCGCGTCGAGGTCGCGGCCGGTCGCCTGATCATCCCCGCCAACAAAGTGCACCTGGGTTTTCGGCTCGACGCGATGGCGATCGGGCGCGCTACCAAGACCAAGATCAACGCCAACATGGGCGCGTCGCCCGTCTCGTCGTCGACCAACGAAGAGGTCGAGAAGCTGCACTGGTCGGTGCGCTGGGGCGCCGACACCGTCATGGATCTCTCGACGGGCGGTAACCTGGACGAGTGCCGCGAGGCGATCGTGCAGAGCTCGAAGGTGCCGATCGGCACCGTGCCGATCTACTCGATGATCATCGGTCGCAAAATCGAGGATCTGACGGAGTCGGAGATCATGCAGGGCCTGATCCACCAAGCCAAGCAGGGCGTCGACTACTTCACGATTCACGCAGGGGTGCTGCGCGAGCACCTGCCCTTCGTGCAAAAGCGCTTGATCGGCATCGTGAGCCGCGGCGGCTCGCTGCTCGCCAAGTGGATGCTGGTGCACGGCAAGCAGAACCCCATGTACACGCACTTCGACGAGATCTGCGACATCATGCGCGAGTACGACGTGTCGTTCTCGCTCGGCGACGGCTTGCGCCCCGGCGGCCTGGCCGACGCCAGTGATCAGGCCCAGCTGGCGGAGCTCGACACCCTGGGCGAGCTCACCGAAAAGGCTTGGCGCAAGGGCTGCCAGGTGATGGTCGAGGGCCCGGGCCACGTGCCGTTCGATCAAATCGAATACAACATGAAGCTGCAGCGCAGCGTGTGTCACGGGGCGCCCTTCTACGTCCTGGGTCCGCTGGTGACCGACGTGTTCCCCGGCTACGACCACATCACGAGCTGCATCGGCGCCACTGCCGCGGCGTATCACGGAGCGTCCATGCTCTGTTACGTCACGCCGAAAGAGCACGTCGGCTTGCCCAAGAAAGACGACGTGAAGCAGGGCTGCATCGCCTACAAGATCGCCGCTCACGCCGCCGACGTGGCGCTCGGCATCCCGGGCAGCCGTGATTGGGACGACGCGCTCACCAAGGCGCGCGCGGCCCTGAACTGGGAGAAGCACTTCGAGCTCGCCTTCGACGCCGACACGGCGCGCGCCTTTCACGACGAAGACCTGGACGTCGACACTGATTTTTGCGCGATGTGCGGGCACGACTGGTGCTCCGTCCGCATCTCCAAAGAGATCAACGAATTTACCTCCGGCAAGGCCGAGGGCTTCGCGCGCGAGAAGGTCATGAAATCGCCCGCGCTCACGGCAGAGCAGCGCGAAATCCTCGAGAAGCGCGGCGTGCTTCCGGCCGACGAGCTGCACCGCCTCGCCAGCAAGACCGCGACGCTGGTCGGCGCGGGCAAAGGCAACAAGGCCTCGTGCCACTCCGACGTGGTGGATGGCTCTCGCGCTCAGCAAATCCAGGAGCAGCTCGTGCAGCTCCGGGTCAAGCAGGCGCCCACCGCTGCCGAAGAGTGAGCCCGAGCGCCTGCCTCCGAGCAGGCCACGCGCGCGAGCGCTGCGAGCGCCAGCGATCAGAACAGGACGGTCTCGCCCTCCGACAGGGCGGGATCGACCGGCACGGAGGGCACCTCGGGCACCTTGAAGCCCTCGGCGTACTCCGCGTCGATCCACACGCAAATGAAGCCGTCTGCAGCTTCGAATACGTGCGCCGCCCGCTGCGTGCCGGGCGTCGGGCTCAGGTTGCTGCCGCTGAGGCCGGCGGGCGTAGCGAGGTGCACCTCGACGCCGACCGACAGCAGGCGATTCTTCACGCGCCCCATCAGCTGATTGCTCAGCTCACAGATCCAGTCGCGCTGTGAATCCGGCGCGCCCGGGTTGGTGCGATCGAGCGGCTCCTGGGTGCTGGCCAGGACCAAGGCGCCGCGCATGTCCTTGCCTCCGAAGCCCATGACGGCGCAAAACGCCAGGCGATCGCTCGCCGCAAAAGCTTCGGGCTCGCGCGGCGTTGCGTCCAAGTCGTAGGCCGCAAACAGCTGCTTGGCGCACTCGAAGACTCGCTGATTGAGCGAAGAATCGTTGGAATCTCGCATGAGTCTGTCTACGCCGTCAGCTTGCGCAGCGTGGCGACGAGGGCCGTGGGCTTGAAGGGCTTGACGAGCCAGCCGCGCGCGCCGGCCGCTTTGGCCTGCTGCATGAGCGCGGGCTGACCTTCCGTCGTCAGCATCACCACCGGGAGCGCGGGCACCTTGCCCTTCGCGTTCAGCATTTCGAGCATTTGCAGGCCGCCGAGGCGCGGCATGTTCACGTCGCAGATGACGGCCGCCAAATCGGGCTTGGCCACGATCGTGTCGAAGCCCTCGACACCGTCCGCGGCCTCGAGCACCTCGAAGCCGGTGTCGGCCAGGGCCGCGCGCACTTGTTGCCGCACGGTGGCCGAGTCGTCGACGATCAGGATCTTCTTGTCCACGGATGATGTCCCAGGTCCTATCGAACGGTTCTGGCAGCCCGCGCTTTAGGGGCCTCCCCCCAAAATAAATGGGCGGCAAAACCAGCTCTTTGTGAGCAAAATGGACCGATTCTCTAAAGGAGACGCCGCCCATCGCCGTTAGCCGGTGTGGGATGACTGGCGCAAATAGACCGGCTTCGCAGTCCACGTCCTCGCTCGCCGCCGTTTCGGACGAGCACGGCTCGGGCACGATGCCGCTGGCGGGCGCCGCGAGGAAGCGCATCTTGTTCGTCGATGACGATCGAGACATCTTGGACGGGCTACGAGCGGTGCTGCGGCAACAGCGCCGCGAGTGGGAGATCGTGTTCGCGCTCGGGGGTCCGGCCGCGCTCGAGGAGGTGCAGCGCTCGGCGTTCGACGTGATCGTCACCGACATGCGCATGCCGATCGTGGATGGCGCGGAGCTCTTGCGCCAGGTCAAGGCGCTGCTACCGCGCGCGGTGCGCATCGTGCTCTCGGGGCAAACCGACAGCGAGACCGCGATGAAGACGGTGTTCACCGCGCACCAATTTCTGTCGAAGCCGTGCGACGTAGACGGGCTGAGAGCCGTGGTGCGGCGCGCCTGTGCCCTGAACGACATCATCTCCGCCGACGAGCTGCGCTCGCTGGCCGGCGACGTGAGCCAATTGCCCGCGGCTCCCGGCACGTACGCTGCGCTGACGAGAGCTCTCTCCAGCCCCAGTTGCAGCATCGATGAGCTCGCGAGCATCGTCGAGCGCGACTCCGCGCTCTGCGCCAAGGTGCTTCAAGTCGTCAACTCCGCCTTCTTCGGCTTGCCGCGGCAGGTGAGCAGCGTGCGTCAGGCCACGAGCTACCTCGGCACCCTCACGCTCCGGAACCTGGCTCTGGCCATGGAAGCCATCGCCGCCAGTAAAGCGGCTGGCAGCGCGCTGGACAGGGATGAGCTGCAGGCGTTCCAGGTCAACGCGCTGTTCGTCGGCCTGCTGTGCCGACGCTGGTTCGCGCGTGACAGGCGCAAGGCCGACGACGCCTTCGTCGCCGGCATGCTGCGCGACATGGGTCACTTGATGTTGGCCGCGCGCGGCGCGCTCGATCCCAGCACGGAGGAGCATCACCCCCAGCTGAGCGCCTACTTGCTCGGGCTCTGGGGCATCCCCCACAGCGTGCTCGAGCCGGTGGCGTTTCACGAGCACCCCGAGCGCATCGAGCACGAGCAAGCCGACGTCGTCGACGTCGTGCACCTGGCGGATCGCCTGGCCGCCGAGCTAGCGCCGTCCCCGTTTCAACCCAAGCCGGCTGAGCTCGACGAGCAGCGGCTGGAGCGCCTCGGCATCGACGCGGCGAGCCGCCAGCAGCTGCGCCGCGACGCGCAAGAGCTGCTGGTGCAAACGCGGGCCCTGCTATCATGAGCGAGCCGGCTCAAGAGCCGTCGGCCAAGGCCGAGCTGCTGGAGCTCCTCCTCAGCGCGACCCAAGACGGGCTCGTCGACTGGAACCTGCTCACCCAGACCGCGGACTACAATCCGCGCTGGAAGCTGCTGCTCGGCTTCGACGACGAAGGCACCCGCCCCACCGTCGAGACGCCCGAGCTCTGGCAGGAGCTGATACACCCCGACGACCGGACGATGGTGCGCGCGCTGCTGAAGGATCACCTGGAGCAGGCGTGGCCGTTCACGACCGCCGTCCGCATGCGCCACCGCAGCGACGGCTTCCGGCACATCTTGATCCGGGGCACGGCCCTGCGCGACGCCGAGTATCGCCCGCACCGCATGGTGCTGATCTTCTCGGATATCGACGAGCGCACCCGCGGCGAAGTCCGCCAGCGCGCCGTCGTCTCCGCCCTCCCCGACACGCTGTTCAGCGTGCAGGCCGACGGCACCATCGCCGGCGTCAAGCACGGCCGCGAACGCGAAGGCTCCCCCTTCGCCGCCATGCGCGACGGGCTCAAGCTGAGCGAGGTGCTGACCGATCCCCAAGCGTACCGTCGCTTGGCGAAGGCGCTCCTGTTCGACGGTACCCAGGTGCCGGACAGCGTCAAGACGGTGAAGATCGCCAGCGTCACGCCGGATGGGCACGCGATTCACCACGAGGTACGCGTCGTGCGCAGCAACGACGACGAGGCGATCTGCATCGTGCGCGACGTGACCGAGCAACGAGAGCTGGAGGACCGACTGCTGGAGACGCAGAAGCTCGGCGCGATCGGCCAGCTCGCGGCGGGCGTCGCGCACGAGATCAACACGCCGATGCAGTTCATCGGCGACAACCTGCACTTCGCCAAGAGCTCCGTCGACGATCTGCTGCGCCTGCTGCAGCTGTACAAAGCCGCCACCGCGGACGCCGAAACGGCCGCCCTCGGCAGCGCGCGGCTCGAAGAGCTACAAGCAGCCGAGCTCGACGCCGACTTCGAGTACGCCTGCGAAGCGCTCCCGGGCACGCTCGAGCGCTCGCTGGCCGGCGTCGATCGCGTGACCACGATCGTGCGCGCGATGAAGGCGTTCGCGCACCCGGGCGGTGAAGAGCTCGCGCCGACGGACCTCAAGGCCCTGATCGAGAGCACCGTGATCGTCGCCACCAACGAATGGAAGTACGTCGCCGAGGTCGATCTGGAGCTCTGCCCCGACTTGCCGCCCGTGCGCTGCATCGCGGGTGAGATCAACCAGGTCGTGCTGAACCTGATCGTCAACGCTTCCCACGCCATCGCCGACGTGGTGGGGAGCAGCGGCAACAAGGGCAAAATCTCGATTTACACGGGCGAGGTCGACGGCTGCGCGGAGATCCGCGTCGGCGACACGGGCACGGGCATCCCCGAGGCCGCGCGCGCGAAGGTGTTCGAGCCCTTCTTCACCACCAAGGAGCTGGGCAAGGGCACGGGCCAAGGCCT
The DNA here is from genome assembly GCA_023431345.1 of Pseudomonadota bacterium. Taxonomy (GTDB): domain Bacteria; phylum Myxococcota_A; class Polyangia; order Polyangiales; family Polyangiaceae; genus PMG-095. Next base: position 84,938 of record JAEYWK010000201.1, read on the forward strand.
CGCCATGGCCTACAACTGCATCGTCAAGCGCCACCGCGGCACGATCAACTTCGAGACCGAGCTGGGCGTGGGCACGACGTTCGTCATCCGTATTCCGCTGGCGCCCCCGCTCGCCCGGCGCAGCGGCTTACCGAGCTCGACGTGAGGACAGCCATGCAAGAGCGCAACAGCCCTAGCACCAAGGAAGCCCCCAAGCGCCCCCGCGTCATCTGCGTCGACGACGAGCCCCACGTGGTCGGCGGGCTGGCCCTGCACTTGCGGCGCCGCTACGACGTCGAGCTCGCGACCAGCGGCCAGGCAGGGCTCGAGCTTCTCGACCGCAAGCCGGAGGCGGCCGTGGTCATCTCCGACATGCGCATGCCGGGCATGAACGGGGCTGAATTTCTGGCGAAGGCCAGCGCCGCTCACCCCAACACCACCCGCATCTTGCTCACCGGCTACGCCGAGCTCGACGCCGCCATCAGCGCCATCAACGACGGCCGCGTGTTCCGGTTCTTGGTCAAGCCCTGCCCGCCTCCGGACCTCTTGCGCACCGTCGAAGCGGGCGCCGAGCTGCACCGGCTGCTGATCAGTGAGCAAGAGCTGCTGGAACACACCCTCCACGGCAGCATTCGCATGCTGTCGGAGGTGATGGCCGTGACCAACCCGGCTGCTTTCGGCCGGGCCACGCGCATCAAGCAGCGCGTCACGGAGCTCGCGAGCAAGCTCGAAGAGACGGAGCGCTGGCAGGTCGAAGTCGCGGCGATGCTATCGCAGCTGTCTTCGATCACTCTCCCCAACGAGACGGTCGAGAAGCTCTACTATGGATCGGAGCTGACGGCGGCAGAGCAAAACATGGTCGAGCGCGCGCCGAACGTGACGGAGCAGCTGCTCGGCCACATTCCCCGGCTGGAGGTGGTACGTCAGATCCTCAGTGGCTGTCGCGAGGGTCTGCGCAAGAGCGACGCAGAGCTGACGGGCGAGCGGCGCCTGGTGCGTCGAGGCGCCCAGCTGCTCAAGGCCGCGATCGAGATCGATACGCTCGAGGGTCAAGGGCTCACCGGCTCGCGCGCGCAGGCCGCGCTCAAGGTGCAGGCCGACCATTACGATGTCGACGTGTTCGAGGCGGCCCTCCACGTCTGCGGAGGGGCGAGTACGGACGAGCTCGTGCACGAGTTGCCTCTGGTCGCGCTCAAGCCGGGCATGCTGTTCGCGACGGACGTGAAGCTCACGAACGGCACGCTGTTCGTCGCGCGCGGCTACGAGGTGACGGAGAGCTTCCTCGCGCGAATCAAGAATTTCCGGGCGGGTTCCATCAAAGAGCCCGTGCGAGTCGTGGTGCACGCCACCGAGCAGAGCTGACCTTCCGTCCGCTGGGCGTGTCGATGATGGATTTTGGCCCCGAGCCTTCGAGAGTGTGAGACGTTAGCGGCGAGCGCGCGCAGGCGGCGGGGCCCTTCTGAGGATGCATGACGCGACTATTCGTGGTCGAAGACGAAGCCATCGTTCGTGAGGACATCGTGCGCACGTTGACGCGCCTCGGCTACGAGGTCGTCGGCTCGGCGCAAGGCGGCGTCGAGGCGCTGGTGGCGCTCGAGCAGCTGCAGCCCGCGCTGGTGCTGATGGACATTCGGCTGTCGGGGCGCATGGACGGCATCCAGACGACGGCCGCCATCCGCAAGCGCTGGTCAATGCCGGTGATTTACCTGACCGCGCACTCCGACGAGGCGACCTTGGCGCGCGCCAAGGAGACGGGTCCCCATGGCTACTTGCTCAAGCCCTTCAACGAGCGCGATCTGCGGACCGCGATCGAGGTCGCGCTCAAGAAGCACGAGCTGGAGGCGCGCCTCGAGCAGCGCGAGCGCTGGTTCTCGGCGACGCTCGACTCCGTCGGCGACGCGGTGATCGCGACCGACCTGCAGGAGCGCATCACGTTCATGGACCCGGTGGCCGAGCGCGTCACTGGCTGGAAGCGCGCCGACGCTCAGCACAGACCGCTGAGCGAGGTGCTCAAGCTCGTCGGCCGCGACGCGGAGCAGGACAAGCGCGTGAGCTCCGCTGCCGCGCGCGGCGGCTTCCGCGCGGAGCTACCGGCGGCGGCCCGGCTCGTCGGCGCCGCCGATGACAACCGGCGCTTGGACGAGCGGGCCGCGCCCGTCGTCGACGCGCAGGGGCAGGTCTCGGGCAGCATCGCGGTATTTCGTGACGTCACCGACGAGCGCCGGCTGGGCGAGCGCCTGCAGCTGGCGGAGCGCGAAGCGGCGATCTCCACGATGGCTGCGAGCATGGCGCACCAGATCAACAGCCCGCTCGCAGCCAGCATCGCCAACGACTTCGCGCTCGATCGCCTACGCGAGGCCGCCTCCGATCCCGAGCTCGTGTCCCTGCCCAAGGCCCAGCTGGAGCTGCTGTCCGAGCTCTCTGCGGCGCTGGAAGACGCGCGCGCCGCCGGCGTCCAAATGCGGCGCATCGTCCTCGCTCTGAAGAAGTTTTCGCGCGTCGACGAGCCGCTGCGCGAAAAGCTCGACTTGCCCAACGTGCTCAACGCGGCCCTGGGCGCCACCGAGCACGCCGAGGTGCGCGTCTCGCTGCGACTCGGCACCACCCCCCTCGTCGAGGGCAACGAAGGGCGACTGGTGCAGGCGATCGCCAGCCTGCTCACCAACGCCTTCGAGGCCGTCACGGCCCAACAAGAGCGGCCCCCGCAGGTCGAGCTCACCACCCACACCGACGACGCGGGGCGCGCCGTGCTCGAGATCCGGGACAACGGCAACGGCATCGCGCCCGCGATCCTGCCGCGCATCTTCGAGCCCTTCTTCACGACCAAGGCGGTGGGCTCGGGCCTCGGCCTCGGCCTTTCGCTGGCTCGGAGCGCGCTCGCCACCCTCGGGGGGGAAATCGCGATCGAAAGCCGGCTGCGCAGCGGGACGACCGCGCGCGTCAGCCTCCCCGCCAACGAGCGGCCACGCGACGAAGCAAGTCCGACGCAAAGCGGAGCCCCGCGGCGAGCCCGCGTGCTGGTCATCGACGATGAGCCGCTGCTCGGCAAGACGCTCGCGCGCATGCTCGGTCGAGCTCACGACGTCAGCTATGAGCAAGAGGGCCAGAGCGCGCTCGCGCGGATCGAGCGGGGCGAGCGCTTCGACGTCATCTTGTGCGATCTGATGATGCCGCGGCTGACGGGCATGGACGTGCTGGCCCAAATCCAGAGGCTCGCGCCCGACCTCACCCGCCGCGTCGTGTTTCTGACCGGCGGCGTCGCGAGCGGCGCGGCCGAAGCGTTCCTCGAAACGTGCACGAACGCCGTGATCCACAAGCCCTTCAGCTCGGAGCGGGTGCGGGCGATCGTGGCGAGCTACGCGACGTGAGTCTCGCATGAAGTCCGCAGGGCTACCGCCGAACGAAGAGCAGCGGCTGATTACGGCGCGAAATTACCTGCCCGGCGGCAGCGAGCGCCTACCCGCGCTCGATGACCTGGCCCGGCTCGTGGCGCTGGCGCTCGACTTGCCGATCGCGCTCGTGTCGGTCGTCGACGAGAGCATGCTGCGCCTGCGCGGCCGTAGCGGCGTCGAGGTCGACGCCTTCGATCGCGAGACGTCGCTCTGCGCGCACGTCGTCCGCCACGGCGTGCCGCTGATCGTGCCCGACGTCGAGGCTGACCGTCGCTTCGCCGACAGCCCGCTCGTGACCGGCTATCCGAACGTGCGCTTTTACGCGGGCGTGCCGCTGCGCGCGGTCGACGGACACATCGTGGGTGTGCTGAGCGTGGCCGACCGCGCTCCGCGAACGCCGCGGCGGGAGCAAGGCATCCTCGAGCTGAGCGCGAGCCAGGCCATGATGCACCTGGACGCGCACCGCAACGCGCGCCTGCTCGACGCTGAGCGCGAGCTGCTGCGGGTGCACCGCGAGCTCTTCCAGCTGACCCCGGAGCTCCACTGCACGCTCGACGCCAACCTGCGCTTCGACGAGCTGAGCCCGAGCTGGGAGCAAGTGCTCGGCTGGAAGCGCGAGGTCTTACGCGCCCAAACCCTGGCCGACTTGATCCACCCCGGCGACTACCAGCGCACCGTGTCCGAAGCGCAGCGGCTGATCGAGCGCCAAGGCAGCCGCTACGACTTCGAGACGCGCTGCCAGCACGTGAACGGTCACTGGGTTCCGCTCTCGTGGGCGTGGCTGGCGCGGGGAGGCCGCATCTTCGCCACCGCGCGCGACATGACGAGCTACCACGCCAAGGAAGACGCGCTGCTCGCCGCCAACCGCGAGCTGCAAGATCGAGAGCAGAAGCTACGGGTGCTGTTCGACTCGATGGCGGAGGGCGCGCTGATGCAGGACGCGGCCGGCAACGTCACGCACTCCAACGCCGCCGCCGAGCGCATCTTGAAGCTGAGCCGCGGACAGCTCATCAAGCTGAACGCCAACGGTCCGCCCCGCGCGCCGCTGATCCGGCGAGACGGCAGCCTGATGCCCGACGCCGAGCGCCCGGCCGCGCACGCGCTGCGCACGGGTGAGGTCGTGAGCGATCGCGTGATGGGGCTGCTGTTTTCAGCCGAGGAGACGACGTGGATCAGCGTCAACGCGGTGCCGCTGCGCGCGAGCGGCACCGCCCGCCCCAGCGGCGTCGTGATGACGTTCCGTGACATCAGCGAGCACTACCGGATGCAAGAGAGGCTGGCCCAGTCGGAGGCGAACTTCCGCGCGCTGGTGGCCTCGCTGCCCGTTGGCATCGCCGTCAGCCACGGCAAGGTGCTGTGCTACGTCAACGGCGCGCTGCTGCGTATCCTCGGCTACGACGAGCCCGAGGAGCTGGTCGGCCGTCAGACGTTCGACGTGGTGCACCCGCGCTCGGAGCCCGTAATACGCGAGCGCTATCGACAAATGGAGGCCGGCACCTATCCGGGCGCGGGCGTCCTCGAGTGCGTGAAGCGCGACGGCGGCACGGTGCTGATCGAAGTGACGAGCATGCCCACGCGCTACGACGGGCAAGACGCGAACATCGCCATCGTGCGCGACGTCACCGAAGAGCGAGGTGCCAAGCAGGCCTTGCTCGAATCGCTGAGCCAAAAGGAGACGCTCCTCAAAGAGATTCACCACCGCGTCAAGAACAACCTCCAGGTCATCGCCAGCCTGCTGCGGCTCGGGCGCAACTACGTGGCCGACCCGGGCGCGCTGTGCGTGTTCGACGACTCCATCGCGCGTGTGCACTCGATCGCGCTGATTCACGAGCGACTCTACCAATCCAAGGACTTGGCCGTGATCGACCTGCCCGCCTACTTGCAGGGCCTGGTCAGCGAGCTCGTCCGCGCGGGGACCAGCGATCGCCGCGTTCGGGCCGAGGTAGAGGCCGATCCCGTGGCGCTCGACATCGATCGCTGCGTGCCGCTGGGCTTGATCGTCAACGAGCTCGTGACCAACTCGCTCAAGCATGCGTTCAGCGACGGCGCAGTGGCCGAGCCGCAAGTCAGCGTGCGGCTTCACGAGCGCGGCAGCAGCTACGAGCTGTCGATTCGTGACAACGGCAGAGGCATGGGCAGCGCGGCGCAGCGCGAAGGCTCCCTGGGGCTGCTGTTGGTGTCGAGCCTGGTGCGTCAGCTGCGCGGCCAGCACCGCGAGAGCGACGACGGAGGTACGCATTGGCGCGTAGAGTTTCCGCGCGTCGCTGGCGACCGCGACGGCTAAGGCGTGTCCCTGAATTGCGGGTCTCGCCGTAAACGCGCGGCGCCAGCTTCGTAGACGCCTCGACGCAGCCAGCGTAACCTGGAGACGTGCGCTGGTGACGCTCAGTCCAGGCGCGCTGCGTGCTCTGCAACCGCTCTCCGAGTCGACGCCACATGTTCATCATCGAGCTGATCTATCGAGCCGAGCTGTCGGAAATCGACGCGGCCATGCGCCCGCACATGGCCTATTTGAAGGCTCACTACGCCGCGGGGCGCTTCCTCGTTTCCGGGCGCAAAGTGCCGCGAGATGGCGGCATCATCTTGGCCGTCGCCGACAGCCGCGAGCAAATCGAGGCCATCGTGAGGGAAGACCCCTTCGTCGCCCGCGGCCTCGCGGACTTTCGCATCATCGAGTTTCGCGCGAGCCAAAAGGCCGACAGCATCGACGCGCTGCTCGCCGAGAAGTCAGGGCCCTGAGCGCTCGTCGAGCGCCTCTCAGCCGGTGGACTCCGCGGGCGTCTTCACGACGGAGAGCGCCCGCGCGCCGGAGCGGGCTCGCCGAGGCTTCGCCGCCAGCAGCTCGTGCACCTTGTCGGCCAGCACGCGCGTGTCGAACGGCTTGGCCAAGAACGCCGTCCCGCGGGCCGCGTCGATCGCGGGCATCGCTTCGTCGAACGTGTAGCCGGATACGAACAAGACGAGCAGGTCCGGCCGCTCCGCGACGAGGCGCTTGGCGAGCTCCACGCCGCTCAAGCCCGGCATCATCACGTCCGTGAGCAGCAGGTCGATTTCGGCCCCATGCGCCCTCGCCAGCTCCAGCGCGCGCGGGCCGTCCGCCGCGACCAGCACCTCGAAGCCTTCGCGCACCAGACAGCGGCGCATGACCGAGCGCAGCGTGGCCTCGTCGTCGACGACCAAGATGGTGGCGCCGCGCGCGGACGACGGGCGCTCGGCGCGCTTGTCGTGCGTCAGCGAGACGGGCTCACTGGCCAGCGGAAGGAAGACCTTGAAGCCGCTGGTCGAAGCGCTCCGCGAGATCAGTAGGCGCCCCTCCCAGTGCTCGACGATGGCGCGCACCGTCGACAAGCCGAGGTGACGCCGGAGCGGATCGAGCTCACCTTCCTGCTCCGCGTCCACTCCGCGCAGCTCGAGCAGGCTCGCCGCAGCGCCCGCCTGGCCGACGCTGAGCTCGACGTAGCGCCCCGCTGGCAGCAAAGCCCCGTCTGGCGGCGTGGCCGTGCGCGCGCCGAGCTGGAGCGCCCCGCCCGTCGGTAGCACGGCCCGCACCCCGCTCACCAAGTTGACGAGCACCTGCTCGATCTGCGCCGAGTCCGCGCGCACGAGCAGCGGCTCCGGCCACAGCTCCACCTCGACGCGAACGTCGTCCCCGAGCAGGTGGGGCACGATGCCAGCCCACTCGCCGAGCAGCTGATTCAAGTCGAACACCCGAGGCTGAGTGCGGTTGCGCACGCTGAAGGCCAGCATCTGGCGGATCAGCGCAGCTCCCCGCCGCGCCGCCTCGAGCGTCTCCTCCGCCGCCGCTCGGGCCTGCTCGTCGAGCCCGCGGCTCTCTTTGATCAGAGTCGAGTTGTTCAGGACTACGGTCAGCAGCCCGTTGAAATCGTGCGCTAGGCCGCCCGCCAGTCGCCCTGCGACTTCGAGTCGCTGTGCCGCTTGGAGGGCCTCGCTCTGTCGAGCGAGCTCCGCCGAGCGCTCGGCGACGCGCTGCTCGAGACCGCGGTTGGCCTCAAGCAGCTCCACCTGCGACTGCTCGAGCCTCGCCACCAGGCCTGCGTTCTCGTTCGCCAAGCGAAACGCGCGCGCGAACGCGCGGTGGTTGTTGCGCGCGACGCGCTGCATGAACACCGCGTAGGCCAAGACGAGCGCGCCCAGCCCGAGGTGCATGCGATCGCCCTCGGCGAAGGCGCGCACCGCCAGGGGAAGCAAGGCGGGCGCGAAGAAGGCGAAGAACGCAGGTAGGTGGCAGGCCAGCGTGCCCGCGGCCGCCGCCACCATGCCGCCGATCGCGAACGTGAGCAGGGCTTGGGCCAGCGCGCTGTTGGAGTCGAAGAACAGCGCCCCCGCCCCGCCCCAGAGCAAGCCCGAGACGAACGAGCCACTGACGAAGCGACGCCCCCAGGTGGCTTCGGGCGCCGCCGGCGCGGCGAGCCTGAAGCGACGTAGCAACGCGACGCGCGCCGCCGACAACAGCAGCAGCGCCGCGAACCAGCCGAGCAGCTGCCAGCGCGGCGTGGTTTGCCAGAGCGTGGCGGTCACCAGCGACGCCACCGCGACGTTGGCCAATAGCACCGGGCCGCTCTGAGCATAGAGCGCGCGAACCTCTTCGCTCCGCACCGACGCCTCGAACCTCATCACCCTCTCATGTTAGCACCGACCGGACCGGGCCAATAGTTCTGGTCACACGATGGGGGCAAGGGGCCTGACTCGACGCGGCAGGACCGTCGCGCCGACGGCCGGCGGGGCGAGCGGCCGCTTCCTACCGAAATCTGAGGAATTTTTCAGCTCAGGCCACGCGGCAGCTAGCAATTTCGAAAGCTGACGGTCGGCATTCGGCGCCTGGCAGGCTGCGTGGTCTGGGCTCGGGGTAGCGGAGCAGCTAGCTTCGAGGCTTTCGTGACTTCAACGGACCCTGCCCCCTCGCCTGCCCTCGATTCGCGAGACCTCTTGACGCTCGTCGAGCAGGTCGGCGACTACGCGATGTTCCTGCTGGATTTGCAGGGTCGGGTGGCCTCGTGGAACCTCGGCGCGCAGAACCTCAACGGCTACGCGCCGCCGGAGATCATTGGTGAGCATTTCTCCAAGCTCTATCCGCCGGAAGAGGTCGACCGCGGCCAGCCGGAGCTCCAGCTGAAGCAAGTACTAGTCACCGGCCACCTGGAAGAAGAGGGCTTTCGAGTCCGCGCGGACGGGTCGATGTTTTGGGCCTTCGTGAGCATGACCCTGTTGCGAGACCCTGCGGGCAACCCCAAGGGCTTCGCGAAGGTGATGCGCGACCTGACGGAGCACCGAAGCACCCAAGAAGAGCTGCGCCGCTCGGAGGAGCGCTTTCGACTGCTGATCGAGGGCGTGACCGACTACGCCATTTACATGCTCGATCCGGCGGGCGTCGTGGCCACGTGGAACTCGGGCGCCCAGAAGATCAAGGGCTACGACGCCGCCAGCATCGTGGGCCAGCATTTCTCGCTGTTCTTCACGCCCGAGGATCGCGCGGCGGACAAGCCGCGCCTGGAGCTCGAGGTCGCCCTGCGCGAAGGCCGCTTCGCCGAAGAAGGATGGCGCGTGCGGGCCGACGGCTCGCGCTTTTGGGCGAGCGTGGTCGTCACGGCCCTACGCGACGCCCGCGGTGAGCTGATCGGCTTCTCGAAGATCACCCGCGACCTGAGCGAGCGCAAGCTGGCGGAGGACACGGAGCGTCAACTGCGCGAGCAGCACACCGCGCGCGCGATCGCGGAGGCGGGGGAGCTCCGCGCCCGCCAAGAGCAGGAGCGCTATCGGATGCTCAGCCGTCAGCTGGACATCATCTTGGAGGGCGTGCTCGACGGCATCACCGTACAAGATCGGCGCGGGGTGGTGACGTTCGCCAACACCGCCGCCGCCAAGCTGAGCGGTCTCGCGAGCCGCGACGAATTCAAAGACGTGGGCGCGGAAGAGGTGCTCCAGCGCCTCGAGTTGCTCGACGAGCACGGACACCGCTTTCCGCCTCAAGATCTGCCCGGGCCGCGCGTGCTCGCTGGCGAGCCGCAGGTGAGCGCGTTGGTCCACGCGCGTGACCGGAGGAGCGGAAACGAGTGGTGGATGCAGGTGCGAGCAGGCGGCATCGCTGGGGAAGACGGCCGCACTGAGTTCGCCGTCAACATCTTGCACGACGTCACGCAGCAGCGGCGACAAGACGAGCAAGAACGTTGCCTGAGCCAGGTCACGGCCGCGCTGTCCGAGTCGCTCAACTACCGAGCGACGCTCGGGGTGGTGGCGAGCCTGCTCGCGCCCGGGCTGTGCGACTGGTGCGCGATTCACCTGCTCGAAGCCTCGAGCTTGCACCTCGTCGCGGTCGCGCACGCGGATCCGCGTAAGAAGAAGCGCGCCGAGGAGCTCGGCCAACGCTTCCCCCCCGCCCCCGATCGCCCCGGCGGCGTGTGGGACGTGTTGAACGGCGGGGCCCCCGTGCTGCACGAGCACGTGACCGAGGAGCAGCTCGTGGGCTGGGCGACGAGCGACGAGCACCAGACGGCGCTCCGCGAAACGGGGCTGCGCTCGATGATGATCGTCCCGATCAAGACACGCGACCGGACGGTGGGCACGCTGTCGCTCGTCACGGCTCACTCGGGCCGGCGCTACGACGCGCGCGATCTCTCGCTGGCGAGCGAGCTCGGGCGCCGCGTCGGCTCTTTCATCGAGAACTCCCTGCTGTTCGAGCGCGCGCGCGCCTCCGCCGCCAGCGCGGAGGCCGCGGTGCGTGAGGCCCAGGCAGCGGCGCGCATGAAAGACGAGTTCTTGGCCACCGTGTCGCACGAGCTGCGCACACCTCTCAACGCCATTATGGGCTGGGCCAGCTTGCTCAAGCGCCGTGCCGACCCGGCGTCGATGAGCAAGGGCATCGACGTGATTCACCGCAACGCCGCCGCACAGAGCAAGATCATCGAAGACATCTTGGATGTGTCGCGCATCATCACCGGCAAGCTTCGCCTGGAGCTGAAGCCGGTCGACCTCGTGGCCGTCGTGGTTGACGCGATCGAGGTGGTGCGACCGTCAGCGGCCGCGCAGTCCATCAGCATCGCGCTCGAGCGCCCGCCCGAACCGGCCAGCATCGTCGGTGACCCGGAGCGGCTGCAGCAGGTGATGTGGAATCTGCTGTCGAACGCCGTCAAATTCAACGATCCGGGCGGGCACGTCTCGGTGCGGATCGAGCAGCGCGGGCAGCAGTGGGCGATCCTCGTCACCGACGACGGCAAAGGTATCGACCTCGAGTTTCTGCCGTACGTGTTCGATCGCTTCAAGCAAGCCGACAGCTCCACGACGCGGCGCTTCGGCGGCCTGGGGCTGGGCCTGGCGATCGTGCGGCACATCGTCGAGCTTCACGGGGGCAAAGCCACCGTCACGAGCCAGGGGCCCGGTACGGGCGCGACCTTTCAGGTCGTGCTGCCGAGGCTCGCGGTCGCACCTGCGCCCGAAGCAGCGCCGCACGAGGTCGGCGTCGCCGCCGCCGCGCGCGAAGAGACGACGGGCGGGCTCAGCGGCATCCGGGTGCTGGTGGTCGACGACGAAGCCGACGCCCGTGATTTACTCGAGCTCGTGCTGCAGCAAGCGGGCGCCGAAGTTCGAAATGCCAGCTCGGCCTCCGCAGGCCTCGCGCTGCTCGACACCTTCACTCCGCACGTCATCGTGAGCGACGTCGCGATGCCGGAGGAAGACGGCTACGCGTTCATGCGCCGCGTGCGGGCGATGCCTGGACCGCGTGCCCGCATCCCGTCGATCGCGCTGACGGCCTACACCAGGCACGAAGACAAGCTGCGCGCGCTGGCCATGGGCTTCACCACGCACCTGGGTAAGCCCGTGAATCCGGATGACTTGAAGGCGCTGGTCGCGGAGCTGGCGAGCGGCTCGCCCCTTCCCGCCGAAAGCGCGCCGTGAGCACCCAGCCCAAAACGGCCGAAGCCGCCATCAGCGCGTTGGTGACGCTGAAGACCCAGTTTCCGAGCATCACGCTGTAAACGGCGAAACCGAGCGACGCCGCGGTTTGCCCCACGAACAGCCAAATCGAGACGCCCTCGCCGCTGCGCTCGCGCCATTGCTTGTGGATTTGCGCGACGATCGTCGTCAGCAAGATGAGCGAGCTAGCCCAGCCGATCGCGTCCGGCATACCGCGACCCGAGCAACTGCCGTACCAGCTCAGCGGCGTAGATGTAGAGCAGCGGGCGCCAGCGGATCTTCTTCGACGTCGGCGGTGGCGAGCGGGCCCGACTTGAGCGGCAAGTCGCGAGAACGCGCGATGAGCAAGGTCTTGAGCATGCGCAAGCCGCGGGGCAAGCGGTTGACCAGCGCCGGGCGAGCCTTGGCCAGCGCCGGCAGGCGCTCGATCATCAAGCGCACGATCGCCGTGGGCGTTTCGCCTCTGTCGAGCAAGTCTTGAAGCTCGTGGGCCAGGAGCGTTGCCCGCGGACCGTCGAGATCGGCGGAGTAGATGGCGTCGTCGATGTCCGCGAAGGCCAACCAATCACCGTCACCGTAGACGGGGCCGGGGATGACCCGCGCCGGCCCTTCGCAGAACGAGCACGCCACCTGCCGCTCTCCTAGCTCCGTCACCGGAGGCGACAGGGACGCATGCGCGCATTCTTCGCAGTACACGGGCAAGTAGGTCATCGGCAGCGAGGGCTTGGCTCCGAATTGGCAGCCGCGCAAGTGCCAACCACGCAACATCGTTCGCTGCTCACCGAATCGCGCTCGCGAACCTCACCAAATTGCCTCGGTCGTGGCGTCCTGCCCGCGACGCGCTCCGTGCCAGCCTGGGGGCCGACGGCGCTCGCTACCAGCCGAGCTTGGTTGCGATCACGGGCTCCATGGCCTTCGCCATGCGCTGGTGCTCATCGATGTCGGGGTGATAGTCGCAGCCCGTCGTGGCCGAGTCCTGAGTCTCGAGCGGCACCGCGACGACCTTGGCGTCGCCGGAAGCGCTGACGACTTGCGCGAGGTGCGCGCGCATCGCGCTCAAGAGCGGCTCGCCGGTCATGGGCCCTATCGTGAGGAAGATCCAGGCGCTGGCGTACTTTTGGCGCACCGTCTTCAGGAACGCCACGTAGGCGTCTTCGTACGGCTTGCCAGGGTCGCCCAGCGCGGAATCGTTGGTGCCCAGGTTGATGATGACCGCGTCGGGTTGTCGCGCAAAATCGTAGGTGGGCGAGTCGTTGGTCCCGAGCGTGCGCGTGAACAACGAAGGCAGCACGTTCTGCGTATTGCCCTGGTTATCGCGATAAATGCCCCAACCGGAGCGAGCCACGATGCTGACCTCGGCGCCGAGCGCGCGGCCCAGCAGCGCGCCGTAGGTGACGTAGGCCGACTCGGTCGCGAGCGAGAACGTGCAGCCTTGATCCCAAGGCGGGTGCACGTCCTTGCCCAGGCTGCCGTAGCCGGCGCTGATCGAGTCACCGATGACTTCGATGAAGCGCTCCGGCGTGCGGGGGGCGCCGACCACCTCGCCGTCGACGAAACCGAGGAACGTGGAGTAGCCGTACGACCCCTCGCTCTCGCGGTACAGCTCGATGCGATGAGCTCCGCTCCCGAGCCCCTCGCCCAGCACTACCGTGCGAGCGGGGCCGCTCGGGACCTCGAAGCGTGGCGCGGGCTCGCCGTCGATGACGGGTTGAAAGAACGCGGTCTCGGCGCCGTCGGTCTGAAGCCGCACCGAAATTTTCGGGCCTTCGACGCTCGCGACCAACCCGCTCGCGGACCAGCCGAGCTTGACGGCGCTCGGGTCACGCGCGTCGACGCGCCCGAGCCAGCGCGGCCCGTCGGCGGCGCCGCTGCCACCGTCCGATGGGCCTCCCGCCGCCGTCGCTCCGCCACCGCCGGCAGCGTCGCGCCCGCCCACACCGCCAACAGTGTCGCCAGCCTTGCCGCCGCTCGGCGCCTGCCCCGCCTGGCCGCCGCTGTCATTGCCCGCGACTGGGCTGTCGCCAGCGCCAGCGCCGGCGAGGGGCGCCGTGCCCCCGCTGGGCCCGGCTCCGCCGCTCGCCGGCGCGGGCGTGGGCTCGCCGCCGCAAGCGCCCCCGAGCACGAGGAGCAACCCCGCGGCAGCGCCGCGAGAAGACCAATCGAAAAGGCTGGATCGCATGGCTACGGGGGCGCGCACGGGACGCGCTCACCGCATGTAACACGGAGGCAGCGGCCATGAGCCGATGACCCCGCGAAACGCGGCACTTACTAGCACATGTGGCATTTTGCCACATCGCTACAACCCGTCATCTGGCGTGGTGAACCGAGCGCTCGCAGCGCTCGATCGCCTTCCCACTGCCAACGTATGCCAGAGGCGGGGACTTGCGACAAGCCCCCGGGCGTGCCGCAGTGTTCGCGGCATGACCCATCATGCTGTGTTGATAGCTGGCGCTGGTCCGACCGGGTTGATGCTCGCCGCTGAGCTTGCGCTGGCGAAGGTCGATGTGGCCATCGTCGAGCGGCGCGAAACCCAAGAGCTCACGGGCACGCGCGCAGGTGGCCTTCATTCGCGCAGCCTCGAGGTGCTCGAGCAGCGCGGCGTCGCCGAGCGCTTCCTCTCGCAGGGCAAGGTGATGCAGGTCGCGGGCTACGCGATGATCCCGCTCGACATCAGCGACTTTCCGGTTCGACACAACTATGGCCTCGCGCTCTCCCAGAATCACATCGAGCGCCTGCTCGCGGGTTGGGTGGAAGAGCTCGCGGTTCCGATCTATCGCGGGCGCGAAGTAGCGGGCTTCGAGCAGGACACTCGCGGCGTGACGGTGAGCCTCTCGGACGGCGCTACGCGGCGAGTCCAATACCTCGTCGGCTGCGACGGGGGGCGCAGCACGGTTCGCAAGCGCGCGGGCATCGCCTTTCCCGGCGCCGAGGCCTCCGTGAGCTACCTGATCGCCGAGGCCGAGATGAAGGAGGAGCCCGTCTGGGGCTTTCGGCAGGGGGACCGAGGCATCAGCGGCATCGGAAGGCAGGGAGACGGAGAGCGCGTGCGCGTGGTGCTCGTCGAGCCGCGCGTCATGTCGGGCGAGCCGACGCTTCCCGAGCTGCAGGCAGCGCTCACAGCCCTTTACGGTCGCGACTTCGGCGTCCACGACGTGACCTGGCTGTCGCGCTTCAGCGATATGGCGCGCCAGGCAGAGACCTATCGGGAGCGACGGGTGCTGCTCGCGGGCGACGCCGCGCACGTGCATTCGCCCGCGGGAGGCCAGGGCCTGAATACGGGCCTGCAAGACGCCGTGAACCTGGGCTGGAAGCTGGCGCAAGTGGTGCACGGCGCGTCTGCCGACAGCTTGCTCGACACCTACCAAACGGAGCGACATCCGGTCGCCGCGCGCGTGCTGAAGAACACGCTCGCTCAAACCGCGCTCGGTCGCGGCGACGAGCGCACCCGTGCCCTGCACGAGAAGATGTCCGAGCTGCTCCAGCTCGACGAGCCGCGCAAGCGCTACGGTGCCATGATGTCGGGCCTCGACATCCACTACGACCTGGGCGCCGGGCATCCGCTCTTGGGCCGCCGCATGCCCGATCTCGAGGTGAGCACCGAAGCTGGCCTCCGCCGCGTCTACACGCTGCTCCACGCCGCCCGTCCCGTGCTGCTGAACCTGGGCGATCCCGACTCCGTCGACATCTCCCCCTGGGCCGCTCGCGTGCGCTGGCTCAACGCTCGCTACGACGGCCCCTGGCAGCTGCCGGTGCTCGGCAGCGTCGAGGCGCCCGGCGCCGTCCTGATCCGCCCCGACGGCCACGTCGCCTGGGTCGGCGACGGCAGCGACGACGGCCTCCGCGCCGCGCTCGAGAGCTGGTTTGGAGCGCCCGACGCCTCGCTACCACGCACCGCCGCAGCGACGTGATGGTGCAGCTCTTGCACGCCTGCGAGCATGCGCGGCGTTGGCATCTCACTGCTCTGCTTCGCCTGCAACAACGGTGGTCTGGCAGCCACGCCGCCCGCCCCGGCCCCGCGAGAAGCGGCGAGCGTCTCCGCCTCGTCGAGCGCGGCGCGCGACGAGGGGCCTATCCGCATGGAGCAGCTGAAGTCAGACGAGGGACCTGCGATGTTCGTCATGCGTGGCGGGCCACGCGGTCCCGGACGACTGGTGTTCTTGCACGGCATGTGCGGACACGGCTTGGGCTACGCGCAGTCGTTTCAATTCAGCGCCGCGCGCGTCGGCACCCTGATCGCGCCGCAGGGTGACGTGAGCTGCGGGGGCGTTTGGTCGAAATGGTCGGGCGACGTGACAGAGCTCGACCGGCGCATCGTCGCCGCGTTTCGTGCGCTCGGGCACGCCGAGCCCATCGACGACGTGCTGGTCGCGGGCATGTCACAGGGAGCAACGCGCGCGGTGGACCTGGTGCGGCGCTTTCCCGAGCGCTACACCCGGCTCATCGCGATGGCCGCGCCCACCTCGATCGCTGCCGGACAGCTCAAGGGCTTGCGCGGCGCCGTCATGATGGCAGGCGAGCGGGATCGCCGCGATCTGATGCGCCAAAGCGAACGCGCGCTGCAGTATGCAGGCGTTCCCGTGAAGTTCTTGCTGATCCCCGAGGCCACCCACGGCGCGATGGGGCCGACGCCCGAACGGACGATGGGGGAGGCGTTCGACTTCCTGCGCGCGAGCTCGAAACCGTCCCCTAGCGCCGCCGACGCGCACTGATCAGCCCACGAACCGTCGCGTCCGCGCAATTCTGCCACGGCTTGCCACGATAACTTCGTTCTCATGGAGCGCCGCCGTTCGAGTATGAGTCCGGAGTGAAGTTCATTTACGACACCGGCATCAGGCGCAAGCTCTTCCACAACGTTCGACTCTGCGGGAGCTGGGACGCGCAGGGGCGGCCGAGCGACGAGTGGTCCGAGTGCCTGATGACGGAGAAGGTGGGCGCCGACGGCGCGCGCGTCTTCGAAGCCGAGGTCGAGCTCGACGCCGCGCACGAGGGCGCACAGCTCCGCTGGAGCGTCTTGGTCGATGGCGGCCTCGGTCTCGACCGCGAGGGCATCGTGACCGAGCAGCAGGGCTTGGGACATGCAGCGCTCCACCGGGACTTCGTGTTCTCCGGTAAGAGCGAGCAGACCGAGCGCTACTACCTCACCCACGTTCGTCGCCTCGGCGCACGCAAGGTGCTCTCGGCCTCGGGCGAAGCGGGCCTGCGCTTCGCGGTCTGGGCTCCCAACGCGCAGGCCGTCGAGGTCGTTTTCGCCTTACCGCAGCACGGCTACGTCGCCGACGACGGCAGCGGCATCGACCCGCAGCGACCGGTGATCGCGCTCGAGCGGGACGCGGACGGGGTTTGGTCAGCGGATCCGCAGCGGAGGCCCGAGCTGTCACGCTTCGCCGACTTCGTCGGCGCCCCCTACATGTATCGCATTCGCCGCGAAGACGGCAGCATCGCCTACCGCACCGATCTGCACTCGCGAAGCCAAGCCGGTAGCGGCGACTTCAACCCCGGCGGCAAGCCGTTCGTGGGAGCCGCCGCCGAGCTCGACGGCGTCGTCAGCTGCTCGGTGGTGGTGGACACGGACATGGTGCAGCGTGACCTGGCCGCCGCCCCTGGGCCCAGCAACGCCGTCTCCGAAGAGGAATTCTGGCGAGACGAGCTCAGCCACGGCACCCCCTTCCCGCACCGCATCGAAGACATGGTGATCTACGAGCTGCACATCGGCTCGCTCGGGTTCGGCCAAGAGAGGCCGGGCAACCTCGACGACGCGATGGCGCTGCTCGACTACCTCTCCGCGCTGGGAGTCAACGCGATCGAGCTGTTGCCCATCGCGGAGGCGAGCGGCACCCGCACCTGGGGCTACGGGAACTCGCACCATTTCGCGATCGAGTCGAGCGCGGGCGGCCGCGACAAGTTCCGGCATTTCGTGCGGGCTTGCCATCGACGCGGCATGGCCGTCATCGTCGACGTGGTCTACAACCACTACGTGCCGAACGGGGAGCGCGCGCAGTGGCTCTACGACTCGCCGCTGCACGAGCACAACATCTATTATTGGTACGAGGGCGAGCCGAGCCGATACCCGAGCCCTGACGGCGGGTACCTCGACAACCTCTCCACCGGTTACGCGCCGCGCTTTCACGAAGAGATGGTGCGGAAGCTCTTCATCAGCAGCGCCGCCGCCCTCGTCACCGACTTCCACGTCGATGGCTTTCGCGTCGATCAGACGACCTCGATCCACGCCTACAACGTCGTCCACGCGGATGGGACGCCGGCCGGCTCCGCCAACGCGGAAGGAGCGAAATTCCTTCGTGAGCTGAGCCGCACCCTCCGCCTGATCAAGCCGACGACGATCCTCACCTGCGAAGATCACTCGGAGTGGTCCCTCGTGACGGAGCACCCCGACGGCGCCGGCCTGGGCTTCGACGCCAGCTGGTATTCCGGCTTCTATCACAACCTGATCGGCGATACGGGTCGCGGCGAAGAGTGCGCGAACCTGCTGCGCACCGCTGGCATGGGCGGCAGCGGGGCTCTGGCGCTCGACCGCTTCGCGCATTGCCTGATTTCGAGCCGCCGCAACACGGTCGTGTATCACGAGTCGCACGATGAGGCCGGCAACTCCGAGCACTCCGGGCGCACCTTGATGGTCGCGGTAGCGGCGGGCGCGGGCCAAGCGCCGCCGCAAGGTGAGCTGCGCCGCATCGCCGAGGCGCGCTGCCGCGTGGTCGCGGGCATCACGTTGCTCTCGGCCGGCACGCCCATGTTCTTGATGGGCGAGGAGATCGGCGCTTGCAAGGCCTTCACCTATGACGGCTTCCTGGAAAATCGTGAAGACTTGCTGGGTGAACGCGAGGGCGCCGGTCGCTACCTGTTTCGGTTCTACGCCGACATGATTCGTCTGCGGCGCCGCCACCGCGCTCTCTCGACCACCAACATCGAGCTGATGAACGTGCACAACGCCGACCGCGTGCTCGCGTTCCACCGCTGGCGAGGGCCCGAGCACTACTTGGTCGTCGCTACCTTGAGCGACGCGGGCTACCCCGACGGATACACCATCCGGGTCCCGCCCGACGCCCAGGGTCGCTGGCGCCAAATCTTCACGAGCGACGCTCGCGTCTACGGAGGAGACGGGATCTCGAACGAAAGCGAGCTATCCGCCTCGTCGGAGCAGCTGAGCGTGAGGATGCCTGCCCGCGGGTTCATCGTGCTGCGGCATACTCCCGGCTAGCTCGTTTTTTTCTCTGCTGCGCCGTGCTCGCACCACCTACGGAAGCCCACAGCCTGCTACCAGGGCAGCTCGTCGTCTGACCGCGCTGAGGAGCTCAGCGCGGTGCGGGGAGGTGCCAGAGCGGAGCCGGGCTCGGGGCAAAGACGCTGGGCAGCGGCACGAGACTGGTGAGCCCGCGCTCGAACTCGTCCGGATCGGCCAGGATGCGCACGCAGTCGCGGAATTTGCCAGCAAAGTTCCGAGCGGCAGGGCTGATGCCCTCGGCCCAGGTCAAGAATACGAGGGCCGCGAACTTGGAGCGGTCGGCCTCGATGAGCCGCTGAAAGCGCAGCCGGGCGCTCAGATCGTATTGGGTCAAGGCGCTCGCGTCACCGAAGTACGCGACGGTCGTCACGTCCTTCACCAGCGCTTCGAGGTCACGAACGAAGGTGCTCCCGAGCTCCGCCGAGAGCGCGCCCACGAAACGCGCATAAAGGACCCGCGGCGCCATCCAGCCATACGAGATCGCGCCATTTTTGTCCTCGACCATGCGCAGCCGGGACGGGTTGAAGAGCTCCTGCATCGCTCAATTGAACGGAGAACGCGCGCCGCGCTTGAGACGCTCTGCCATAGTATGCTGACGTAAGCAGGCCTCGATGCGTCACTACCCCGCCTACTGCACCGACTGTAAGAGACTGTGGCTGGTCGCAACGGCAGGCGCGCCGTCCGCGAGCCCCGAGTGCCCGCGCTGTCACGACCTCGGTCGAATCGTTCCCGGCGCGTACTACTCGGATCCTGCGAGCCTCGTCTTCGTCGCGCTCGAAGCCGCCGTCGAGACGAGCCACATGACGCCGCGCCAGCTCGGTCAGCTCGGCTCAGAGCTCGAGCAAGCCCTGCCGTCGCCCACCGAAGCGGAGATCGACGATGCGTTCGGGCGGATGCTGGGCAAGCTGGGCTTGGATTCGGACTTCAAGGTCAGCATTGGCAAGCGCGTCGCCATGCGCATGGTCGTGACGATCGCGAGCACGCGATCGCAGCCCGTGATCCGCGAATCGGGCGTGATGCGCCTGCCACAGACCATCGCTGGCTTGTTCGACAAGATCGCGGCGCCGGTCAAGGTCGAGCGTGCGGCGCCTGCTCCAGCGCTCCACGCTAGCAACGAGACCGTCGAAGATGACGTCGGCGCGAGCCGAGGCGACGCTAGCCAACGCTGAGGCGCGTCGGTACGCTGCGCGGCTCGCGGCCGTCGACAGCGGCCCACATGACGTCGCGGCGCCCTGAGCGCGCGCCAGCTCGCGGATCTATCGAAACCTCAAGGCAGATAGCTCTGAGGCAGGTTCTGCGAGCTCCGAGGAGCTGGCGATTCGTAGCTCGCCAGCCAGTCGATGATGAGCTCGGTCGCCTGCTCGAGCCCGAGGCCACGCTCACGTGCGACGAACGCTGCAAAGTCGGTAGGCGGGTCGCTGAAGCGCTCCGCCGGGAGAGCACGGGAAGTCATGGCCGGAGCCAGAGCAAGAACCGTGCAAGCCTCAAAAGCGCGCTGGTTTCGTGCCAGAGCGTGCCAGCGACCGAGGCTAAACGCGACGACACGACACGGCTGCCTCGGGCTGACGTTGCCGAGCCGCGCATCACCCGCCGCCGCGAACCGCTGGGCGCTCGAGCACCGAGCGCCAAAGTGGGTCGTCCTGAACCAACCAAAGCAGGCGCTCCGAAACGGCGGCCATCACGGGGCCGAGCGGCGTATGACCAGCTCCGCCTGCGTGCTCGACGTGGACCCGCACGCCCGAGCGCCCGACGGCGGTGGCAGAGCCTTCGGCCTTACTAGCGCAATCGCGGGTGCCGCACGCCCAGAGGATCGCAGCGCCGCCGCGCTGGGAGAAGCTTCGACCGAGCGCGACGTTCCACAGCACGAATCCCTCGATCAAGACCACGTACGGGAACTGCTTGGCGCGCTCGGCGATCATCAGCGAGCCCATGCTCGCGCCTTGCGAGAAGCCAGCGTAGATACCCGACCCGGCGGCAATGCGCGGGTAACGCTCGCGCGCCGCCGCCAGAGCGCGGTCCAGCTCTTCCGCGAGGGCGTGGTGTTGCTTGAAATAATACGAGCCCTCCCCCATTCGAGTGCCACGCAGGCACAGCACGAACGCGCGGTCGCCCACCAGGCGCCGCCAGTATTCGCACTCCCACTCGGGAGCGCCGCCCGCGCCGTGCGCCGCCGCGACGAGCGGGCGTTCGTCGTCCCCCCCAGGCACGCGCAGCAGCGCTGGCAAGTACCCAGGAACCTCCAGCTCCACCAGCGAGGCCGCTTCGGCCCGCGACGCCGTCTCGGGGCCTGGCCGAGGCGACGCATCAGCCCGCGACGCCTTGGCCCGCGATGCAGCTGTCGGGGCTTCGGCCGTCCCCTCGACGCCGCTTACCGCGTCGGCCCCAAGCGGCGAAGCATCGGAGGCGACGCGCGGCGCGCACCCGGCGTTCAGCGCGGCGCTCAGGCACGCGAGCGCGATCACGGCTCGTGCGCCATCACGCCAGTACCGCGCGCCGGCGCACCGGCGCCTCATACCGCCGCTCGCGTGAGCCTCGCCCATACCGGCCTTCAAGCAGGACGTATACCAGCCCACGCCGAGTGTGTGGTCCCTCGAAATCGTCGCGGAACGCCGCAACTGAGCCGGCTCGCCCCGGGTAGACCCAGGTGATGACGAGCGCAAGGCGGCGGATGAGGCCCCAGGGGCTCGCGGCTTCTTGGCACATGGATTGCTCAACGTTGCGACATGAAAGCCACGGACCTACTCGAGCAGCAGCACCGCGAAATTTCCAAGCTATTCAAGGCCATCGAGTCAGCCAGCGACGCGGCCGACAAGAAGGCCTTCTTCCTCGAGCTAGCGTCGACCTTGGTCGCGCACGACGGCATCGAACGTGAGGTCTTTTACCCCGCTTGCGAAGAGGTGATGGGCCTCGATGACGAGCTCGGAGAGGCCCTCGTGGAGCACGGCGTGATCGAGTTCTGCCTGTATCAAGCCAACGAAGCGCTCGGCAAGGCTGACTTCGATTTCAAGTGCAAGGTGCTTCAGGAAATCGTCGAGCACCACGTCGAGGAAGAAGAGGAAGAGTTTCTGCCCAAGGCCGAGAAGGCGCTCGGCGCCGACACGCTCGAGTCGCTCGCGGAGGAGATGGAAGAAGCCTTCGAAGACGCGAAGGCCGGCGATTTCCGGCTGCCGCTCTACGACAACTTGCGGCAGGTCTTCGCGGGCGCCATCAAGCCCGAGGCCCAGAGCGAGCCTGCGCCGAAGAAGGGCCCCCCCGCGGGTAAGAGCCGGAAATCGGCGTGATGACCGCGCTGCGTCTGCCTCCCGGCGTGCTGCTGGCAACCGCAGGGCTGTCGGCGCTCGGCTTCGGTTTGATCGCTCGCGCCATAGCGCGAGGCCAGCTCGCGCGGCTGGATGCGCGCGCCGAGCGAAGGCTGGGGCGGCAGACGCCCCCCAAAGCCTTGGAGCTGGCCGCGGTGGCGACGACGCCGACCGGGAAATGGTGGGCACACCTTCCCGCATCCCTCGCCAGTGCCTCGCGCCTCTATCGTCAGGGCAGGGTCGAGGGGGCGGCCGCGCTCGTCGCGTCGTCCGTCGGCGCCGCCGTGCTGACGCGGCTGCTCGATCGGTGGTTCGAGCGGCGCGGCCCTCGTCCTCGCCGCGGCCACGTCTCGCATCACAGCTTCCCGAGCGGCCACGCGCTGCAGTCTTCGGCCGTCGCCGTCACTACGGGCTACGTGCTGCTGCGAGAACGCCTGGCGCCGCGCTGGCTCCCCGGGTCGCTCGGCGCGCTGCCGCTCGCCGCTGGCGCCGGTAAGCTGCTGCTGGCTCGGCACTGGAGCAGCGACGTCCTCGCCGGGTATTGCGCGGGAGTTGCCTGGGGCTCTGCCTGCGCCGGACTCTACGAGCTGTCGGTGAGCCGATGAGCCTTACGAGATCGACCAGCCCAGGTGAACCAAGTAGTAAAAGGCCACCAGCTTGGGCACTCGCAGCGCGGTCAAGAGCGCCACGAACATCCGTGGCAGCCGATTCAAGCCCGCCAAGTAGCAGAGCACCGAATACGGTATCGGGAGCAGGCTGGCGACGAGCGCGGCGCGGTAGCCGTAACGCTCGAACGCACGCGCCAGCAAATGCCGCGCGTTCTCGGTCTTTCGCGCTAGCCACGCCAGCCGCGAAGCTTGCCCCGCGAGCAGGTAACCGAACGCGCCCGCGAGCATCGAAGCCAGCGCGATCGCCGCGAAGGCCTGCGGCGCCGGAGTACCCGACGCGATCGCCAGCAGCATGTAGAACTGGGGGGGCACCGGGAAATGCAGCCCGTCCGCCAAGAACGTGCCGAGCGCCATGCCCCACACGCCAAACGCCTTCACGAAGCCTCGCGCCACGGCCTCGCCCGTCGGCCTCAGAAAGTAGCCGAGCAGCGCGACGCAGACGAGCACCAGCACGAGGCCGAGCATGAGCCTGAGCACGAGCGACAACACGTCGCGACGCTCGAACGAGAGCTCGCCGCTACCTTCCGGCATGCAAAATCTCAGCAAAGAGCGCTCGCTGCGCGTCATGACCTACAACGTCCACGGCTTCATCGGCACCGATCGCGTCTACGACCCCGAGCGCGTGGCGCGCGTGATCGAGCTGTCGAAGGCGAGCGTCATCGCGCTGCAAGAGGTCGACTTCGGCCGCGGGCCGAGCTTCGAGCCCGCCGCCGTCGAGCGGCTGGCGCGCCGCCTCGGGATGCACAGCCACTTCACCTTCGCTCGCGACGGCAAGAACGGCCACTTCGGCAACGCGGTGCTCAGCCCGTTCGCGCTGCGTCTGGTCGCGGAAGGGCCGCTGCCGCGTCACCGCGATGAAGGACGCGCCGTGCAGTGGCTCGAGATCAGCTCCCCCGCTTATCAACTGCACCTGATCAACACGCACCTGAGCGTGCGGCGCGACGAGCGCAAGCGACAAGTCCGAGCGCTGCTCGGGGCGGAGTGGATGGCGAAGGCAGAGAAGCAAGTACCGCTCGTGGTGTGTGGTGATCTCAACGCATCACCTTTTTCGGGAGTGTATCGTACGCTGGGCCGGCAGCTAGTGGACGTGCAACGGGGCAGCTCGCTCCGCCGCGCGACCTGGCCGTCGCGCCTGCCCTTCTGGCGCATCGACCACATGTTCGTGGGCCCAGGCATCTCCGTCGATTCATGCCGCGTCGTCGACGACGGGCTGGCCCGCGTGGCCTCCGACCACTTGCCGCTGGTCGCGGACCTGAGCTTCGAGGAACCGACCGCGTGAAGCCAGCTTCGACCCGGAAGGGCCCCTGCTGTCGGCTGCTCAGCGCTCGGCCACAGAGCTCGATGACGCGAGGTCGCTCGAAGCCGGCGCTCCTTCCGCCAACACCAGCTCGATCAGCTTGCGGTCGATGGCGTCGAGCTCGTGACTGAGCTCGGACCCCTGCCACCACAGCGTCGCGCCAATCTCCTCGGTGGGGATGAAGGCGGCGATGTGCTCGATCTCGATCTCGTAGAGCGCGCCGAACTCCGTGTGGGATTCCGGGACGGCGTGGGTGGGCGCGACCGCCAGCTCGAAGGCGGTGACGAAGCGCAGCTGCTCCGGCCTGCAGTCGTTGCTCGACTCTTCACGCAGCTCGCGAGCAGCCCCGTGCCGCGCCGTTTCCCCGGGGTTCAAGGCGCCGCCCGCGAGCTCCCAGCGGTGGCGGTCCCGCTCGTAGACGAGCAGCACCTTGCCGTGATGACGCGCGACGACGCGGGCGTGCGTCAACGGCTCTAGCGTCGCGAGCTCGGACTCGGGCGTGGGCAACAAGCCCACGAGGCGGTGACCTTGACTGTTTTCGGCCAGCATGTTCCCTCTGGGCCGAGCAAGACGTGTGCCCGGCTACGCGGCGAGATTCGCGGGACCTGCGGCGGTCACGGGCGTCAAAATGCCACTGAGTGACAGGAAGTCACGCCCAGGCCGCGGCGCCGTTCACTCCGGCGCGTCCGTCAAATCGAGCAGGCCGCGCAACGGCAGCTCGGTCCACGGGGGGCGGTTGTTGAGCTCGTAGATCAGCTCGTACAGCGCCTTCTCGACGAGGTGAATCTCGAGCACCGTGCGCAGCTCGACCAAATCCGTCGGCACGAAGCCGCCGCCCTCGGCCGTCTTGATGTAGCTAATCAAGAACGCACGCGAGCACGTGTGGAAGAAGTGGCGCGCCCAAGGCTCGAGCGCTTCACGATCTTCGGGCCGGGTCTGCGCGCCAGGCAGCTGCATCGAGAGCACGCCGAAAGCCGCGTAGTGAAACGAGCGGATCATGCTGGCCACGTCGGCGAGCGGTGAGCGCAGCCGGCGGCGCTCGGCGGGCGAACGCGCCGGCTCGCCTTCGAAGTCGATGATGTAAAAGTCGTTGCCGGTGTAGAGCACCTGACCCAAGTGAAAGTCGCCGTGGACGCGCAAGCGCGTGCCGGCGAGCGGCCGCGCCAGCGCTCGATCCAGGATCGAGCGCAAGCTGCCTTTCCTGGCCAGCAGCGCGCGCGCCAAGCGCTGGGCCTCTTCCGGCAACTGCGCGACCTTGAGGGCGTCGAAAGCCTTGGCGTGCAGGTTGCGCACGGATTGATAGAAGGCGCGGCTACTGAGCGAGGTGAACGGCTTGGGCGCGGCCGGGCCGGAGAAGCTGACGAGCAACGCCGCGTGCAGCTCCGCCGTGCGCTTGCCGAGCAGCCTCGCGAGCGGCAAGAAATCCGGGTTTGTCGCGATCTCGGGCAGGGGCTCGAAGGGGTTGCTCGGCAGCGGCGGAGGCGCCTCTTGGCGGTAGTTGGTGAGCACGGCCTCGTAGAAGCGCTGCGCCGCATCGATGGTGAGCTGCCACGCGTCGCCCTCGTTCGGCACGTAACGCTCACTCATCCACAGCGTGCTGGTCGCCCCCGTCGATTCGATGTCGATGCGGGCCTCGAGCGTCGGCACGTTGGCGCGGGCCGGCCCTGCTTTCAAGCCTTCCAGCACCTCGACCTCGAGGCTGCCGCCCGCCTCGACGCGCCGCACCAGCTTGCCGACCAGCTCCTGTCCGAACACGAACGATGTGTTGCTCTGCTCGGCGCCGAGCGGCTTGATCGGTTCGATGGCCCCTCCCGAGAGCTCGCCCCCTCGACGACCGCGCAGCGAGAGCGTCTTGCCGCTCAGCGTTTGCTCACCGAAGGCGATGCCGTGCAGGGCGCGCGCGGCCTCGGGCGTGAGCGAGGCGTCGCACACCCACAGCCGCGGCGTCGCCTCGTCCTGTCGTCGGAGCGCCAGCAGGCCCGTCTCCGGTCGCTCGCTAGCGGTCACGATCGACAGGGGCAGCGCGTACGCTTCCGGCTCGCCCTCGGCGAAGTCGAGCTGAATGAAGGCGAGCCAGACCCCGCTCTGCGGCGGCGTGTCTCCCGCCGGCAGCTCGAACGCCTCCTGCACACGCGCGCGGATCACGCTGCGCGCCTTGCTGCGAAACCAGCGCTGTGCCGGCACGTACATGGCCAGCACCGACTCGAGCGGCGAGCCGACCGCGAACAGGTTGTCCCACGAACCGACCAGCTCCGCGGGCGCGATGGTGATGGGCGTCGTGAGTGAGGTGCGGCGCTGTCGCTCGAGCGCGCTCGACAGCGAGAGCCACAAGCCGTCGTGGCCGCCCAGCGTCAAGCGATAGGGTCGCGCTTCGATGGGCGGGAACGCGCCGTTGCCCACCAGCTCGACGGGCACCGTACCCACGAACTCGGGCAGGTCGAGCTCGACCCACTGCGGGTGGCGGGACAGGTTGACCACCACGAGCAGCGTCTCGTCGTCGCTGCGGCGCAAGAACGCCAGCATCTTGCGGTTCTCGGGCGCGAGGATTTGCAGCGTACCGCGGCCGAACGCGGGGTGGCCCTTGCGGAGCGCGATCATGCGCTTCATCCACCACAAGAGCGAGCTCGGGTTCTGCTCCTGCACCTCGACGTTGACGGTTTCGTAGCTGTATTCCGGATCGATGATCGTCGGTAAGATCAGGCGCTGCGGGTTCGCTCGCGAGAAGCCGCCGTTACGATCGGGGCTCCACTGCATCGGCGTGCGCACGCCGTCGCGGTCGCCGAGGTAGGCGTTGTCACCCATGCCGATCTCGTCGCCGTAGTAGAGGACGGGCGTGCCGGGCAGAGAGAGCAGCAGCAGGTTCATCAGCTCGATGCGACGGCGATCGTTCTCGAGCAAGGGGGCGAGGCGGCGACGGATGCCGAGGTTGATGCGGGTTTGTCGATCCGCGGCGTAGCGCTCGACCATGTAGTCACGCTCTTCGTCGGTCACCATTTCGAGCGTGAGCTCGTCGTGATTTCGCAAGAACAGCGCCCACTGACACGACTCCGGGATGGCCGGCGTTTGCTCCAAGATATCGCTGATGGGGTAGCTATCTTCCATCCGCAGCGCCATGTACAGGCGCGGCATGATCGGGAAGTGGAAGGCCATGTGGCACTCGTCGCCGTTGCCGAAATAGGCCACCGCGTCCTCCGGCCATTGATTCGCCTCCGCGAGCAGCATGCGGCCGTGGAACTTGGCGTCCACGTGGGCGCGCAGCTTGCGCAAGAATGCGTGCGTCTCCGGCAAATTCTCGCAGCCGGTGCCTTCACGCTCGTACAGGTAAGGCACCGCGTCGAGGCGCATGCCGTCGACCCCCAGCTCGAACCAGAAGTCGACGACCTCGAGCATGGCCTGCTGCACGGCCGGGTTGTCGAAATTCAAGTCCGGCTGATGGGCGAAGAAGCGATGCCAGTAGTACGACTTGGCGACGGCATCCCACGTCCAGTTCGAGGTCTCGTAGTCTTGAAAGATGATGCGAGCCTGCGACCACTTCGTGGGATCATCGGACCAAACGTAGAAGTCGCGCTCAGGAGAGCCGGGCGGCGAGCGCCGGGCGCGCTCGAACCAAGGGTGCTGATCGGAGGTGTGGTTGAGCACCAACTCGGTGATGATGCGGAGCCCGCGGGCGTGCGCTTCGTGCAGTAGCAGCCGAAAATCCTCCAGCTTGCCGACCGCGCGGTGCACGGAAAAATAGTCCGCGATGTCGTAGCCATCATCACGCAGCGGCGACGGGTAAAGCGGCAGCAGCCACAGCGCGGAGACGCCCAAGTCCCTCAGGTAGTCGAGCTTCTGCGTCAGGCCGAGCAGGTCGCCGATACCGTCTCCGTTCGCGTCGTAGAACGAGCGCACGCGAAGCTCGTAAACGATGGCGTCTTTGTACCAGTCTGCTTCGCTCATGCGGCTCCTTCACCTACCTCTGCCAAGGTTCCTTCACCGGCGAGCACCAGCGCATCGCCGAACGAGAGAGAGCTTCCGCTTTCACCCGAGCTCTGCAGTAGCACCTTCGCGCTACTCAGGCGCAGGCGGTCGCTCAAGCTGGCGAGCGAGACGGGCGCGTCACCCAGGTTCATCACCAGCACGCGCCGAGCGTCGCCCAGGAACCGGTGCACGATCAACACCTGACCTGCGGCTTCGGCGACTAGCCCTTCGCGCCCCGCGCGGGTCAAGACAGGATCCGCCCGCCTGAGCGCGAGCGCGGCGCGGTAGAGCTCGAGCGTCCGCCGGTGCTCGGGCTGGTCACGCTCCGACCACAGCAGCTTCGAGCTGCGGAACGTGCCGAGGGCCTGGGGATCCGGGATGGTGGCGAGGCTTTCGGGGTCCGAGAAGCCCGGAAAGCCGGCGAACTCACGGCGGCGCCCTTCACTGACGGCGCGCCCGAGCTCGGCCTCGTGATCGGTGAAGTAGAGAAACGGCGTGCTCGCCCCCCACTCTTGACCCATGAACAAGAGCGGCGTCATCGGCAAAAACAGCAGCAGCAGCGACGCTCCGCGGAACGCGGCCTGGCTCAGCTGTGCGGTGCTGCGCTCGCCGAAAGCGCGGTTGCCGACTTGGTCGTGGTTCTGAATGCAGTAGACCAGCGCCTGCGCCGGCAGCTCGTCCGCGCTCGTGCCCCGCGGCTCACCGCTGACGGGGTTCACTTGTCCGCGGTAGGCCCAGCCTCGATTGATGACGTCGGCGACGCCCTGAGCCGACGGCTCATAGGCGGCATAGTAGGCAAAGCGCTCGCCCGTCAGCGTGACGCGGAGCTGGTGATGAAAGTCATCGGCCCAGAGCGCATCCAGCCCCGAGCGCGTCACCAGGTCGGCCTGGTTCCGCTCATCTTCGGCGATGACCAGCTGCGGCGGCGCCGCTTCGTGAGCCAGCTTGGCCAGCTCTTCGAGCAGGTGCGGCTGCGAGGCATCGACGATGGCGTGCGTCGCGTCCAACCGCAGCCCATCGAACGCGAACTGTCCTAGCCAGTAGCGAGCGTTGTCGAGCACCAGCTGTCGCATCGCGGGCTGCGTAAAATCAGGGCATTTTCCCCAAGCGTTCTCGAGGGTGGCGCTGAAGTAGGAGGAGGCGTAGGCGCTCAGGTAGTTTCCGGCGGGGCCGAAGTGGTTGTAGACGACGTCGAGCAGCACGGCCAGACCGAGGCCGTGGGCGGCGTCGACGAGCTCGCACAGCTCCTCGGGAGTGCCGTACGCGGCGTGAGGAGCGAACAAAGCCACGCCGTCGTAGCCCCAGTTGCGCTCGCCCGCGAACGCCGCCACCGGCATCAGCTCGAGCGTCGTTATCCCCAGCTCGACCAGCTCGGGTAGGCGCTGCCGCGCCGCCGCGAACGTCCCCTCCTCGGTGAAGGTGCCGATGTGCAGCTCGTAGATGACTTGCTGCGAGAGCGGACGCACCGGCCGCGGATGCCGAAAAGCGTAGCTCGACGCGACGACCTGGGCCGGGCCATGCACGCCGCGCGGGAGGTAGCGGGCATAGGGGTCCGGCAGCGTGCGGCCATCGACGACGAACCAGTACAGCGCCCCCGCGCGCACGGACGGCGCCAACAGCTCGAAGTAGCCGTCTCCCAGCGCCCGCAGGTCGGCGCGCAGCACCGTCGCGTCTTGCTCATCGACGACGAGCACCTCGCAGCGCTCCGCTTCCGCGAACGCCCGAAACAGGGTGCCCGCTTCGCTGACGTGCGCGCCCAGACCGGCCGACGCCGTTTTCATACGCTCTCCGAGGTGAGCAGAGCGAGCGGGAACGTCTCCAGCAGCGCCTCGAGCTCGACGTCGCCGCGCACGTCGTGCACGCGGCCGCTGAGGGTGTCGCGGTAGCGACCGGCGGGGATGCCGCTGAGCGTTTGCCGCCTCCAAACCTTACCGATGGGGAAAGCCCCCGGCGAGAGCCGCTGGCTGAGACGCGGGGTCACGCACACGACCCGCTGCTCTTCGAAGCTGCGCAGGAAGGCCACGATGTGCCGGCCGCCCTCGAGGGGCGTGTAGTCACCTTGCACGAACAACTCGGGGAGAGACTTTCGGAGCTGCAAGGCCGCGTAAATGACGAAGAGCTTCACGCGGCCATCAGGGTAGGCTTCTAGTAGCTCGCTGGCGAGGGCAAGCGGCTCCTGGCGTCTGCGGACGATGTCGCCGAGGTAGCGTCGGCGCAGGCCGTAGTCGACCGGCCGGCGGTTATCGGGATCGACCAGGCTTTGATGCCAGAGCTCGGCGCCCTGGTAGGTGTCGGGAACACCCGGCACGGTCAGTCGCAGCAGGGTCTGGGCCAGCGCGTTCGTCGCCGCAGCGCGCTCGATCTGCGCGCAGAAGCCGACCAGCTCCTCCGCGAAGATTCGGTCGTTCAAGGTGCCGCGCACGAGCTTCGGCAGCGCGGCCTCGTAGTCCGCGTTGGTGGTGAGCCACGACGTCTCGGTCTTGGCCTCCCGCGCTGCTTTCAGCAGGTACGGCTCGAGTCGCTCCGCGAGCTCTGGCACGTCCGTCACCTTGGCGCCGAACGGCAGCACCCCGACCAGCGCCTGGTAGTAGAGGTACTCGAGCGTCGGTTCGGGAGCCGCGCGCTCACTGACCAAGCTGCGCCAGGGAGCCGCCATCTCGCGCAGGCGCAGCACCGTTTTGTTCCACAGCTCGGGGACCTCACTGAGCACCGCGATGCGCACGGCCGCGTCTTCGCCCCGCTTCGTGTCGTGGGTCGCGGTCGTCACCATCGACAGCGGCCACGAGCGCGCTCGCTCCGTATTGTCGCGATGAAACTCGCGCGGCAAAGTCGCCAGCTTGCCCGGCGAGTCACCGACCTCGTTGCGGCAGATCAGGCGAGTATAGCGGTAAAACGCCGTATCTTCCACGGCCTTCGCCATGACGGGCCCCGTCAGCTGCTGGAAGCGCAGCGCGAAGGCGGTCTGCGTCCGGCGCTGCTCTTCCGTACCGGAGAGCTGCATGAGCAGCAGGTCTTCCAGGAAGGCGAACAGGCTCGGGCTCAGGGCCGAGGCGCGAAGGCGAGCGAGGCGCACCGCCGCGCGCACGACGCGCAGGTCACGCTCGCTCGGCGGCTTGTCGGCGCGCAGGTACGTTCGATAGACCGGGAACGCGCACACCACCTGGATCAGCGCGCTGGTCAAGCCCAGCAGGGTAAAGTCACGGAAGTTGCGGTGCGACATCGCGATGCGCTGCGCGGCCTGGGCCAGCACGTTCAGCTCGCTGATGAGCACGAAGCGCACGACGTGCCGCTTGCAGGCATACTCGTGCTCGGCAAACGATTGCTGATCCCCGGTGAACGAGGCGTAGGTGCGCGTGAGCGCGCCTTCGGCGTCCGGGTCGATGAAGAGCCCTCGCACACTGACTCCGAGCTCGTAGCCGGTCGTGCCGTCGACCGGCCACTCGTCGGGCAGCGCCTCGTCACGCTGCAGGATTTTCTCGACCAAGATCGGCAGAGGGCGGGCCAGATCGTCGGGGGTGACGGCACCGCTCGCCGGGCGGTGAAAGCGGGCTTGGAGTTTGTCGAAGTAGTCGTACGGGTCGTAGAGGCCGTCGGTGTGATCGAGCCGAACCGCGCGCACCTGGCCCGCGTCGATCAGCTGGAACAACAAGGCGTGCGTCTCCTCGAAGACGGCCGGGTCCTCCATGCGCAGCGCGGCCAGCTCGTTGACGTCGAAGAAGCGCCGATAGTTGATCTCTTCGGTCGCGACCTTCCACGCCGACAAGCGGTAGCTCTGGGCGTCGAGCAGCCGATGCAGCTCGTCGAAGCTGCTCGACGAGCCTGGCAGGCCGTTGACGTAGCTGAGAGCCTGCTCGATCGCCACGCGGATGGGCTCCGAGCCGTGCCACAGCTTGGCCAAGCGGCGCTTCACGACCTCCTTCTCGCGGGCCCGCTCGCGCTTGAGCTCCGTTCGCGTCTCGTGACGGTGCGGCAGGTGGCGCAGCGCCGAGACGATGCTCTCGAGCTCGTGCCGGTCCAGGTCGTCTTCCGCCAGTGGCAAGCGCGAGAGGGCGTGCTCCAAGAGCGGCAGCCACGACTTCGGACCGAGCGGCAAGCGTCGCTCGTAGTACGCGAGCTTGAAGGTCGCGCCGTCCCAAACGATCTGCAGCTCGCCCCGCTCGAGGGCGGTACCGTACTGCTCGCCCAAGAGCGGGAGCAGCACGCGATCGTGCAGATCTTCGCGCACGGGGCGCCAGTCGATGTCGAAGAAGTCGGCGAAGAGCGAGCTCCGCCCGTTCTCGAGCACGTCGTCCCAATAGCGGTTGTGGCCGATGGCGACGCCCATGTGATTCGGTACCCAATCCACGAGCAGGCCCATCCGCTTGCGGGTAAGCGCGCCCGACAGCTCCTCGAGCGCACCTTCCGCGCCCAGCTCGGGGTTCAGCCGCCGGTGGTCCGCGACGTCGTATCCGTGTCGGCTACCGGGCGTGGCCGCCATCAGCGGCGACGTGTACAGATCGGTGACGCCGAGGTCGGCCAAGTAGTCGACGATGTCTTTGGCGTGTGCGAGCGTGAAGTCGGGCGTGAGCTGGAGGCGGTAGGTGGCGCCGAGGCGGTGCAGCGCCCCGCTCTTGCGAATCACGCGCGAAGCCGCGGACAGCAGCCGCGTGGAGCGGCCGGCCAGGCGCAGCGTACCGTCGGCCAGCGGAGGCTTGCTGTAACGCGCGTCGTCGGCCGTGTCCACCAGCACGCGCCACGGCTGCTGCACGCTGTCCAGCTTGGGCGGCGAGAAGTCGACCTCCGCGTCGCTGCCGTTGATCAGAAATAGCAGGTTGTCGTCCACGAGCGGGCGGCCGTCGTCGTCGACGTCGTCGATGCCGCGCCCAGCCAGGAACATCTGTAAGCAGCGGGCGTCGTGCTGGTGCCAGTCGTCGCTCGCCATCGGCGTGCCGTCGGCCCGAAACCACAGCAAATCGTGCAGCTTCGTGCCCGCCACGTCGAGCCCTTGGAAGAACTTGGAGCGGCGCAGCGACGGGTGCTCGAGACGCAGCCGAATCAAGCGCTTCGTGAACTCGAGCAGCGCGCGCTGCTCCGGCTCCAGGCGCCAATCGATCCAGCTTATCTCGTTGTCTTGGCAGTAGGCGTTGTTGTTGCCGCGCTGGGTGCGACCGAGCTCGTCACCCGCCACGAGCATCGGCGTCCCCTGCGCGAGGAGCAGCGTCGTCAGCAGGTTGCGCTGCTGGCGCGCGCGCAGCGCGTTGATGGCCTCGTCGTCGGTGGGGCCTTCGGCGCCGAAGCCGCACGAGTGCTCGTTGTCGTTGCCGTCACGGTTGTCTTCGCCGTTTTGTTCGTTGTGCTTGCGGTCGTAAGAAACGAGGTCACGGAGGGTGAAGCCGTCGTGCGCGGTCACGAAATTCACGCTCGCCGCCGGCACGCGCCCGCCGGATTCGTACAGATCGCTGCTGCCGGTGAGACGATAGCCCAAGTCGCCGAGCAAGCCGCCGTCACCGCGCCAAAACGCGCGCAAGGTGTCGCGGTAGCGCCCGTTCCACTCCGCCCAGCGCACCGGGAATTTACCGACCTGATAGCCGCCGTCGCCGACGTCCCAAGGCTCGGCGATCAGCTTCAAATTGCGCAAGGTGGGCGACTGGTGGATGAGCGTGAAGAACGACGAGAGCTGATCTACCTCGTGCAGCTGCCGCGCGAGGGTGGACGCGAGGTCGAAGCGGAAGCCATCGACGTGCATCTCCGCGGCCCAGTAGCGGAGCGAGTCCATGATCAGCGCCAACACCTGCGGGTTCTGGGCGTTGAGCGTGTTACCAGTGCCGGTGTAGTCGAAGTAGAAGCGGCGATCACCGTGTACGAGCCGGTAGTACGTCGCGTTGTCGATGCCCTTGAAGCTGAACGTGGGCCCCAAGTGGTTGCCCTCCGCGGTGTGGTTGTAGACGACGTCGAGCACGACCTCGATCCCGCCGCGGTGAAGCGCCTTCACCATCTGCTTGAACTCTCGCACTTCGCTGCCGCGCTCGTCGCTCGAGCGGTAGCGCACGTCGGGCGCGAAGAAGGCGATCGAATTGTACCCCCAGTAGTTTCGCAGGCCCTTGTCGAGCAAGTGCTTGTCGTCCACGAAGCCGTGAATCGGCAAGAGCTCGATGGTGGTCACGCCGAGCTCCTTGAGGTACTCGATCATCGCGGGGTGCGCGACGCCCGAATAGGTGCCGCGCAGCGGCTCGGGAATGTCCGGGTGGAGCTTGGTGAGCCCCTTGACGTGCGCCTCGTAGATCACGGCGCGGCGCATCGGCACCGCGGGCGGCTGATCCCCTTCCCAGTCGAAGCTCGGATCGATGACGACACCGCGCGGCGCGCCCAGCGCCTGCTCCGCCGACGGGTCGAGATCTTCACGCTCACCGCCGAGTCGGTACGCGAAGCAGCCCTTTTCCCATTGCTCGACGCCGTCCAGCGCGCGCGCGTACGGGTCGAGCAGCACCACGTTCGGATTGAAGCGATGACCGGCCGACGGCTCGTACGGCCCGTGCACGCGGTAGCCATAGCGCTGTCCCACGACGAGGCCCGGCACGTAGACGTGCCAGACGAAAGCCGTACGCTGCGAAACGGCGATACGCGTCTCCTCACCTTGCTCATCGAACAGGCAGAGCTCGACCGCCTCGGCGTGCGCCGAATAGAGAGCAAAGTTCACACCTTGTCCGTCCCACGTCGCGCCCAAAGGATGGGGTGACCCCGGTAGAATCTTCATTAGCAGCGCGCCTGCTCAGCAAAGCGCGTGCCCGCACCTTGGCGGATGGAACGTCACGTTTTGTCGCAATTTCGAGGTCCGCGCTGCTCGAGCCCGACGACCAACGCGACAACCTGCGACTCGATGAGACAAAAATGCGAGTCAGCGCTGGCGAGCCAGCGCTGACTCTTGCGGCCCGCGAAGGGCCGCGAGCGCAACGACTTGGCCATTCGCGGACCCTTAGGTTCTACGCTTGAGGCTCGTATGTGGCTCCAGGTTTCGAGAAGGAGGAGCTCATGTCGCATCACTCACCTCATCGCCATTTGGTGCCCCAGGGCATGCGCCCCCGCCAGCGAGCCGAGCTGAAGGCAGAGTTTCCGACTGGTCATCACTCTGGCCTAGTCGAAGCGCTACGTGAAGCGATCGAGCAGATGCAGACGCCGCTCGACGACGCCGATGCTCCTGCTCTGACGCGCACCCAAGAAGCGCAGCTGAGCGGCGCCACCAGCTCGGGGCCCTAAGCTGGCTGACGCCGCTGGTCCGGTTGTCGCCTCTGCTCGAGCGCAGAGGCGTCCGTGAGATCGAGACGCAGTGGCGTGACGGAGATGAGGCCGCGCTCCGTAGCCCAGCGATCGGTGCCTTCTTCGGTCCCTTCGATGGGCACCACCGTGAACCAGTAGAGCTGGCGCCCCATGGGGTCTTTGATGGGAACGATCTTGCCGTCGTAGTGGCGCACCGATTGGCGCGTCCAAAGCGTGCCCCGCGGCGCGGACGGGAAGTTCACGTTCACGAGCGGCAGGGATTGGTCCGGCAGCACCAGGCGCAGCACCTCGGCGACGTGCGGCTTCAACAGCTCGAAATCGGCTTCGGTGCTCGACGACGGCGCGCTCAGCGCGATGCCGCGACCGCCCATCAACGCCGCTTGCTTGGCTCCCGCCAGCGTTCCGCTGTGCCACATCGAGTTGCCCAGGTTGTAGCCGAGGTTGATGCCCGACAGCACGACGTCGGCGCGATCGAAGACCGAGAACCCCACCGCCACGCAGTCCGCGGGAGTGCCATCGACGCGGTAGGCGTCGAAGCCTTGAATGGGCGTTTTGCGATAGGACAAAGGGCGACTGTGTGTCACCGCGTGTCCCATCGACGAGCGTTCACCGTCGGGCGCCAAGAGCGTCACGTCGCCGAATTCTCGCGCTACCTGCGCGAGCGCCAGGATTCCCGGGCTGTAAATTCCGTCATCGTTGACGATCAAGATTCGCATGGGGTCCGCTTCCTGCATTGAGACCGACGAGATGCTGGTCGCCTTGCTTCACAATCCTTCCTCGGGAAGCGAAGATCATACCGACCGTGAAATCGTGAAGGGTATCCGCCAAGCGGGTCACGAAGTGCCTCACGTGTCCGCTTCGGTCCGTGAGCTCACCGCCGCTCTGCAGCGAGAGCCCTGCGACCTGATTTTGATCGCGGGCGGCGACGGCACGGTCAGTCGCGCTGCGTGTCAGCTGGCCGGCTGGCGCGTGCCCTTGTCGATCTTGCCCCTCGGCACCGCCAACAACACGGCCAAGTCGCTCTCGATCCCCAAGCGGATCAAGAAGCTGGCCAAGAGCTGGCAATCCGCCGAGCGCTTGGCTTTCGACCTGGCCGTGCTCGACGACGGCGTGGTGCGACAGCGCTACGCGGAGGCTGCGGGCTGGGGTGTGTTTCCGAGCAGCATCGAGCGAGCGAAGCGCGAAGGCAGCGCAAGCACGGTGCGGCGAACGCTCAAGCGGAATCAGCAGCTGTTTCGTCAGGTCGCGCGCGAGGCCCAGCCGCGGCCTTACCGCGTTGAGGTCGACGGCCGCGACTACTCGGGTGACTACTTGCTGGTCGAGGTCGTCAACGTGCCGCTGATCGGGCCTCAGTTGCCGCTTTCGCCCTTCAGCGATCCGAGCGATGGCTCGTTCGAGGTCGTGCTCGCTGGCTGTGGAGAGCGAGCCGCGCTCGAGCGCCTCGCGAGCGGAGAGCGGGTCGACGGCGCCTTCGTCACTCAACGCGGCGCCCACGTCCGCGTGACCGCCAGCGAGGGCGTGATGCACGTCGACGGGCGCCTGCTGCGGCATCCCCTCGGCGGCCGTGATTTCGAGGTCAGGGTGGAGGCGCAGTCGATCGAATACCTCGGCGCGGCGCCTCAGCCCGAGCGGCTGACGTCGCTCCCGGGCACGTCGCGTGCATGCCACGAGTCGTGACCTCTCCCTCGATGATTGAGTACACCCCGTCCGCACCCGGTCTGGTGCAGACCCAGGGTCGCGCCCATTTCGAACCTGGCAGCTCGACGACGCTGGGGCGCGCCACGCTGCTGGCGCCGCTGGGGGGCCTGCTGGGCGCGGCGGTCCTTTTGGCGAGCGAACGCGGCGCGGCGCGCCGGGCCGGCGTCGTGGCTCTGGGCGCCTCGCTGGGGCTCGCGTTCGCGCGCTGGCAGTATGGCCGCGCCCTCAACTGGCAACCGCCGTACCGGGTCGAGCTGCAGATCGGCCGGCTGGAGCTCCGCCACTACGGGCAAGAAATCCACGCCGAGACCACGATCGAGGCGGCGTCTTGGCCCGAGACGCTGGGGGAAGGGTTTCAGCTGCTGTCGGGCTACCTGCGCGGAAACAACGAGAGCGGTGTGACGCTGCCGATGACCTCGCCCGTGATGACGACGCTCAACGCCGCGCGCGTCGGACGGCCGCGCGGCAAGGCTTGGCGGCCGCCCAGCATCACCGCCGTCGACGCGTTGGTCGGCATCGGCACGAGGACGATGGCATTCGTGATGCCCGGGAGCTTGACGCTCGATGAGCTACCCGCGCCCAGCGACGAGCGAGTGCAGCTGCGCGTCGTTCCCCCGCGGCGCGTCGCCGCGCTGACGTTCCGCGGGCGCTACGGCAGCGAGCTGCCAGCGCAAAAGCGCAATGAGCTGCTGTTCTTGGTCAAGTGCGCCGGCCTCACGCCGGCGTCGGAGGTGACCTTCGCTGGGTACGACGCGCCGTCCACGCTGCCGATCTTGCGGCGCAACGAGGTGCTCGTCGACGTCTCGAGCTGAGCGCCGCGCGTCTCAGCCGCGCTACCGCTGCGGCCGCAATCGGGCGAGCAGCGCGCGCAGCTCTCGGTAGTCCGACACGCGGTAGGTGGCGTTGGAGTGCGTCACCCCGACGCACACCGAGACGGCGGCCCTCGGCAAGGCGCGAAACAGGTCTTCGTCGGTCGCGTCGTCGCCCGCGGCCAGCACGAAATCGGGCGCCAGCTCGGCGAGCAGCTCGCGCGCCGCCACTCCTTTGGTGACCCCCGAGTTGCGGATCTCGATGGCTCGCTTGGCTTCGAGCACCTGCACGTCGAGGTTGGCGGTGTAAGAAACGACGTCGTCGGTCAGCTCCTTGGCCCGCAGCCCGCCGAGCTCGACGTCGGCGAGCCGATAGTGCCAGACAATCGAGTAGTCCTTCTCCTCGATGAAGGAGCCGGGCACCCGCTCGACGTAGCCCATCACGAGCGGCCGCAGCTTCTCCTTCCACTTGCTCGGCAGCCGCTTCGGCATCGTCCACGCGCCTCGCTCGTCGCGCAGCCAAGCGCCGTGCTCGGCGATGATCCGCAGCGGCAAGCCCTGGAGCCATTGACCGATGCTCAGGTGGTCGCGACCCGTCACGACGCACACGCTCTGTCGCTCCGAGCCGAGGCTCGTCAGCAGCTCGAGGAGCTCGCGGTCCGGAGCCGCATCCCAGGGCGTCGCGGCGATGGGCACGAGCGTGCCGTCGTAGTCGAGCAAGAGCAGCCGGCGCTCGGCTCGGGCATGCTGGACGGTGACGTTCTCCAGCGCCGGGCCCCGCAGCTGCTGCGTCGACAAACGGCCTTGTCGCTCCTTGGTGCGGCGCAGCGTGCTGAGGAAGCTCGTGACCCAGCGCGTGGCGTCGTAGGCGCGAACGCGCTCCTGCATCGGCCGTATGCGCAGCACCTGCTCGCTGCTAGGCATCGCCAGCGCGTCGTGGAGCGCCTCCGCGATCTCGCGCGTATGGTTCGGGTTGATCTGCAGCGCCTCCCCGAGCTCGCGAGCGGCGCCGGCCATGTCGCTCAAGATGAGCACGCCGTCGCCTTCGGGCTTGCTCGCCAAGAACTCCTTCGCGACCAGGTTCATGCCGTCACGCAGCGGCGTGATCAACGCGACGTCGGCGAGGCTGTACAAGGCCACCAGCTCCGTGAACGGAATCGAACGGTATTGATAGACGATGGGCACCCAGTCGACGGCTCCGAGGGCGCCGTTGATTTGCCCCACGAGCTCGTCGAGCTCCTGCTTCATGCGCTGATACTGCTCGACCTGCTCGCGCGACGGCACGACGACCAGCACGAACGTCACTCGCCTTCGATACTCCGGGAAGCTCTGCAGGAAGGCCTCGTAGCCGCGCAACCGGTGCAAGATGCCCTTCGAGTAATCGAGGCGATCCACCGAGAAGACCACGCGCCGGCCGCCCAGTCCCTCGGCCATGGTCTGCTTGGTCTGCCGCACCTCGTCGCTCTGCGCGGCCTGCCAAAAGCGCTCGAAGTCGATACCGATGGGGAACGACTCGACGCGCTTCAGCGCGCCCTCGACGTTGAGCTTGCCCAGGTGATGCTCGTAACCCAAGGTGCGGAACACCGAGTGCAGGAAATGCTGCACGTAGTCGTGGGTGTGGAAGCCCATCAGGTCCGCGCCGAGCACCCCGCGCAGCAGCTCACGCCGCCAGCGCGTGGGCAGCTGCCGGAACACCTCGAACGACGGGAAGGGGATGTGCAAGAAGAAGCCGATCGTGGCGTCCGGCATGCGCTCCCGCAGCAGGCTCGGCAGCAGCAAGAGCTGGTAGTCGTGGATCCAGATTTCGTCGCCGGGCCGCGCCAGCGCCACCACCGCCTCGCAGAATTGCTCGTTGACGCGCCGGTACGTCTCCCAATCTTCCTCGCGGTAGCTGGCGTAGCTCGGGAAGTAGTGAAACAGCGGCCACAGCGTGCTGTTGCAGAAGCCGTGGTAAAAGCGGTCCATGTCGCTGCTGGGCAGCGTGATCGGGAACGCGCCGTGTGAGTTCTGCGAGTCACGCTGCAGCTCGATCGCCTCCTCGGGCGTCAGCTCACCCCCCGGCCAACCCGCCCAAACGAACTCGACGTCCGGCTCTTCGCGCTTTCGCCGCTCGAGGTAGCCCGACAGAGCGGAGACGAGGCCACCCGAGGCCGGCAGCAGCTGCGGCTTATCGCCCTCGCCCCGCTGAATGACGAACGGCAACCGGTTGGAGACCACGACCAAACGGCTCACGCCGCGACCTCGACGAGCATGCGAGGCGCATTTGCAGTTCTCGTGCCCTGGATGGCAGCCGAACAAACTGCGTGGCTCCTGCCGCCCGCGGCGGAATAATCAGGGCTTCGAGACGGGCACTTTGCCACACCTGGGGCATCGAACGACCTCGCGCCGCTGGAGCCGTCGCTGCGGATCCGGTGGGCACCTCCATCACCCCTAGGAATGATGTGGGGCTCTGCGCGCTACTGTCCCCGCCGGCGGCCTTCACCCTGCGGATTGATGACGAGCACGCGCTTGGCATGGCGACTGCACGAGCCTCGCCCGTGTCGGCCTCGAGTCCCGGATCGCGCGCTCCGTCGCAAAGGCAGCCTCCCTCCGCTTCGCGCGTTCGCGGGCGCATTCGCGAGGTGGTGCTGAAGGGACCTCACGACGCGAGCGAGCAGCGCTTGCTGCTCTACGCGCTCAACTACCTGCGCCGCGAGCTCGGTTGGGACGGCGTGCGCGCCGCGGCAACCCTGAAGCTCCCGGAGCTGACGATCTCGCTGCACGACTGGGAGCACGCGGCGGTGGGTGTCGAGGGCTTCGATCGCTTGCTCGCCAGCGAGCAGAGGCGTGGCGACTTCCGGCTCGTGCTCAGCTGCAGCGAGTGGCTACCAGGCACCCAAGCGGCGATGGAGGTGCTCAATCGCTACCAGCGCCTGCTGCCGCTGCCCCGCGACTACGTGCCGATGCCGCGCCTGGCGGGCGTGCTCGCGGTGCAGCAGTTGCTGTTTCGCGGACGCCGCCAGAACCCCCGCGAGCCGCTCGACGTCGCCCACGACACCTGGCGCTGGCTGCTGCGGCTGTCGTGCCACGCTTCGCCGGCGCTGCAGCTGGCGGCGCTCTTCCACGACGCCGCGCCGAGCCCACCAGCCGAGAGCGCAGAGCCTTGGTCGAGCGAGCTCCGCGCGCTCGGCAGCGTGCGCGCGGCTTGTCGGGGGCTCGAGCCGCTGGCGCTACCGCAGCCGGTCATCTTGCGCATGAGTCAGCTCATTTTGCAGCTCGACGACGCCGCAGCAGAGCCGGACGCCGAGCTGATGCTGCTGCGCGATGCGCGGGACCTCGCCTTCTTTTCGTCATCGAGCGATCACACGCTCGACGAGCAAGGCACCGCGCAGACGTTCATCACCGTGACTCATTGCCTGCAGCGCATGAGCGACGCGGCCGTGTGCCTGGCGCTGACGACGCGGCAGCCGCCGCTCATCGAGCAGATCATCGAGAGCGCGCTCGACTCGCGGGAGGAGCCGGAGTGGGAGGCCCCGGCCGGCGCCGCGCAGCGCTGGCGCTAGCCGGAGCAGGAAACGCTCAGAACGTGCCTACGGCGCCGATGCCGTAGCCGTCACGGCTCAGCTGCATCGGCAGCACGCTCACCTCGACCGGCGCCGGCACGAGCACCTTGCGCGGCGCCATCAAGCCCACGAGGAACATCGCGGCACCGGCGCTCTGAACGAGCCCGTCGAACACCAGCACGGCGCGCAGCCCGGCGCGGCTTCCGCTGCAGAAGTCGTTGTCGCCGCAGTCTTTGTCTCTCGCTCCGCCGGCGAGCAGCATCAACCACGGACCGACGCCGGGCACGAGCAAGAAGCCCGTCTTGTTCTCGTAGTCGGACGCGGACGCGGCCGTCACGCTCAGCACCCACGGCACGCCCGTCACGATCGACCCTGCGATCACCAGCCCGCGACGCGGACGCTCACGCACCACGTAGCCGGGCGGAACGGGATCCCCGTCTTCGTACGGCCTGTCCTTGGCGCGTCGACGCTCCGAAGCTTCCTCACGAGGCGGCTCGTCGTCGGGCACGAGCCTGTAGCCAGCGGGAGGCACGTAAGGCGCAGCAGCGGGCGCAGGCGCAGGCGCGGGCTCAGCAGCGGGTGCGGGCGCAGCAGCGGGCGCTCCGGCCTGCGGGGCGGGGGCGGGGGGCGGCGCGGGCAGCGGCGCGGGTGAAGCGCCCGAAGGCTGCCCCGCCCCGGGCGCCGGGACTTGGCTCCAAGCGCTCCCCGCGAGACAGGTACCGAACGCGAACGCTCCCGCTGCGAGGCTCCAACCGTGCTTCGACTTCATGCTCCTCCTCCAGAGTTGGAGCCGCTCTACAGCAATCGGCGTGCCGAGGCGAAGAACTCGACAAAACTTCGCAAATATTCGCGAATATTCGCTACCGGGCGACCCGGCGAGAGCGCCACCCGTGGCAGCGGAGTCACGGTTCGCACCCGCGAGCGTTGCTCACGGTGACGCCTACGGTGCGTCGCCGGGGGGGCGCCGCGTCCTACTCCTGCTTCGGGTGACGCGGCAACACGATGCGGAAAGCCGTCGTCTCACCGTCGTCGGGCTCGAGCTCGATGGTGCCGCCGTGCGCGACGACGGCCTGACGAGCGATGTAGAGACCCAGCCCCAAGCCGCGCTCGGCGTTGCGCTCGGCGGGCTTGAACGGATCGAAGAGCCGCTGCCGCGTCGACTCCGGCATCACCCCGCTGTTCGAGATCCGGATACGCAGCTCCCCCGGGTCGGTGCCGTCGAGCTCCACGCGCACGGGCCGGCCCGACGCGCCGTGATCCACGGCGTTGCCGAGCAGGTTCGACAGCAGCTGCGCGAGGCGCCCCGTGTCCCAGCTGCCTCGCGTGTCGCCTTGCGGGTCGATGCGAATCGCGACGCTCGGGGCCCGCAGCTGCAGCTCCCCCACGACACGCTGGGTCAGCTCGACGAGATCGGCCGGCTCGAGCAGCAGGCTCAAGCCCCCCCCCAGCCGGCCGCGCGCCATGTCGAGCATGTCGGTCACGAGACCCGTCATGCGCTGAGAGCTGCTGCGAATGCGCTCGCAGATCTTGATCGTGTTCGGATCGGTCGAAGTGCGAAGCAGCAGCTCCGCCCCCGTCACCACCGCGTTCAACGGGTTACGCAGATCATGGCTCAAGATGGCCATGAACATCTCGTTCGTGCGCAAGGTCTCGGTGCGCTCGGCGAGCTGCTCCTTCAGCTGTTCCTTCTGCTCGTAGAGCTGGAAGAATACGCCCGCCTTGCTGCGCAAGATGTGGGCGTCGATCGGCTTGTACAAGAAGTCGACCGCGCCGAGCTCATAGCCCTTGAACAAGCGGTGCTGCTCGCGGCCGCCGGCGGTCACGAAGATGATCGGCACCTGCCGGGTGCGCTCCGTGCCGCGCATCAGCTCCGCTAGCTCGAAGCCGTCCATGCTGGGCATCTGCACGTCGATCAAGGCGAGCGCGAACTCGTGAGCGAGCAGCAGCTCGAGCGCTTCGGTGCCCGAGCGAGCGGTCACGATCTCGAGCCCAGGACGCCGCAGCAGCGCCGCGAGCGCCAGCAGGTTCTCTTCGAGGTCGTCTACCAACAAGCATTTCATCGGGCGCTCTCCCCTTTTGCCTCACCATCGACGAAGTAGCCACCTCTCAGTGTAGAGAGCAGGCTGGACAACGCCGGTAGGTCGAGGATGCGGCTCGCGGGCGCCAAGCGCAAAGCCGCCGCGGGCATGGCGCTGGCGCTGGCGCTGGTTGGATCCTGCACGAACGTAGGCCCTCCTCTGCGCGCGATGGCGGCCAGGCCGAGCGCGCCGTCTTGGTTGGCGCCCGTCAACATGACGCCAGCGGCCCGCGGCCCGTAGGCGTCCGCAACCGACTCGAACAAGACGTCGACGGAGGGGCGCGAAAAATGCACGAGCTCGTCAGCGTCGAGCGCGAGCTGCGGGCCCTCGTCGACCAGCATGTGATAGTCGGGCGGCGCGAAGTAGATCGTCTCCGGCGCGATCGGCTGCTTGTCTTGCGCCTCCGTCACCGGCAAAGCGCACTTGGAGGCGAACACCGTCGCCAGCAAGCTGGGGCGCTCGCGGGGCAAGTGCACGACCACCAGCACGGACACGCCGCAGCCCGGCCGCAGGCAGGGCAAGAGTGAAGACAGCGCCTCGACGCCGCCCGCCGAAGCGCCGAACGCCAGCGCCGCCAGGGGAGGTGCGGACTTCATGGGCCCACCCTGCGAAAAATGCGCTCGGAGGCGTCGAGCTCTTCGAAGCGCCGCGCGTGAGCCGAGAAGCGAACCGACTCCTTCGAGCCCAGCCCCAAGAACCCCCGCATCGTGAGCGCCTCGTGGAACAAGCCCAGCGCGCGATCTTGGAGCTGCCGGTTGAAGTAGATGAGGACGTTGCGGCACGACACCAGGTGCACCTCGGCGAAGACGGCGTCGGTGGCGAGGCTGTGATCGGAGAACACGATGCGCTCGCGCAGCGAAGTGTCGAAGCGCGCGGCGCCGTAGGCGGCCGTATAGTACTCCGAGAGCGAGCGCTTCGAGCCCGACTTGCGGTGATTCTCCGTGAACGAGGCGACCCGCCCCGCCTCGTAGACGCCGGCTTGAGCCAGCCGCAGCGCGCGAGCGTTGATGTCGGTCGCGTAAATCAGCGAACGGTCGAGCAGGCCCTCCTCGCTCAGCAAGATGGCGAGGGAGTAGGCCTCCTCCCCCGCGCTGCAGCCCGCCACCCAAATCTTGAGCGAAGGATAGGTGCGTAGGATGGGCAGCACGCGCTCGCGCAGCGCCTTGAAGTAGCTCGGGTCGCGAAAC
This sequence comes from Pseudomonadota bacterium, assembly GCA_023431345.1. Lineage (GTDB taxonomy): Bacteria > Myxococcota_A > Polyangia > Polyangiales > Polyangiaceae > PMG-095. The sequence continues at coordinate 129,267 of JAEYWK010000201.1, forward strand.
ATCTCGCTCACTTGCACCGTCAAGAAGTCGAGCAAGACGGGGAACGTGGCCGGGTCGTGCAAGACGCGCTCTTGCAGCTGGCTCAGGCTCGCGCAGCCCAGCTTGGCTATCGCCGACAGCAGGCGTCGCTTCAGCGAAGCGCGCGCATAGTCGCGAAAATCATAGCCATACTTGAGCAAGATGGCGTCGAGGAACAGCTTGAGCTCGATGTCCCAGCTGCTGTCGGGGGGCGCGTCGTGCTTCACTTGGGCATCCAAACGCGCACCAACGAGATGAGCTTCTCGACGTCGAGCGGCTTGGCGATGTAGTCGTTCGCGCCAGCGGCTACGCTCTGCTCCTGGTCGTCTTTCATGGCTTTGGCCGTGAGCGCGATGATGGGCAGCTTCTTCCACTCCGGCCGCTTGCGAATCTCGCGCATGCAGGTCAGGCCGTCCATCTCCGGCATCATCAGATCCATCAGCACGAGCTCGACGCGCTCCTCGGGCAGCGCTTGCTTCTCGTCCAGCAGCTTGAGCGCTTCCTTGCCGTTGCGCGCGACGAGCAGTTGGACGCCCTTCGGCTCGAGTAGGCTCGTGAGCGCGAACACGTTGCGCACGTCGTCCTCTACCAGCAGCACGCGGCGGTTCTCGAGCGCGGTGTCGCGCTTGCGCACCTCCTTCAGCATGCGCTGGCGCTCGGGCGGAAGCGAGTTCTCCATCTGGTGCAAGAACAAGGTCACCTCGTCGAGCAGCCGCTCGGGGGAGCGCGCATCCTTGATGATGATCGACTTGGAGAAACGCCGCAGCCGCTGCTCCTCGTCGGCGGTGAGGTTGCGACCGGTGTAGACGATGACGGGAGGGAACGCCAAGTCTTCCTGGCTACCCATGCGCTCCAGCAAGTCGTAGCCCGTCATGTCGGGCAGGTTCAGGTCCATCACCATGCAGTCGAAGGTGGTCTCGTTCAGCGCCTTCAGCGCGCCGGCAGCGGTCGCCACGCCGACGATCTGAACCTCTCCGTTCGAGAGCAGCTCGCGCACGCTGTCGCGCTGCCGCTCGTCGTCTTCGACGATCAGCACCCGGCGCAGCCCCTGGGAAAACTTCTGCTCCAGCGCGTGGATCGCCTTCACCAGCGCGTCGCGCTTCACGGGCTTGAGCGCGTAGCCGATGGCGCCGAGCTCCAGCGCTTCATGCGAAAAATCATCGACGGACGCGACGTGCACGGGGATGTGCCGCGTCTCGGAGTTGCGCTTCAGCTGATCGAGCACGCCGAGCCCGGAGTGATCGGGCAAGTTGACGTCGAGCAAGATCGCGTTCGGCTTGAAGCGCATGGCCGCCGCCAGCCCATCGCCTGCCGAGTGAGTCACGACGCACTGGAAGCGCAGCTCACGGACCAGATCCCGCAGCACCGTCGCGAAGGCGACGTCGTCCTCGATCACGAGGATGGTGGGCGCGCCCTCGCGGAGCTGCTCACGGTCGTCTTCGATCAGCGGCTTCGTCAGCACCTCGTTGCTGGTCGGGGTGCGGGAGCGACTGGATTTTACCGTGCGCGTCTCGGGGACCTCGGCCGCGAGCGGGGTCTCCAGCTTCAGACCCATGCTGGCCTCGAAGCGCACCGGCAAGGTCAACGTGAAGGTGCTGCCGGCTCCGGGCGTGCTCGTCACGCGGATCTCGCCGCCCAGGCGCAGCGCCAAGTCGCGCGAGATGCTGAGGCCGAGGCCCGTGCCGCCGTACTTCCGGTGAGTGCTGCCGTCGGCCTGTCGGAACGCCTCGAAGATGGCTTCTTGCTGGTGAGCGGGGATGCCGATGCCGGTGTCACGCACCTGAAAGTGCAGGCTGCCGGCCGAGCCGGGCACCACGCGCAGCGCCACCGACCCTCGCTCCGTGAACTTGAGGGCGTTCGACAGCAGGTTCTTCAGGATTTGACTCAGCCGCTGCGCGTCGGTGTGGATGCGTGACGGCACGGAAGGATCGACGAAGCAGCTGAGCTCGAGGCCGCGCTCTTTCGCGACGGGAGCCAGCGAGCGAACGAGCCCATCCAGCGCCGTCTGCAGCGGTACGTCTTCGAGGTGCAGCTCGATCTTGCCGGCCTCGATCTTGGCGAGGTCCAAGATGTCGTTGATCAAGGCCAGCAAGTCGTTGCCGGCGGAGGAGATGGTTTGGGCGAACTTGACCTGCTCCGGCGTCAAGTTGCCGTCTTTGTTGTCGGCGAGCAGCTTGGCGAGGATGAGCGACGAGTTGAGCGGCGTGCGTAGCTCGTGGCTCATGTTGGCCAAAAATTCGCTCTTGTACTGGTTGGCGCGCTCGAGCTCGGCCGCGCGCTCCTGCAGCACCTGCTGCGCCGCCGCCAGGTCGTCCTTCTGCACCTCGAGCACTTGCGCCTGCTCTTCGAGCTGCGAGTTCGTTTGCTCGAGCTCGGCCTGCGAATTTTCCAGCCGCGACTGGGCCTCTTTCAAGACGCGACCTTGCTCCTCCAGCTCTTCGTTGGAGACGCGCAGCTCCTCCTGCTGGGCCTGCAGCTCTTCGGCTTGCCGCTGCGTCTCCTCGAGCAGCTCTTCCAGGCGCGTGCGATCCCGTGAAGCCCGAACCGCCACCGCCACCGGCTCCGAGATGCTCTTCAGCAGCTCGATGTCGATCGACTGCACGCGAGCGAAGAAGCCGAGCTCGACGACGGCTTGGACCACGCCTTCGTGGGCCATGGGCACGACCACGATCTCGCGCACCTTGCCACGGCCCAGGCTCGACTCGACCTGCGCGAAGTCGGCGGGCACGTCGCGCAGGTGGAGCAGACGGTTGTCTTTGGCCGCCTGCCCCGGCAGGCCGGTGGCGCGCGACATCGGACGCTTCAGCTCGGACTCGGGCAGCGCGTGCGCGCCATAGCGCGTGAAGCCGCTGCCCTCGGCGACGTAGACGCTGCCGACCAGCGCGCCCACCCGCGGCGCGATGAACTCGATCACGTTCTGCCCCAAGAGGTCGAGGCGCAGCTCGCCTTGCAGCTGCCCTGATAGCGCGACCTGGTTGAGCTGCAGCCAGTTTCTCCGCTCGCGCGCGCGAAAATCACGCGACATGACCAGCGCCGCCGCCGCGACGCAGAACATCAGCAGCGCCGAGCTGCCCCAGCTCACGAAGCTCGAGAACTCGACCGCCTCCCGCCAGCGCGTTTGGGCGTCATCGAGCGCCTTGCGTTCGACGACCGACATTTGCTCCGCGAGCATGCGCGCGTTTTCCATGGCGGCCTGGCCGCGTCCGGAGGTGATCAGCCGCAGGGCCTCGTCGCTGCGTCCGGCGCGCTTCTCGGCAATGGTTCGACTCAGCTCGGTCAGCTTGTCGGCGGCGTGAGTGGCAAGCTCCGTGAGCCGCCGCTTCTGTTCGACCCCATCGACGGTGGCGCGCAGCTCATCGAGCTGGCCTGGCAAGCGAGCGTTGGCAGCGACGAAGGGCTGCAGGTAACTCTCTTCGCCCGTCAGCACGAAGCCCCGCTGCCCCGTCTCGGCGTCCTTCAAGGTCGAAACGACCCCCGCCACCTGCTCGAGCACCTGCAGCGAGCGCGTCACTCGCTCTGCGGACTGGGCGCGCTCCTCGAGCGAGCGGTAGGAGAAGAAGGTGATGAACGTGATCGCGAGCACCGCGATCGCGACCCCCATGGCGGTCGCCGGCGGCAACAACGGAGGATTTTTACGACTCGAACGGACGACAGCGGATAAGTTGGAATGAGGCAATTGAGACCAAGAGAATTCAGCTAGTTACGAAGCGCTAGTCACCATTTGACCGTGGCAATTTCGCACCAGCGAGGCATAAGTGTTCGAGACATGAGCCACGCGATCGATCGTTTCGCGCGGTGGTGGGGTCGGAGCGCTCGCCTCTGCACGACCTATTCCACGACGGGCAGAAGTCGCCGGTTGGCCGAGCGGGCTCGCGGCCGGCGCTCAGGCGCGCTTCGATTTCGAGCGCGACGCGACCACGGCGCGCTGACGCGGCTTCTTGGTCGCCACCGCGGGGCGGGCGCGCTCGCCCCTTTTGCCGCGCGGGTTCGGTTGCGACGGCGCTTCCTGCGAATGCGAATGCGAATGCGAATCGTGCTCATGGGCGGCGCGAGCGTAGATCTCGATGCCGCCGTGGAGCACGCCCTTGATGGCCAAGATTCGCGCCGCTTGCTCGTGGAGCTCGTCCGCCTTGCCGTGCAAGATCACGACCTCCAGGCAGTGGTCGTGGTCCAGGTGAACGTGGAGCGTCGATCGGATCCGCTCACCCAAGTCATGCTGCAGCTGCGTCAATCGCTCGGTCAAATCGCGCACGTGATGGTCGTAAATCAGGGTGAGCGTCGCGACGGCGTCGACGCCGCGGGCTAGCTCGCGCTTGGCGACCGCCGCGCGCACCAAGTCGCGCAGCACCTCGGAGCGCGTGCTCTCGCGGGCCGCAACGAGCGCATCGAGCTCCGTCAAGAGCGATTGCTCCATGGCGACGCCAAAGCGGACCAGCTCGTCGGACATGACCGCAATCTAGCCTGGGCTGGGCCAGCGAGGAGGCCGCAGCGGTGGGGACGCCTCTCCCCGGGTGGCCAGAAGGGGTGCTTGTCGAGCCGTCGCTTTTTTAACGAAGGACCGAAAGTTGGACCCCCTTACAGGCTCTAAGTGATGGCGCGAGCTCGCTCTCGAGCCACCGCCCGCGGGGGATTTGAGCCAAGGTGACCCACCCCAATAACGGCCCAGTGGCCGCCGGTCCTCGCTCTCAGCGAGACGCACAGCCAAACCAGGAGCGCGCCGCGCGCGCGGACGAGGCGCTCATGACCGAAGAGCGCCGCAGAGCCGAGCTGATTGACGAGTGCTATCGCCAGGGGCGCGCCGCATTTCCGGCTATCGCTTGGGACCCCGCTGGCTTCGCCGCAGCCTGCCAGGCGCGCTTTACGGCTCGCCCCGCCGCGGCGCAGGCGGAGCTGCTCGGCAAGGGCAACGGCAAAGCCGAAGAGTACCTGGTGGCGGCTTGCGTCGCCGGCCGCCCTGGCGCCGCGCGTACGCTCGAGCGCGATTACATCTCGAAGCTCGCGCCACGCATGCGGAGCTTGTGTCGCAGCCCCGACGCCGCCGACGAAGCCTTGCAGGCGCTACGCGAGAAGCTACTGCTCCCGCCGGAGCCGCGCCTCGGTTCGTACGAGAATCGAGGGCATTTGGCGGCCTGGCTCACCATCGTCGCCGTGCGCACGGCTCTCGATGTCACGCGACGCGCGCAGCACGGCGCGCTGCGGCTCGTCCCGCTCGACGAAGAGCTCGTGACGCACGCCCTCAGCCCGGAGAGTCAGTGCGCGACGCGGCAGCTCGACGGCGCGCTCGGGCGCGCGCTCGCCGCCGCTGTCGGTAGGCTACCGGACAAGCAACGCTTCGCCTTGAAGATGCAGCTCGTCGCAGGCTGGAGCATCGATCAGATTGGTCGCTCGCTCGCCACGCACCGAGCCACCGCGGCGCGCTGGCTCGTCGCCGCGCGCGAGCAAGTGGAGCAAGACGTCAGGCGAGCCCTCGTCACCGACCTCGGCCTGAGCGCGCTCGAAGTCGACAGCGCGCTCGGCGCGATGCGCAGCCGCTGGGACGTGCGCGTCTCTCAGTTTTTCCAGTCCACGGCGCCGCGCGCGGGAGACGGGGCGTGAACGAGGTCGCGGTCAGGTCGCTCGAGCCGTGTCCCACCGAGGACGAGGTGCTGGCCCTCGTCGCGGGAGACCTCCCCGAGAGCGTGCTTCCGCGGCTCATCGCCCACACCGAGCGCTGCAGCGGCTGCGCGCTGGTCGTGGCCGAGGCAGGGCTCGCGCTCGGCGACACGGAGAGCGCGCCCCCTTCGACTACCCTGGCTCGCTCGGGCCGCGCCGCGTTCGCGGCCGGCCAGCTCGTGGCCGGGCGCTACTGGATCGAGCGACGCATAGGTCGCGGTGGCATGGGCGAGGTGTACGCGGCCCTCGATCGAGAGCTCGGCGATCGCGTGGCGCTCAAGACCATCTCGCCGGCGTTTGCCTCCGATCCGCGCAGCGTCGACCGCTTCAAGCTCGAGCTGTGCTTGGCGCGCCGCATCGCCCACCCCAGCGTGTGCCGTGTGCTCGAGTTCGGTAGGCACGAGCTCGCGAGCGGCGCGTCGCAGTGCTTCTTCACGCTGCAGTACATCGACGGCGTCACGCTGCGGCGACACTTGCTCGAGCGAGCCACCGTCGAGCTCGCGAGCGCGCTCGAAGTCTCAGCTCAGCTCGCGCAGGGCCTCCAAGCCATCCACGACCAAAACGTCGTCCACCGCGACATCAAGCCCGAAAACGTGATGCTGCCCGCCGCGACCAGCGCGCCTCGCGCCGTGTGGGTCGATTTCGGGCTCGCGCGCGTCGACCTCCGCGAGACCCGCTCGGGGGCGCTGCTGGCGGGGACGCCCGACTACGCCGCACCCGAGCTGCTGCGCGGTGACGTCGCGTCGCGCTCGTCGGATTTGTTTGCCTTCGGCGTGATGCTGTTCGAGCTGCTGACGGGTCAGCTGCCGTTCGCGCGCTCGGGGTCGTTTTCGGCGGCGTCGGCGCAGCCGCGCGGCGATACCCCCGCGCCGAGCTCGCTACGCCCCGAGCTCCCGCCCGCGCTCGACGCGCTGGTGCTCGAGTGCCTGTCGCGCACGCCCGACCAGCGGCCCGCGAGCGCGGCCTGCGTTGCCGAGCGGCTACGTGAAGTCGCGGCGGCGCTGCGGCGCGACACGCCTCCGGTCGAGCCCGGGCCGGCGCCGTTCGCTCGCCGGAGCTGGCTGCTGCTCGGCCTGGGCCTCCTGGCGGCGCTCGGCGTGACGGCAGGTTACGCGCGAGTCACCGCGCGGCTACACGCGATCGTGGAGGTCGAGCCCACCGCGCTCGCGGATGCAGCGACGGCGCCGATCTCTAACGCGCCGGCCATCGCCGTCGACCCTCCCGGCCCGGAGCGCCGGCTCGAGCCTCGAGCGTCTGCGCCGGCGCCGAGCACGCGCGCGGAGCCCGTTGCTGCACCTGAGCCGCACCCAGTTACCGACTTTGGGGGGCGACGTTGAACGACGCTCTTCGCTCCGCGCGCGAAGACCGCTCCTCGCTGCTAGGCGGCGTACGGGCGGACCAACGCCAGCATCTGCCGAGAAAGTCGCTGCGCTTCGCGCAGCAGCGGCTCACAGGTCCCCGCGCTGCCGCTCGCGAGCTTTTGCTGGAGCGTCTCGAGCTCCGCTTCGAGATCGTAGAAGCGTCGATGATCTTCGATGGACAGCCGGTCCAAGCTCATCCGAGCTTCGTCGCGCGCGGTCATCACTTCACTGAGGATTGTTCGTTTCCCCGACATGGTTGGGCTCCTGAACGGGGCCTAAGCACATCTCGCGCCAGCGCCCAGCGCCTCGATATCTTCGCTTCTCCCGCGATTTTCGAGCGCGAATCCCGTGGCGCAATGCGCCACGCGCGGGCGCATGCCATAGCCAGCGCGCCACGCGCGCCAAGACGCGACAGGAAGCCGACAAGGATGGCGGCGGCGGCGCCATTACTCCATCATGCTGATCGACGTCGGCGGCAACGCCGCGCACCGCTTCGCGCGCGGCGGAGCCCTGCTACTGGTCGTCACTCTGGCGTGCGGCTCGGGCGCGGACGCGGCTGACCCGGCAGCGGCCCCGCCCGCCAGTGGAGGCGCAGCGACGGGAGGATCCACCGGCCCCGGTGGCAGCCCGCAAGCGCCAGGCGGAGCGGGCGGGCCGGGCATGACCGGCGGCGTGACGCACACGGGCGGGGTCACGACGGCGGGAGCCGCGACTGGGGGCGGAGCGACGGCGGGTGCGAGCGGAGCGGGCGGACGAGGCGGCGAGAGCGCAGCAGGCGCGAGCGGGGCCGGGGGCGGCGCGGCGGGGTCGTCGCCCGGCGGCGGAGCGACGATCGAGAACGACCGCTTCTGGCTCGACACGTCCGGCGTCCCCATCTATTCGCAAGGCGGCGGGGTGCTGCAAGTCGGCGACACGTTCTATTGGTACGGGGTGAAGTACGGCGGAGCGGTCACCTACGCCCAGAATCCCCACGGTAAGGTGAGCGACACCTCCTTCCAAGGCGTGACGACCTACTCGTCGAAAGACCTCGTGCACTGGAAGCTCGAAGCCACGGACAAGCTGACGGGCGCGGGCGGCTGGTTCGGTCGCCTCGGGGTGGCTTACAACGCCAAAACCAAGAAGTACGTGCTCGCCGCCCAGGGCGGTGGCGGCCTGTATTTTGCCACCAGCGACAAGCCGAGCGGCGGCTTCGTCTTCGACAACGTGCAAACCAATTTGCCCGGCATCGTCAACGGAGCCACCGGCGACCAGACCGTGTTTCAAGACGACGACGGCCAAGCCTATCTGATCAGCTCGAGCAGCAGCGGGCGCGCCAACCGCTACGTTTCGCCGCTGCGCGCCTCCGACTTTCTGAGGGCCGAGGAGGCGTGGTTCGTCTACAAGGGCGGCGGGCGTGAGGGCAACTGCATGTTCAAGCAGGCGGGCACCTACTATCATTGCTCGTCCGACCTCCACGGCTGGAACACGTCGCAAACCTACTGCGTCTCCGCCACGAGCTTGAAAGGGCCTTGGAGCGAAGAGTTCGTCTTGGCCGGCACCGAAGCCGACTACAGCCACGTGACGCAGACGGGCTTCTTCATCTCGGTCAAGGGCAGCGCGCAGACGCAGGTCATCTTCGCCGGCGATCGCTGGGCCGATTTCGCGGGCAACGGCCTCGGCTACAATCAGTGGATGCCGCTCAGCTTCGAAGGCGGCAAGCCCTACTTTCACTCGCTGAGCGCCTGGAACCTGGACGTATCCACCGGGAAATGGAGCGTCGCCAAACAGAACAACTACGCGCTGAACCCCAGCTTCGAGGCGGACCGTATTTCGGTCACGACGCCCGTCGGCTGGAAGGCGACGAATGGCGCGAACGCGAAGGGCGGCCGCAACGGCAATTGGTCGTGGCAGCTCAGCGGCAGCGCCACCCTCTCACAATCGCTCACCCAGCTACCGAGCGGAACTTACACGCTCTCGGTCTGGGCCAAGAGCAGCGCCGCCGGCGCGACACTGCACGTCAAGAACCACGGCGGGCCGACGGCGTCCATCCCCATCGCGGCGGGCAGCAGCTGGCAGCAGCTGAAGCTGGAAGGCGTCAAGGTGACGAGCGGCGCCGCGGAGCTGGGCGTGACGAGCAGCGGGCAGACGGTGACCTTGGACGACTTCTCGTTCGTCTTGCAATGATGCTCCATAGCGCCGCCGCGAATCTACCCGGTGCGACGCGGCGCTTCACTGCCGGGGGCCTGCGAACGGTGACGTCGCGAAGTTCTCGAGCAGGTCGGCGCAGTCGTCGTAGATGGCTACGGCGCCGGCCAGGTCGGCGTCGCTGCGGCCGCCCGAGCGCAGCGCGACGGTCGAGATCCCGGCGCGAGTCGCCGCTTGGATGTCGTAGGGCGTGTCGCCCAGCACCCACCGTCAACCGGACGCCGCCGCCGCGCAGCCGCGTCAAAAGCTCCCCTCACCCGCGGGAAGGGGCGCAGGCGCGGCAAGAGCTCGGCGCGGAAGATCTCGGAGAGCCGCTCGCTCAACCGAGCGCCGGCCGTTCGACAGAACTGCCACACTTTTCCCTTCGCTGACGACTCGTAGGAAACCGCGAAGGTCGAAGGTCCTGATTGCGGTCCGACAGCGCCCGAGGCAATCGAGCCAGGTGGGCCGCGCTCCATCGCGCCGATCCGCTCGCTGGACTGAATGACCCGCACCCCCTCCGCCAACCCCTCCGACTTACCCTTCTTGGCCGGCGGAGGCGAAATGGGGGAGCGCTTGCGGGAGCTCGATTGGTCGAGCTCGCCGCTCGGACCGCCCGCTACCTGGCCGTCCACGTTGCGCCACACGGTGAGCATGCTGCTGCTGTCGAAGGCGCAGATTGTCGTGTTCTGGGGCGACCGCTTCGTCACCCTCTACAACGACGCCTACCGCCCCGTGCTCGGCATCAAGCATCCGCGCGCGCTAGGGCGGCCCGGCAGCGAGACCTGGAGCGAAATCTGGGAGCACCAGCTTCGGCAGCTCCTCGAAGGGGTGGTCCAGACGGGAGAGGCGTTCACGGCGAGAGATCTGCTCTTCGTCCTCGAGCGTAACGCCTTCCTCGAAGACACCTACTTCGACGTCTCGTACGATCCGGTGCGCAGCGACGCCGGCAACGTCGAGGGCGTCTTCTGCATCGTCAGCGAGACGACGGAGCGAGTGCTCGGCGAGCGCCGCCTGGCGCTGCTACGTGACTTGGCAGCGCAGAACGCGACGGCGCGCACCGAGCGTGAGGCCTGCGAGCTGGCGATGCGAGCCCTGGCCGCGCGACCCGACGTGGCCTTCGCGCTGGCGCACCTCGGCGAGGAGCTGCAGTCATGCACGCCGGACGCCCAGCGAGCGCTCGCGGCCGCGCCGGCGGAGACGATTCAGACGCTGCCCTTACCCGATACCAGCGGGAATCGTGCGGGGCACCTCGTCGTCGGCATCAACCCCCGCATCCCCTTCAACGACAGCTATCGCAACTTCCTCGCGCTCGTGGCCGACCAAGTCACCATCGGACTCACGAACGCGCGCGCCTACGAAGCGGAGCGACGGCGCGCCGAAGGTCTCGCCGCGCTCGACCGCGCCAAGACCGCGTTCTTCAGCAACGTCAGCCACGAGTTTCGCACTCCGCTCACCCTGCTCGTAGCGCCGCTGGAGGATTTGCTCGCCAGTGGGGGCGCGCTGCCGCCCAAGCAGCGAGAGCCGCTCGAGCTCTCGCACCGCAACGCGCTCCGGTTGCTGCGCCTCGTCAACACCCTACTCGACTTCTCGCGCATCGAAGCGGGCCGAACGGAGGCCAGCTTCGAGCCTACGGATCTAGCCACGCTGACCACCGATCTGTCGAGCGCGTTTCGTTCTGCGATAGAAAGGGTCGGGCTCACGCTGCGGGTCGACTGCCCGCCCCTCTCGTCCGCGGTCTACGTCGACCGCGACATGTGGGAGAAGATCGTCCTCAACCTGCTCTCGAACGCGCTCAAGTTCACGCTCGAGGGGGAGATTGGAGTTGAGCTCCGCGAGCAGGGCGACGCGGTCGTGCTCCGCATCAGCGACACCGGCGTCGGCATCCCCGAGGCCGATCTTACCCGCGTATTCGAGCGCTTTCACCGCGTGCGGCACACGCGGGCCCGCACCCAGGAAGGCACCGGCATCGGGCTTTCTCTGGTGCAAGAGCTGGTGCGCTTGCACGGCGGCTCCGTCGACGTGAACAGCGTGGAAGGCCGCGGCAGTACCTTCACGGTCCGCCTCCGACATGGCCGCGCCCATTTGCCGGCGGAGCGTATCGCTGCGGCGCGCCAGCTCGCCTCGACGAGCGTGGGCTCGCGCCCCTTCGTCGAGGAAGCCCTGCGCTGGCTACCGAGCGTGAGCGGCGTCGTCGAGTCGTTCACGGAAGAGGGACGCTCGACGCCGCACAACGCGGTCCCGGAGCTCCGCGCCCGCGTGCTGATCGCGGACGACAACGCGGACATGCGCGACTACCTGGCCCGCATCCTGCGCCAGCGCTTCGACGTCGAAGTAGTAGCCGACGGACGCGAGGCGCTCGAGCGCGTTCGCGCAGAAGCGCCTGACCTCGTGCTCAGCGACGTGATGATGCCGTCGCTCGATGGCTTCGGTCTGCTCGCCGCGCTGCGGGCCGATGAGCGCACGCGTTCGCTGCCCATCGTGCTGCTCTCGGCGCGGGCGGGCGAGGAGGCGCGCATCGAGGGCCTCGAAGCGGGCGCCGACGAATACCTGGTCAAGCCGTTCACCGGGCGCGAGCTGCTCGCGTCGGTGACGTCGCAGCTCGAGCTGTCGCGAGTGCGACGCCGCTCGGAACGGGCCCTGCAAAAGGCGGCCAAGGACAAGGCTTACTTGGCGTCGCTCGTGGATTCGGCCGACGACGCGATCTTGTCGAAGGATCTCGACGGCATCATTCAGTCGTGCAACGCCGCGGCGGAGCGGCTCTTCGGCTACTCGGCGGCGGAGCTGGTGGGGAAGTCGGTGCGCACGTTGATTCCACCAGAGCGCCAGTCGGAGGAGACCGAGATCTTGGACCGACTGCGCCGCGGCGAGCGCGTCCAACACTTCGAGACCGTGCGCGTGACCAAAGACGGCCGCCGCCTCGACATCGCCTTGACCGTCTCGCCCATGCGCGACGACACCGGCAAGATCATCGGCGCCTCCAAGATCGCGCGCGACATGACCGCGATCAATCAAGCGGAGGCCGAGCGCATTCGGCTGTTGCAAGAGAACGCCGCTGTGACGGAGACGCTCAACAACGTCGGCGCCCTCGTCGCTTCCGACCTGGATCGAGAGAAGGTGGTGCAGGGCGTAACCGACAAGGCCACCGAGATGACGGGCGCGGAGTTCGGCGCCTTCTTCTACAACGTGCTCGACGAGCGCGGCGAGACGTACATGCTCTACACCATCTCGGGCGTACCGCGCGAGATGTTCTCGAAGTTCCCGATGCCGCGCAACACCGCGGTCTTCGAGCCCACCTTCAAGGGTAAGGGCGTGATGCGCAGTGACGACATCACCAAGGATCCGCACTACGGCCACAACGCCCCGCACTCCGGGATGCCCGAGGGTCACTTGCCGGTGCGCAGCTACCTGGCCGTGCCGGTCAAGGGGCGCGGTGGCGACGTGATCGGTGGCCTCTTCTTCGGTCACTCCGCGTCAGGGCGCTTCGAGCGCCATCACGAGCGCATCGCGGTCGGCATCGCGGCGTGGGCCGCCGTCGCGCTCGAGAACGCGCATTTGTACTCGACCGTCCAAGAGGCGAGCCGACTGAAGGACGAGTTCTTGGCCAGCCTGTCGCACGAGCTACGCACACCGCTCAACGCCATCCTCGGCTACGGCCGCATGCTCCAGTCAGGGCTGATCGTGCCCGACAAGCGACAGAAGGCCGTCGACACCATCGTGCGCAACGCGACCTCGCTGACTCAGATCGTCGAAGACGTGCTCGACATCTCGCGCATCGTCTCGGGCAAGATCCGGTTGAACGTGCAGCCCGTCGATCTACCGATCGTGGTACGCAACGCCGTCGACGCGGTCGCGCCCGCCGCAGACGCGAGGGGCGTCCGCATCGAGACCGTGATCGACCCGAACGCTGGCCCCGTGTCCGGCGATCCGGAGCGCTTGCAGCAGGTGCTGTGGAATTTGCTGTCGAACGGCGTCAAGTTCACGCCGCGCAGCGGCAAAGTTCAAGTGCGGCTCGAGCGCGTGAACTCGCACATCGAGCTGACCGTGAGCGACACCGGCATCGGCATCGCCCCCGAGTTCTTGCCGCACGTCTTCGAGCGGTTCCGGCAGGCGGAGGGCGGCACCACGCGCGAGCGAGGCGGCCTCGGCCTGGGCCTCTCGATCGCGCGGCAGCTCACGGAAATGCACGGCGGCAGCATCGAAGCGTCCAGCGCCGGCCTCGGCCAAGGCACGTCCTTCCGCGTGATGATCCCGCTGATGAGCGTGCAACCTCAACGCGACAGCGAGCCGCGGGTCCATCCTTGGTCGGGGTCACCGGTGACGCTGGTCGGCAGCGACGCCTTGAGCGGCATTCACGTGCTGGCGGTAGACGACGAGCCGGACGCGCTGGCGCTGGTCGTCGAGGTGCTCGAAGCGGCAGGCGCGCGCTTGACGACGGCGCAATCGGCCGAGCAGGCGCTGGCGAGGTTGGACGCGGAGGTGCCGGACGTGGTGCTGACCGACCTGGGCATGCCGCGCATGGACGGCTTCGAGCTGATCGCTCGCCTGCGGCGCCACGAGAACCCCAAGCTGCGTGAGCTACCGGCCGCCGCCTTGACCGCCTACGCGCGCTCCGAAGATCGCATGAGGGCGCTGCAGGCCGGCTTTCAGATCCATCTCGCCAAGCCTATCGACCCGGCTGAGCTCGTGACGACGATCGCCGCGATCGCCAAGCGCATCGTCTTCCGCGGCCCTGAAGTTTCCTGAGACAAGTCCGGACTGCGCGCTGAGCCCGCCCTTTGCAGAGGTGGGCATGTCCGTGAAAAAACCGACACTTACGAGCGTAGACGGAGACATATTGCCACAGCTGGGCGGTTTGGAATGAGCGCCGCCCTCACGCGCTTCGTGCTCCTCGCGGCGTGGCTCAGCTCGTCTCCCCTCGCCCTCGCTCAGGCGCCGGAGCCCGAGGGTCGAGCGGAGGCAGACGAGCAGGCGGCCCCCGCTGAGCCCGCACCCCAGACACCCGCGCCGAAGCAGCCCGCGCCGGAGCAGGCGGAGCCGGCGGAGCAGCGCGAGCCGGGGGCACCCGCGCTACGCCGGCAGGCGGTGCGAGCGGACGAAGCTCGCGGCTACGCGCGAGAGCCGCGGACGGAGCCCGAGGACATCGCGCTCGCTGTGCCGCGCGCCGTGCTCGCGGTGCCGCGCTACGCGCTCCGGCTCGCGCTGTGGCCCGTGCGTGAGGGGATCGAATTCTTGGACCGTCACGCCGTGGTCGAAGAAGTGACCGACGTTCTCTACAACGACGCGCGCAACGCCGCCGTCTTGCCAACTCTCTCTTACGACAGCTATTTCGGTCCGTCGCTGGGCGTGCGCGCGTTCCACGAGGACTTAGCCGGCTACGGCGAGCTCGGCAGCGTGGAAGTGAAGGCCGGCGGCGTCTACAACCTCGCGACGCAGCTGCACTTTCGCGCCGACCACTACGGCGGCTCTCACCTGTGGCTGGAGAGCGTCGCGCGCTACGAGAGCGCCCCCGCGCTGCTCTTTCAGGGGCTCGGGACACATCGTGAAATCGAGGGTGGCAGCGGACTTTCGCCGCGCGAAGCCGCGGTCGCGACGCGCTTCTCGGAACGACGCCTCTTGAGCTTGCTGCGCGCCGGCTACGACCTCGGCCGTCCGAGCCAGCTGCTGCAGCTCGGCGGCACCGTCAGCTACAACGTGCGTGACTTCGGCGCGAAGCAGAAGGGGGCCGAGCCATCCATCGAGGAGGCCTACGACACGACCCAGCTCGTGGGTTTCGACGATCGCGTCGCCATTTTGGAAGCCGATCTGAGCCTCGTCGTCGACCTGCGTGACGTCGCGGGGGCGACATCTAGCGGTGCTTACCTCGAGCTGTTCGCAGGGCGCGCGCCGAGCATCGGTCGCTACGGCTTTTGGCACCACGGCGCCGAGCTCACGACTTACCTCGATCTCTACCGGAAGACGCGCGTGCTGGTGCTGCGAGCGATGCTCGAAGGCGTGGAGGGCGACGAAGCCGAAATCCCCTTCTCGGAGCTGCCGCGCCTGGGTGGCGTCAGCCGGCTCCGCGGCTACCCGCTCGACCGCTTTCGCGACGAGAAGGCGGCGCTCGGAACGATCGAGTACCGCTACCCGATTCATCAATACGTGGCGGGCGCCCTCTACTGCGACGTGGGGCGCGTCGAGCAGCGCTACAGCGACCTCCTCGACTCGACTTGGAAGGTCGGTTTCGGCGGAGGCTTCGTGGTGCGCTCTCGGGAACGTGAGATTTTCACCTTCGACGTCGCGTACGGCGAGGGAGTGCAGGTCCACCTCACGACTCAGCCGCTGCGCGCGTTCGCCAAGAGGAACACCGAGCTATGACCCCTCCCTGGAAGACACTCGTCCTCGCCGCGACCTGCTGGACCGCTTCGGGCTGCGGCGCCGCATCTCCGGTCTTTCGCGACGCGCCGCCGGTTTGGAAGGTCGACGACGCGCAGAACATCGAGGAACCAAGCGAGCGCGAGTACGATCCGAAGGAATACTTCGCCAAGGTGTTCGTCATCGAGCGGCTCGACCGGACGCTCGAGCTCCGAGATCGAGAACCAGCGGGCAACGTCAACTCGCTGGAGGAGGTGCCGGACTCGACATGGTTCCAAAATCGCCTCGGCGTGCGTCGCGTCACCCCCGCCGAGGCCGCGCGAGGCTTCGAGCAAGGCGGCCCGCCTCAGCCGCCGTTCGTGGTCACGGGCGGCAAGTACGCCGGCGGAAACCCGGGCTTCGCGATGAAGGACGCAACGGGCCGCAAGTTTCTCGTCAAGTTCGACACGAAGCAGAACCCGGAGCTTCAGACGACCGCGGGCGTGGTCGTCAACCGCATCTTTTGGACCGCAGGCTACAACGTGCCGTCGGATCACGTGTTCGACCTGCACCTGAGTCAGCTGACGATCGGCGCGGAGGCCATCTACACCGACAAGAAGAAGGACGCCGAGCCGTTCGATGCCCAGCGCTTGGTGGCGGTCCTGTCCACGGCGCCGCAGCAGGCCGACGGTAGCTATCGCGCGATCGCGAGCCAGCTCCTCGATGGCAAGCCCAAAGGCGGGTTTTCACCGAAGGGCACGCGCAAAGACGACCCGAACGATCGCGTCCGCCACGAGCACCGGCGCGAGCTGCGCGGCCTGCGCGTGCTATCGGCCTGGGTCGGCCACACCGACATGCGGGAAGACAACACGCTGGATGTTTACGTCGAGGACGGCAAGCGGCGCTACTTGCGTCACTACCTGCTCGATTTCGGCGAAGCGCTCGATGGCCACGCTGCCGAGACCGGGCGGCGCGAAGACGGCTGGGAACATTTCATCGACTGGGAGATGCAGACCAAGGCGCTGTTCGCCTTCGGGTTGTGGAAGCGTCCTTGGGAAGACGTGCGTCCGACGCCGTGGCCAGCGCTCGGCTCGTTCCGCGCGGAGCCGTTCGACCCCACCGCTTGGCGCGAAGCCTACCCCTACTGGCCGTTCGCAGAGATGGACGCCTCCGACGCCTACTGGGCCGCGAAAATCGTGATGCGCTTCGAGCGGCCCTTGCTGGAGGCGATCGTAGCCGAGGGCAAGCTGAGTGACCCGCTGGCGGCGCGCTTCTTGGTGAGCACGCTCATCCAGCGGCGCAACACCGTCGGCCGCACGTATCTCGACGCCGTCACTCCGCTCGACGACTTCGAGCTCACCGCGGATCGGCTTTGCATGACCGACCTGATGCTGCGCTATGGCCTCGCGAAGCGCGGCAGCGTGGAGTGGCTCGACGACGGCGAGGTGCGGGCGACGCGATCGGTCGGCGCCGATGGCCGCTTGTGCGTCAAGCTGCGCCGCAACGAGGGGTACACCGTCTTTCGCATGCGCTCGCGACGCGGCGACAGCACCCGCCCCCCGATGGAGCTTCACTTCAAGGCCGGCGCACGACCGCGCATCTTGGGCATCGTTCGCGTCGCGCGCTGAGCGGAGCCACCGCCAGCGCTCAGGCTGGCCCGCACCCGCTGTAGCGGCAAAGGTAACCACCCTTGATGTATGGCGAGAGTGCCCAGCGCGGTCAGGCGGCGGGTACGGGGTAGCCACACTACCATTCAAGATCCGTCCCACTCGGCCCCTAGCCATTCAGTGTCTGCCTTGGCTGGTGCCAGTAGCGTGCCTGCTGCTCGTGGGGGCCTCCCCTGCCTCGCGCGCGCCGAGGCGGGCCGAGCCGTGCTCGTGCTCGTGCTCGCCGAGCGGGGCCGTGAGGCCGAGCCGCTGCAAAAGGAGCTGGGCGGGCGCTCCGCGGTCAGTTGCGTGCTCGACGTCGAAGGGCTGGCCGTGCGTACCACGCACGAGTCGCTCGCCCTCGCGGTTGGCCGCCGCGCCACGACCCGGGTCCCCGAGGGCTGGGCCGCCACTCCCGCCAGCGGTCGCTGGCTCTGGGCGCTCTCGACTCGGTTGGGTCCCACGCTGCCGCCATCGAGCCGCACCGATGGGGTGGCGACCCTAGGCGCCGGCTTCCTGTTGAACCCGTTCTCACAGGTCTCCGCTGCGAGCTCGGCCCCGGGCGGAGCTGGGGCTGCTCGTTTCCGCGTGGTGAGATTCTTCCGCCCCTTCTTGCAGGCTGACGCCCATTGACCACCAAGACGCACCGGTTCATGAACGCCCCTCGACGCAGCAGCGACGTCTCCGAGCTGGTGAGCCAGGCCGTCGCAGGGAGCTCGAGGGCGCGGCGCCGCATCGTGGAGCAACTGTCGCGAAGAGTGCGCGGCATCGCGCTCTCGATCCTCGGCAACTCGGAGGACGCCGCGGACGCGACCCAGAGCATCTTTCTCGAGCTCTTTCAGTCGCTGCCCAGCTTCCAGGGCGAAAACCTGACCCCCTGGGCGGACAGCATCGCGGTGCGCACCGCGGTTCGACACGCGCGCAGCCGCCGCGCGCGCAGCGCGCGCGACGCGAGCGTAGACCCGGAAGAGCTCACGGTCGAGCCCTCCACGCCCGCCGAGCACCGCGTCCCACGCGCCATCCTGGAGTACCTGGGCGAGCTCCCGGAGACGAGGCGCATCGCGTTGGTGCTGAGGCACGTCATGGGTTACTCGATCGAGGAAATCGCCGAGCTGACGGACGTGTCGCCCAATACGGTCAAAGATCGCCTGCATCAGGCGCGAGAGCAGGTGAGGAAAACGCTTCGCCGGGAGCTGGGCCTCTTGCCGCTCGGCGCGAGGAGCCATGGCTGACTGCGCTAGCTGGGCGTCGCTGTCCGACAGGCTGGCGTTGGGGCCTTGATGGCGGCCGGCGCGAGCGCAGCGATCTGGATCCGTGATGCGCAGCAGTGGCTGCGTGAGCACACCAAGGGCGCTGAGGCGCGCGTCGCGCTCGTCTCGCTCGGTGACCTGCAGCTGTCGCCGCTCCGCGACGTGAGGGGCGCTGCGCTCGTTCGATACCTACCTGAGACAGGGAGGCTCGCTCCGCCAACAAGCCAGCTACGGCCGGATTCGCGCGCTGCTCCGCCTCGGCCAAACTACGGAAGCGCGCAGCGCCGCCGAAAATTTCGTGCGTAGCTACCCGCGCAGCGTGCAGGCCGCGAGTTTACGCAAAGAAGCGCTCTAAAAACCGCCCGAGATCGCGAGCGGTACCAATGACTGTTCGTGAACCACACGAGCCAGCTCGGAACGTCAGGTCGCGCGGGACGTGCTCTCGGCGTCGGGATCACGCTGCTCGCCGCGTCGGCTGCGGCAGCTTGCACGGGCTCCGTCGATGGAGGCTCGGAGGGCAATCCCGTCGGCGCCGGTGGCAGTCGAGTCGGCGTGGGGGGAGCTGGCGCGGCCGGCGGCAGCGGCGAACCCGGTAGCGCCGGCACACCGGGAGTCACCGCTCCGGGAGGCCCCGGTCGCGTGGTGATGCGCCGCCTCAACGTCACCGAGTACAACAACACCGTCCGCGACTTACTGGGCACCAAGCTGAGCTTGCCGGAAAATTTTCCGCCCGACGCTTCGGCTCACAGCTTCGACAACGTGGCCGCCGCGCTCACGATGACGGACGCCTCGTTCGCTCTCTACTCCGAGACGGCCAAGCTCTTGGCGACGGAAGCGCTGGGCGCGGAGCGACGCGCGGCGCTGCTCGGCTGTGAGCTCGGGAACGACCCAGAGGCGTGCGTCGGCAGCATGCTGGAGCGGCTTCTGCCGCGAGCCTTTCGCCGCGCGCTAGAGCCGGGCGACGTGGAGGGGCTCGTCCAGCTCTTCACCGACAACAAGGCCGCGGGCGACACGAACGATCAGGCGCTCGCTCGCGTGTTGCAAGCCGCCCTCACCTCCGCCGAGTTCTTGTTTCGCATCGAGCGCAACTCCGGCCAAGCGGGCGTTCGCAACCTGAACGGGTACGAGATCGCGTCGCGTTTGTCGTACTTCTTGTGGAGCTCGATGCCGGACGACGAGCTGCGAGCCGCGGCCGCGAGCGGCTCGCTGGCGACGCCCGAGGGCATCGGCGGGCAAGTGAGTCGCATGCTCGCCGACGCCAAGGCCTCCGCTTTCGCTACCAATTTCGGCGGCCAGTGGCTACCGATACGCGCCCTCGACGACATGGTGCCCGACGCGCAGGTATATCCGGAATACGACGACGAGCTGCGGGCCGCCATGCGTGCGGAGACGGAGCTCTTCTTCCTCGACGTCGCCAGCGGCAAGCGCTCCTTCAGAGACCTGCTCACGACCCACTCCGGCTACGTGAACGATCGCCTCGCGCAGCACTACGGCCTGCCCGGCTCGGGGTCGACGGATCCGGTGTTCCGTGAGCTTGCGCCGGGGCGCGGCGGGCTGTTGACGCAAGGCTCATTCTTGACGGTGAACTCCTATCCGGGCGAGAGCAATCCCGTGCGGCGCGGCAAGTGGATCCTCGCCAATCTCTTCTGTCAGGAGCCGCCCGCGCCTCCACCCGACGTGCAGCGTGAGCCGCCGCCGCAAGAGGGCGTCTCGCGCAAGGAGCGGCTAGCCTCGCACCGCGTCAATCCAATCTGCGCCAGCTGCCACAACTTGATGGACCCTCTCGGGCTCGCGCTCGAGCAGTACGACGGCGTCGGCAAATTTCGCACCACCGACAGCGGCGTTACGATCGATCCTTCGGGCCAGCTCGCGGACGCCACGCCGATCACCGACGCAGTCAGTTTGCAGCGGGCGCTCGCAGAGAAGCCTGCAATCGCGGCGTGCGTTGCGGAGCATGTCTTCACCTATGCGCTCGGACGCGCCCCGCGCGATACCAGCCCGTTCGACTCTGCCACCATCGGCGACCTCAGCAAGGCATTCAACGACGCGGGACAGCTGTTCCCACAGCTGATTCGAGCCGTAATCAGCTCCGAAGTGTTCTCCCAGCGTGAAGACGAGGCCACGACTCCATGACCACCGCCCGCTCCGCCGCTAGCAACCGAAGCTTCTTGTCGCGCCGCTCGCTCTTGCGAGGCGCAGGCGTCACCTTGGTTCTGCCATTTCTGGATTCGCTCGCGCCGCGCGCCGTGCAAGCGGCGCCGGGTACGCCGGTGCGCCTCGTGTACTGGCTGATCCCCAACGGGGTGCTCTACGACCGCTGGATCCCGAAAACGGTAGGCAGATTCGACGCCGCGAGCATGCCTCAAAGCTTGCAGCCGCTCGCGGACGCCAACCTGCTGAACGATTTCAACCTCTTGTCGGGCATCGACAACCTGTGTGGCTACCCGGTCGGGCCTGGCGATCACGCCAGCGGGCTGTCGGCCATGCTCACCTGCGTCGCAGCCAAGAAGTCAGTCGACGCGGTCGAGCTCGGGATCTCCGCCGATCAGGTCGCGGCGGCGAGCTTGGGATCGCTGACGCCTCGTCCCTCGCTCGAGCTCGGCATGCAGCGCGACGGTGGCGGCGGCAACTGCGACAACGGGTACTCCTGCGCCTACGCGCGCTTCCTGTCGTGGAGCGACAAGACGACGCCTCGGCCAAAGCAGGTGGACGCCAAGCAAGCCTTCCTCTGGCTGCTCGGCACCAGCGGCAGCGGCCTCTCTCCCGAGCAGGCCGAGCGCATGCGCGCAGGAGAAAAGAGCGTGCTCGACTACTTGGTCAAGCAAGCCAATGGCCTCTCGCCCAAGCTAACCAGCGAGGATCGCGTCAAGCTCGACCAATACCTGACGAGCGTGCGGGCGGTCGAGAAGCAGCTCGACGCCGCCACGGCTTCGGCGGAATGCCAGATGGCGACGCCGGTAGAGAACAGCAGCAACTACGTGACTCGTCTCACGGCCATGATGAAAGTGATGCAGTTCGCCTTCCAATGCGACCTCACGCGCGTCGTGACCTTCAGCCTCGGCAACGCCTTCGGCCCTGGCGCCATGCCGTGGATCGACGTACAGGACGACTTTCACAACCTCACGCACAACATCGGCGCGGGCAACAACCGCGAGCTCGTCGCCAAGTGTATCCGCTGGGAGGTCGAGCAGATTGCCGCCTTCATGACAGGGCTCAAGGCCATCAAAGAAGGCGAGCACGACGTGCTCTACAACACCGCGTTCATGGTTTCGTCCGAGGTCGGCGAGGGCGCACCGCACAACCACGACAACGTGCCGGTGCTGATCGCGGGCAACGCCGGCGGCGCCATCAAGACCGGCAATCACATCAAGTACACGCCGGAAGACTCGAAGGCCCGCTCGCTCGCCGGCCGCCGCAACGAAGCGGACCGCGCGAGCGCGATCGCGATCCCGAACCGCAACCGCTTGTCGAACGTGCACGTATCGCTTTTGAACGCGGTAGGAGTGCCGACCACCCAGTTTGCCGACAGCACGGGCCCGATCCAGATCTCGGCGGAATGACCGTGCAGCGAGCCAACGTTTCGGTCGTGTGGGCGTGCTGCACGGTCCTCGCCTGTGGATCGGTAGCGGCTGATCCCAGCGGCGCCGCGGGCGCTTCGGGCAGCCCGCCGCTCGGCGGCGCGGGCGCGGCCGGCAGCGCCGAGGGCCGCCCGTTGCACGGGATTCGCGATGAGCGACTCGACCCCGCGGGCGAGCGCGGCGGTGTCGCCAAAGGGCACGAGCAGGCCCTGTTTGCCGTGCTCGACGACCTCGGGGATGCCGCCGACGGCGAAGGCCACGCTCGGGCAGTCGAAAGTCATGGCCTCGAGGATGCTGAGGCAGAAGCTTTCCATCTCCGAGGTGAACAGACCGAGATCGGCGGCGTGCAGGTAGTCCTCGATGGCGGTGACGTTCTCGCGCACGACCACCCGGTCGGCGAGACCGGCCCGGCCCGCCTCGGCGAGGAAAGAGCCGGCGTTGCCCCCGGCGAGCACGACCAGCCGGAAGGATTCACGCGGACGGATCTGCGCGACGGCTTGCAGGAGCAGATCGGTGCGCTTGACCGGACGAAGATTCGACGTGTGCAACAGCATCGCCTCGCCGGGCGCGAGGCCGAGTTCGGCGCGGACGGCGTCGCGCGTGCGCGTCGGCGGTTGTGGGGCGAAGAAGTTGGGGATGACCTCGACCGGGCCGTGGAAATCGAGGTGGGTCTTGATCTCGCGTTGGAGAAACTGCGACACCGTGGTAACGCCGTCGGCCTGGTCGAGCGCGTGGCGGATGGCCGGGCCGTAGCCGGCGTCGCAGCCGAGCAGCATCACGTCGGTGCCGTGGAGCGTGACGACGACCTTCGGCCGCTCGAACACCGGCAGCATGGACATAGCCAGCATCGCGGCGGTGGCGTGGGGCACGGCGTAGTGGACGTGGAGGACGTCGAGCCGGTGGGCGCGGCTCACCTCGGCGATCTTGACCGAGAGCGGCAGGGTGTAGTCGGGATACTTGAAGAGGTCGTAGTCGTTGACCTCGACCTGATGGAAGGTGATGCGCGGATGATTGCGCGGCATGCGGAACGGCGCCGCATGACTGATGAAGTGGATCTCGTGGCCGCGGCCCGCCAGCTCCTCGCCGAGCTCGGACGCCAGGATGCCGCTGCCCCCGACGGAAGGGTGGCAGATGATGCCGAGGCGGAGCGGACGGTCAGGCTGTGATACAGGGGAACTCAAAGCAAGGAGGCCACAAAAGGCACAGGAAGCGCAAAAGAAGCAAACGCGGCAGACCAGTTTTTTGAGTCTTATGCGCTTTTTGTGGCTAAAATCCGGAAATCAGAACTTGTGCGCGGCGCGGGTGAGCGGCGCGAGCGAGGCGAAGACGAGCGGGTCGTTGGGCCAGAGCGGCTGGGCGTGGCCGACGCCGGCGTTGAGGCCGTGGACGCGGGCGCGGTCGAGCTGCAGCTCGACGTAGTTGCGCGTCTTCATCTGCGAGGCGTGGGCTTCCATGGCGGCTTTCCAGGCGCCCATGACTTCGGGCGCGGAGATGTCGATGAGGACCGGCGGTGTGGCGCGCGGTTCCGCGCCGGGGCCCAGCGCGTAGAAGAAAAGTTCGCCGATGGCGTGGGGCGTGAGGTCGCGCAGCTCCGTCAGGCCGCCGTAGCGGGCGAGGCGCGTGGCGTCGCGCACGAGCGTGCCGAGCCGCCAGTGGTCGGGATGCTGGTTCTGCTCGACCGTCGGCGCGAGCACGAGGGCCGGCCGCACGCGGCGGAGCACGGCCGCGAGCTTCACGGCGTGGGCGGCCTTGAGCTCGAGATGGGCGTCGCCGTCGAGTTCGAGAAATTCGAGCGTGGCGCCGAGGTGTTTGGCGGCGGCTTCGGCCTCCTTGGTGCGGTGGGCGGGAGAGCCGTTGGTGCCGGCCGCGCCGTGCGAGCAGACCACGAGGTGCACGGGCCGGCCGGCGCGGGTCTCGCGGACGATGATGCCGCCGCAGCCGAACTCGATGTCGTCGGGATGCGCGCCGAAGGCGACGAGCGGGGTGCGTTCAGGCGGGGTGGGGGCGGTTTTCATTTTTTAGAAGACACAACCCGGAAAGAT
>JAEYWK010000210.1 GCA_023431345.1 Pseudomonadota bacterium
GACGGCACGGTCGCTGTCGACCTCGACTCGCTCTCGCTGCTCTGCCGCCTCGTCGCACTCGTGCCAGCGCCCCGGTTCCACACAGTTCGCTACTTCGGCGTCCTGGCCCCTGCCGCGAAGTGGCGCCCACTCATTGTGCCCAAGCCAGGGCCGAGCCAAGCGACGGAAGACGGTACGGCACCCTGTGACCCCACGCCTTGCAGCGCGACTGGCTCGCGCTACCGCCCGTGGGCAGAGCTGCTCAAGAGGACCTTCGCGGTCGACGTCGAGACATGCCCCCGCTGCGGCGGGCGGATGCGCCTGATGGCGCTCATCACAGAGCCGCAAAGCGTGGCGCGGTTCCTGCGCCACCGAGGTGAGCCCACCGAGCCGCCCGCTCGCGCTCCGCCGCGAGACCCTCCGTACTTCAAGACCCTCGTCCGACGCCGCCCCGCCTCAGAGAGCTCCCAGCAGGGGGAGCTGTTCGAGGAGCACTGAACCCTGAAGACTCCACGGCCCGCACTGCGACGTGCCGCGCCCGCCGAGCTTCGCCCGGAGGGTCGGCTAGCTGCCCGACTCCTACGGTTGGGGCGGCCGCAGCACCGGTGACCAGGTCGTTGGGGAGGGCTCACTGGGTCTTGGGAGGGTAGGAGTGGCGACTGCCATCTCGCCCCACCCCCGCTTAAATTGCCTACGCGCTATCGATGATTGCCCTCAGCATCTTGCTCCACGGGAGCTCTGCCACGCCTCTACTCAATCTCTACCAGCGGCACAAACAGCGGCGACGACGCGAAGGCTGACCGCAGCAGGCGCTCGAAGCAGCCGAGCGAGCGCGACCAGCCACCTCTAGCGGGCGGGACTAAGGAGCGGTGGGCGTCTCCGCGTCCACCCTGACCGGCATGTTGATCACCGTTGGTACCCCCTTCGGATCTCGAATCACGAACTGCAGGCTGCCGCCACCCGCTTGTGGCAGGTACAAATTGGCGACGAAGTTGGCGTCTGCCTCCGGCCTCGCGTTCGTGCCGACGAAAGCAGCCGGGGATGAGGCGTCGGGATCTCCTACCGGCGGGCGATCGTGAAAGAAGCGCACGTCCGCTCGAAAGCTCGGATCGAGAACCAGCCGAGGCGCGGGGGACCGAGCTTGCACCACCGCAAACCGTAGCCGGTTTTCACCCACCCGCAGAGGGCTGGCGAGTGACACGGCGAGCTGTCCTTCTAGCGGTCGAGGCGCGGGTGGGGGCTTGATGGCTGCCGCCCGCTCTGCGCAACCAGCAAGAGTCGTTGCCAACGCGACGACCGTCACCCACTGAAATAATGACTGCATGGGACGACTCTGTTGCTCGAAGATGCGATGAGCGATGGAGAGGTCGACTAGGGCAAGATCGTACATGCCCTAGTCGAAGTTGCGAGACTGCTAAATTAGTACCAGTAGGCGCATCCGCCGGTGTTGTTCCAGCACATCATCGGGTCATTGATGTAGCACGTGTTGCCGTAGCAGGAGTACCCGGTGTAGTCGATGTGGCAGTAGCCAGCAGGGTACTGATCACCCACCCACTTGGTGATTTGTCCCGAAGAGGTGGTGCCGCAGCCGTTACAGCAACCCACCACGATCGAATACACGAGGCCTTCCGTGAGCTTCCCGGGTTCAGAGCCGCCCGCCTTGGCCGTCACCGCGTCCGCATGGTCCCGAAGATCCGACAGGAACGCTTGATACGCTTGCTCTGCGGCCGGCGAGAACGAGCTCTTCTGGTCCTCGTCTGCTAGCTCCTTCACGCCGACATCCGGCAAGATGCTCTCGATCGCGCGTCGATCCAAAAGCGAGCGGAACTGCACGACGGCTTTCCCGTCCGAGGCGAGCCCGTGAATGTTACCTCGGTCATCCAACTTCCAAGCGTCAACGCCCAGCGCGCGCGCTGCCTTCCCTGCCTCTACGACGAATTGCTCTTGTTGCGCAGACGCCTCAGTCGCTCCGCCCGTCTCATCGCCCGCGCTACAACCGGCCATGGCTCCCAGAGACAGAGCCAGCGCGAAACCCATTCCCATCATTGTTTTGGACTTGAACATCGCAAACTCCCTTCGAGCGCAGCTCTTCCTTCGAGCTGCGCGTAGATCCATCACGCTCTCTTTCGTCGCCGCGTCAGCGATTCCTACCGCCGACCCGCGTCACGAAGTGCGCGAGCGCCGCGCCGCGAGCGCGGCTCCGGCGGCCACGCCCACGAACAGACCGATGAGCCCGGTGGCTTCGTAGCCGCGCAGGCCGAAGAGCTCGAAACGTGTGGCGAAGTTGCCGCCGATGATGGCGCCCACGAGCAGCAGCAAGGCGCCGCCGAACACTGCCATCGCCACGATGCGGACCACGTGCATCATCTAGCTCCCTTGCGCGGTCGTCTCGCCAGTAGCGCGGCGGCGAGCCACGCCCATTGCGTAGTGCCCTCGCCAGGCGCGGAGACGGTGCAACCGGCTGACGGATGAGATGAGGGCTCCGAAGACGTAGCGTCGAGGTCGGCCGCATCGAGGCCGGCACGAATGAACGTCGCGTCGCCGTCGATTCGCGAAACCGTAGCCGTTTCTCCGCACCGTGCGTCGCCGGTGCTGACGACGCCGAGCTGCTGCCCGTCTTCCGTCAAGATTGCCCCGCCGGAATCGAAGCGGCACGGCAGCTGTTCTCCCTCGAGCTTCAGCGAGTCCTCCGCGAGCGATGCGACCATCGCCGTGCCGACGCGGCGCTCGCCCTCGTCTGCCGTGGAACCCGCCGTGCGACCATAGCCCACGACCAAGACGCTCTCGCCCACCTCCGCGGTGCGGAACGAGAGCGCCGCGGGCGCTACTGGCGCGAGATCGGCGAGCCGTAGCCACGCCAAATCGTGCGCCAAGCTCGAGCCCATCTGGCCCTGTACCTGGAAGTCAGGATGCACTCGAATTGCGTCGGACATCAGTTCTACCGAAAGACTGGGAGTATCGAAGCGTACTTTGAGCGACGTGCCTTCGGGCACGCAATGCGCCGCGGTGAGCAGTGTTCGAGGGCCGATCAGGCTCGCACTACAGCGCAGCTCTCCCGTCGCGGCATCGAGGAGCTGAGCCACGTGCTCGTAGCCCGGGGCTTTGGAGCCGTTGGTCACGGCTCCTTGCCAGGTCTGATGCGGCTCCTCTCCAGCGCTACATCCACTGAAGAGGAGCCCCGCGACGAGAGTGCGCCCGAGGCTCACGGAGCGCCACGACCTCCAGTGCAGCTCGGAGCGTAGCTGTGGGTCGTGCTGTCGGTGCAAATGTTGGAGGGACCAGTAGCGGCCGTGTAGTACGCGTCGTTCCGGATGTTGTAGCCCTGGAAGTACGTGTCATCGTTGCAGTTGTGCCCGCCCAAGTTTGAGTACGGGTTGTACCAGCTAGTGCTGCGTCCCAAAAGTTGTAACGCATTTGCTGGTCAGGCGTGAAGGACGCGGCCCGTGTAGGTCCATTCGAAGGGGCGGAGGAGGACATCGTTCCAATGCTTGCCGAATTTGTAGATCGCAG
>JAEYWK010000236.1 GCA_023431345.1 Pseudomonadota bacterium
CCCCCCCCCCCCCCACCCACCTAACCTCCACGCCGAACCGCCCGGCTTTCTACGGAGCGCGCGGGCCCCGTCTTCCCAAACTTTTTCGAGGCTGAGCCCCGCGCTACACTCGAGCGATGCGGGCCTGGCTTTTGGCAGCGATCTGGGGCGCCTCGTTCTCGCTGGTGGCCGCGTGCGGCGACGCCGAAGCGGACTTCGAGGACGACGCGACCCGAGCCGGTCAGGCGACCGCTGGCACGGCGGGCGCGGCTGGGAGCGCCGGCAGCGCGTCGGGCGGTAGCGCGTCGGGCGGTAGCGCGTCGGGCGGCAGCGCGTCGGGCGGCAGCGCGTCGGGTGCCGGCACGAGCAGTGGAGGCGCGGCGGAGGCCGGAGCGGGCGGCGGCGGAGCGGGCGGCGGCGGAGCGGGGGGCGACGGCGGAGAAGGAGCGCTCGTCGACTGTGACCCGCGCAAGATCACGTGCAAGCGCGCCACGCCAGTGTGCGGGGCCATGGAGGTGCCCAGCGTCGAGGGCAGCTGTTACGGCGAGTGCGTGAAGATCGAGCGCTGCGCTTGCGATGCCCCTGCCGCTTGCCCGAACCCCAACGAGTTTACCTGCTGGAACAACGCGCAGCACTGCGGACCGTTCGTGCAATGACGTCGGTCGCCGCGCGGAGCGCGCCAGCCTCGAGCCGGACCTGAGCGCTCAGCTCCCCAAGTCGGCCTGCTTGACCCAGAACGCGAGCTCATCGACGGGCAGAATGTGCAAGCTCTTGGGCAGCACCTTGGCCCAGCCGGCGACCGTATCCATGACGAACAGCTCGGTGTCGACCTCGACGACGCCGATCGGTGTCTCCGCCTCCCGCGCGCTGATGCGAAGCGGTAGCTCGCGCGTGGTCTTCACCGTGCGCGGGAGCTGCGACAGGGCCAGCTCGGGCGGCGAGCTCAGCAGCATGAAGCTGGGGGTCGAGGTGTCGGCGGTCTCGCCGCGCGGCAGCGCCTGCAGGTCGCTGGCCCTAGCCCAGGCGTCGACGTTCAGCTCGCCGCGGTAGTGGACGCGCACGAATCCGCCGCGTGCTTCGGTGCCGTAAAACGGCACGCTGGTTTGCTGCTGCGAGCGGCGCAAGGTCGCGAGCGGCGCGCCGGTGGGCGGCACTTCTTCGAACAGGTCGAGCTGCGGCGCCTTCAACAAGTAGACGCGCGCGTCGCCCGGTATGGTCGCCGCGGCTGGCGCGGGCGGCGTGAAGGTCAGGACCGAACAGTCGGCGCTGGTCGAGAAACGCTGGTCGAAGGGGCGCGTGAGCTGCTTCTCGATGCGCACCATCCCGCCGCTACTGCCGGCGGCCGCGACGCGAGCCCCCGGGCCGAACCACAGGTGACGGCTCACGACGGGCACGTTCATGCTGGTGAAGATCGGCAGCTCGTCCGCCTTCACGAAGCCGTTCACGCGAAACGAGCCGCGCCCAGTGCCGGTTTCGATGTGCGCGAGGTCACTGCCGCCGCTCGGCGGTGCGAGGAACGTTACCGCCGACTCTCCGCCGCTGAAGCGCGCCAGCCTGCGACCACTCGCGTCGGTCAGCACCGTGTCTTTATCGAACACGACGCGGCCGCGTTGCCCGCAGTTGGGCGCGGTGCCGGGCGGCTTGGCTTGGCTCACGGTCGGCGCCGCCGCCAGCAGCGCCACCAGCGCGACGATCGTTCCCCAACAGGCAGCGCGGTGCATGCCGCGAGCATACTCTACAAATCCGCGGTGGCTGCCTTGCGGTGCTGCAACTACGCGACAACACTCAGCGCCCCATGCAGCACCTCGCCTTCGGCACGCCACGCAAGCTCCCCAAAGCGAGCAGCCTCGTTGGCCGAGTGGTGGTGCTCGACATCGCCTTCGCGGGCGCGGGTAGCGGCGGCGGGTTTCCGAAGATCACGCTGCCGTTCATCGAGGGCCTCGGCGCGCGGCTCGGTATGTGGGTGGATCACCACGACAGCGAAGAGCACGCTCGCTACAAAGACGATCCGCGCTTCGTGCTCTCGACCAAGGCCGAGCACGGCGCCTGCCCCGAGATGATCACGCCCGAGCTGGTGGCGAGGGCGGGGCAGATCGACACCATCGTTTGCCATACTGATTTCGATGGCTTGGCCAGCGCCGCGAAGTGGATGCGCGCTGGCGTCGAGCCCTACCCGGGCTGTGACGACGATGCGCGCGCCATCGACACGCGCATCGGCACGCCGAGCGCGATGGCCGAGCGCATCGATCGCGCCATCCGCGCTCGCTTCCGTGACCAAGGGCTCTTCGGCGTGATCGTGCGCCACTTGGCGAGCGGCCTCCACGACGCGTCGCTGTGGGGCCCGATCGACGAAGCCGCCGCCGAGCTGATCCCGGTCGAAAAAGAGACGCGCCGCGCGGCCCTCGCGTACAAGCGCCTGGAGCCGGGCGTGGCGTACGTGGACGTGAGCGAAGGCTACGCGCGCGTCGACAAGACGCTGCTGTTGCTGCTCGGCCAGGAGCGCGAGGTGGTGAGCGTGGTCGTCGATCGCGAGAACGTCAGCGTGGCGGCGCGCTTCGACAGCGGCAAGAATTTCGTCGAGCTGTTCAAGCTCGGCGCCGGCATGCCGACTCGCGTTTCGGTGCCCCGGCCGCAGCTGCCGCGGGTGCTGAAGGCGCTCGGCGTCAAGTCCGCTGATTTGTAGCGGCGGCGCGAGAAGTCTTCGCTGGTGTGACGAAGGCTTCTCGGCCCGCCGCGGAATCTGGCTCGAAGGCCGTCGGCGCTTGACCGTGCTCGGCCTGCTGGACTCGAATGGCCGCTTCACGGAGCTTCGAATGCCCAATACTTCCAAGATCGTAGTGCTGATTGCCGATGATGAGCCGAGCACGGTTGCCATGCTCGCGAGCCACCTGCGCTCTGGGGGATACGCGGTGCTCGAGGCCTCCGACGGCGACGAGGCCTGGGAGCTGGCGCACGAGCACCTGCCCCACCTCGTGATCTTGGACGTGATGATGCCGGGCATGAGCGGCTGGGAGGTGTGCCGCAAGATCCGTGAGGCGGTGTCGCTCGCGCACACGGGCGTGATCATGCTCACCGGCATCGGCGAGTCGCTGAACGAGATGACGTCGCCGCTGTATGGAGCGGACGCGCACATCGACAAGCCTTTCGAGTTCGCAGTGCTCGACGAAAAGATTCAAGAGACGCTCGAGCGTCGCAAGCAAGGCGCGCTCGGTCGCCCCGACGCGGGCGCCGACGAAGCGAGCATGGCGATCGAAGAAGATGACTTGCCGACGCTGCCGCCTGCGGCTGCGAAGCGCGCACCGAAGGCGTCGCCGAAGCCACTCGCAAAGACCAAGCCGTCGGAAGGCGCCGCGACGAAGGCCAAGAAGGCTCCTAAGAAGGCAGCCGCTCCTGCCGCGGCGGCGAAGCAAGCTCCCGCGAAGGCTGCGCCCGTCGCCAAAGCGGTGAAGAAAGCAGCTCCAACCAAGGCGCCTGCTGCGGCGAAGAAGGCTTCGGCCAAGCCGTCGTCGACGCCGACCAAGAAGGCCCCGGCGCCTCAAGCTGCCGTCAAGAAGGCGCCCGCGCCCGCCAAGAAGGCCCCCGCTGCCGTCAAGAAGGCGTCCGCCGCCGTCAAGAAGGCGCCCGCTGCCGTCAAGAAGGCGCCCGCTGCCGTCAAGAAGGCGTCCGCTGCCCTCAAGAAGGCGCCTGCTGCCGTCAAGAAGGCGCCCGCGAAGAAGGCTCCCGCCGCCGCGAAGAAGGCGCCCGCGTCCGCGAAGAAGGCTCCCGCCGTCGCGAAGAAGGCGCCTGCCGTCGCGAAGAAGGCGCCCGCGACGAAGGGCAAGCCGAAGAAGGCCTGAGCGCGGCCTAAAGCGGCTGCGCCCGCGCGACGTCGACATCGGCTTGGGCCGTGTCGGCGTCGCGAGCTTCGATTCGCTTCCAGAAGGCGATCACGTCGCTCAGCTCGTTCGTGCGCCGCGCCGGCGGGAGCGCGCCGAGAATCAGCTTGCCGTAGCCACGCCGGTGCACGCGCTCGTCGAGCAGCGCCACGATGCCCACGTCGCGCTGCGTACGGATCAAGCGCCCGAAGCCCTGCTTGAGCGCGATGGCGGCGGCCGGCACCGACAGCTTCATGAACGGGCTTTCGCCGGCGGCCTCGAGCTCGCGGCCGCGCGCGACGATCACCGGATCAGTCGGCACCGCGAACGGGATCTTCTCGAGCACCACCAAGCGCAGCGCGCGCCCGGGCACATCCACACCTTCCCAAAAGCTCTGCGTCGCGAGCAACACCGCGTTGCCGTCGGCGCGAAAGGCCTGCAAGAGCACGGCCTTGGGGCGTGTTCCCTGGACGAGCAGGCGCTTCCCTTCGAGCCGAGCCGGCAGCAGACGCGCCAGCTGCTGCAAGGTTTTGTGCGACGTCGTGAGCACGAACGCGCCGCCGCCGGTGATCGCGCACAGCGCGGCCACGCGCTCCGCGGCGCGCTCGGCGAAGCTGGGCGCGTTCGGCGCCGGTAAATCCTTGGGCGTGTAGAGCAGCGCGTTCTGCTCGAAATCGAACGGCGACGGCACCACCAGCTCGCTCACCATCACGCCCGCATCCGCTACGCCATAGCGCGCGCGAAAGTAGCCAAAGGCGCTCTGCGGGGGCCGCGGTCGCTCGTCGGGAGCCGCCGGATCGTCGAGCGTGCCCGCGGGCTCGCCCGCGCTCCGCTCGCTCGCGCTCGGCCCGCCGCGGCCGGCCGTCGACAACGTCGCGCTCGTGAGCACGACCGCCGGCACCGTCTCGAAGATGCGCTCGCGAAACAGCAGCGACAGATCGACGGGCGACGACGCCAAAGTGACGTTCTTGCTCGTGCGGTCGAGCCACGTCACGCGCCCGGCCGCGCCTTCGGCGACCTGTGACAGCGCCGCGCGCGCGTCTTCGCTGCGCCGCGCCGCGAGCTCGAGCGCTTCCGGCAGCGCGGGGGGCGGACGCGGCCCGCGCAGTGACGGCGAGCCGAGGCGACCGCGCGCCATCTCGACGGCGCCGGTCAGGCCCTCGAGCGCGGAGTCGAGCGCGTGCCAGGCCGTTGCCACCTCACCGGCGAAGACGTCACGCTCGAGCGTGACGCGCTCGTCGCGCCCGACCGCGCGCTCGAGCGCGTGAAAGAAGAAGTCGGTGGAAGACTCCACGGCGCTGACCGCGCGCAGCGCGCTATCTCCCCCGAACAGCGGATCGGCCGCGCCCGCGGCGCGGAGCGCGCGCTCGCTGTCGGCCAGCAAGCGATCGAGGCGGCGCCGCGAGATGCGCAGGCCGAAGAACTCCGTGGCGATTTCCTCGAGCTGGTGCGCTTCGTCGAAGATCACCGCGTCGTAGTCCGGCAACACGCGTCCGGGGTGAGGCCCACGCAGCGCGAGGTCCGCGAAGAACAAGTGATGATTGACGACCACCAGCCGCGCGCGCTCGGCGTCGCGCCGCATGCGCGTCACGAAACACTCGTCGAAGTAGCTGCACGACGCGCCGAGCCGCGTGTCGCTGGAAGAGGCCACCTCCGCCCGCACCGGATCGTCCTCCGCCATGCCCGCGAGCTCGGCGAAGTCGCCCGTCTCCGACTCCTCGATGAAGCTCGCGAGCGCGTCGAGCGTCCGCGCGTACGTGGGGCGCGCGGCCTCCTCGCTCGCGCGGAACTCCGCGAGCCGGCGCCGGCACACGTAGTTCGAAAGGCCCTTCATCAGCGCCACCGGAAATGCGGTGCCGACCGCCTGCTCGATGAGCGGCAAATCACGCTGAAAGATCTGCTCTTGCAGCGCGCGCGTGGCCGTCGAGACGATCACCTTCTTACCCGAGAGCAGCGCTGGCACGAGGTAGGCGAGGGTCTTGCCGGTGCCGGTCCCGGCTTCGCAAAACAGGATGCGGTCTTCGCGCAGCGTGCGCTCCACGGCCGCGGCCATCTCGAGCTGTCCTGCGCGCGCCTCGTAAGCCGAGAGAGCGTGCGCGAGTGGCCCGCCCGGGCCCAAGATGTCGGCGGTCGTGGTCAACGGCGCGGACTGTAGCGCGGCTCGCGCAGCCGTCGCGTCACGGATGCTCGGGCGGCACGGAGCCTTCGACGTCGAGGTAGCGCACGCCCACGATCTGCCCGTCGGCCTCGTCTTGCACCCAGACGACCGCGACCTTGCGCGCAGACTCTTCGGCGTCGCCCACGATCAGCTCGTACTCGCCCCCGGCTTTCAGCGCTTCTTCGACGATGGCGCGAATACCGCCGCGGCTCACGTTCAAGGTCCAGCCATGGGTCTCGAAGCCGGGGCCCCGGAGGGTGACGCGCTCAGTCGCTTCCCGCCGTGCGCCGCCGGTGGCGCGCCGCTGTGCATGGACTTCCGTCGAGGGCGGAGGGCTCCTGCGGCTCACTTCACGAAAGATATCACGGGCGGTCCCCGAGCCCACCGTGACCGAAGGCCCCGCTCCGGACCGCGCATCGCCACTCACCGAAGGCGTGCTCCCCTGACGCTGCCACGGGGCCCGGGCCCCCGAAGCACAAAGCCTCTGCCCGGAGGCCGGCCGCCACGCACGGGGCATCCGAGCGTGCGCGTTCGAGCGTGGGCGCGTCGACGAGCGAGCCGCTTGACGATTCCCGACCGGAGCGCGTACGGTCCGGGGCGTCGATCTCGTGTGCGTGAGAGGGGTCTCTCCTGATCACACCGAGCGCCCGTCCCAACGGCGCTGATCATGAGGGACGTCGCGGCCGAGGCCACTTCCCCCCATGACCCCCACGCCCGCTGAGCTGAAAAAGACCCTAGTAGCCCGAGGCTTCGAGGTTTACCGCACGTTGGGCGACCAGGTCGTCCTGGCCGATCGCGTGCGCGATAACCTGATCATGGACAGCGGCGTCGCGGCCAAGCCCGGCGCGGTGCTGGCCGTTCGCTTCGTGGTGCGCGCGCAAAAGAGCGATTTCCCCTCCGCCCTCGCGGAAGACTTGTTCGATCGCGCGCGCGCCTGCGCCACCGAGGCGCTGGGTCGTGGTTACTCCGAGGTCGGCGTCGCCGAGGTCCCGGTGCGTGATCCGGGTGACGCAACCCACACTCTCGACACTTGGTACGAGGTGGCGTTCGAGCGCCCCGTCACCAGCGTCGACGAGCTCGAGCAAGAGCTCCGCTACGCGCTGGCCCTCGAAAAAACCGCGCTGCACCAGCGCTGAGCGGCGCGCGGTCTCGACGCGTTGGCCAGCGGTTCGGGCGCTCGCCTGGCTTCGCCTGCCGGGGCGTGATATCTGCGGCGCCCAAAGTCAGGGCCCATGCTGAGTTTCTTTCGTAGCGGTGTCGGAAACGTGCTGGTCGCGGGCGTCGCGTTCGCCATCATCCTAGTGTTCGCGCTCGAGTTCCGCACCGGTAGCGGTGGGCCGTCGGGTAAGCTGTCTCGCGAGTGCGCGGTCGCGTACGCCGGCAACTGCGTCGACGCCAAGGAGTACTACGCGGCCCACGGCATCATCGTGCCGCGCGGCATCGAGCCGAAGGTGTCGAAGCGTCTCGCTCTGAACAAGAGGGTGCTCGACGGCTTGGTGGAGCGCGAGCTGCTCGCCACCGAAGCCGAGAAGCTCGCGCTCAAGGTCGGTGAAGAGTCGCTCGAAGAGGACCTGATCGCGGGGCGCGTGCGAGCTTCGCTGCCCGCCGAGTCGCTGCCCGAGCTGGCGTTTCAGCTCGGTCTATGTCCGAGCGCGGGCTCCGGCTACTCGTGCGCGCCCGGCGCAGACTATCCGGTGCGGCAGCTGCAGGTGAAGCGCACCGCGGACGAGCCCTTCGACTACAAACTGTACGAGCGGCAGGTTCGCCTGCTGACGAACCGGGGCCCCAAAGAGTTCAAAGAGATGCAAGAGCGCGAGCTCTTGGCGGCGCGCATGCGCGACATCGTTCGCTCGCGCGTGCGCATCCCCGACACCGAAGCTTACCTGCTGTTCGAGCGCGATCGCGCGAAAGCGGTCGTGCGCACGGTGAGCCTCAAGCGCGACTGGTTCGCCAAGTTCGCGGTCGACGTCAGCGATGACGCCGCCAGCAAGTGGGCGCTGTCGCACCAAGCGCAGGTCGACGCTGATTGGGCCACCAAGAAGGCGGACTTCAGCGACGGCTGCGTGCAGGCCCGCGAGATCTTCATCCCGCTACCCGACGGCGCGCTCGACGACGAGAAGGGGCCCGTCAGGCTCAAGGCAGAGCAAGCGCGCGAGCGCCTCGTGAAGGGCGAGGCGTTCGAGGCCGTGGCTCGCGAAGTCTCGCAAGGTCAAACCGCGATCTTGGGCGGAGACCTCGGCTGCTTGGGCAGCGGCTACGGCATCGGCGCCGACGAGCTCAAGAAGGCGGCCGAAGGCTTGAAGGCGGGCGACCTCTCGCCCGTGATCGAGAGCCCGCGCGGCTACCATGTGCTCAAGATCACCGGCAAGCTCGCGGCCGACAAGCTGGAGCACGCCGGCCGTAGCTTCGTGGCGCGCCGGCTCTACGCGCGCTTCGCGGCGGACGAGGCGCTCGCCAGCTTCGCCGCCGAGCTGATCACGCGGGCCCAAGCGGGCGAGAAGCTGGAGGAGGCGACGCGCGCGCTCGCGGTCGAGTTCTCGTCCAAGCACGCGCGCAAGGCCGGCGCGAACAAGGCCGAGACGGCGGACACGCCGGCGCTGCTCGCCGAAGACCGCCCGCGCTTCGAGGTGTCGGCGCCGTTCAACATCGCCGGCAACCCCGTCCCCGACGAGGAGCCGAGCGAGCCGCTGGCGCAGAAAGCGTTCGAGCTGAAGAAGCCCGACGAGCTCTACACCAAGCCGATCCCGACCACCGCGGGCGCGCTCGTCATGCAGCTCAAAGAGCGCACCGACGCGAGCCGCGAAGAGTTCGTGAAAGAGAAGTCTAAGGTGGTGCAGGCGCTCTTGCAGGCCAAGTCCAGCGAGGCGCTCGCGCGCTACGTGCAAGACCTGAAGCGCCAGGCCGGCGACAAGCTCCAGGTCATGGCGCAGTTCGGCGAAGACGCCAAGACGCGCTCGGGCGACGAGTGACCGCGCGTCGCGCCGCCGCGCCCAAGATCACGCACCACACGCTGAAGAACGGCCTGCGCCTGAACCTGGTGCAGATGCCGGGCGTGCACCGCGCGGCGCTCGACGTCCACGTGCGGGTGGGCTCGCGCTTCGAGTCGCGGCCTGACAACGGCATCAGCCACTTTCACGAGCACATGTTGCACCGGGGCATCCCCGGGC
This sequence comes from Pseudomonadota bacterium, assembly GCA_023431345.1. Taxonomy (GTDB): domain Bacteria; phylum Myxococcota_A; class Polyangia; order Polyangiales; family Polyangiaceae; genus PMG-095. Next base: position 9,159 of record JAEYWK010000236.1, read on the forward strand.
ACCGCACGGCGCACGCGCAGGCGCTGGCCTTCGAGGAGCTGGGCGCGGCGTTCGGCGCCATGACCTACGTCGATCATGGCGTGCTCTCCTGCTCGGTGCCGACCGAGAACCTCGCGCGCGCTCTCTCGCTGACGGCGTCGCTGTGTCGCTCGCCGCTGTTCAACGACATCGCGATCGAGAAGGGCATCGTGCGCGAGGAGCTGCTCGAGGCCTACGACAGCCAGGGGCGGCTGATCGATGGCGGCAGTATCTTGCGCGAGCTGTGCTTCGGCAAGCACGCGCTCGGCATGCCCATCGCCGGAACGCGGGCGACGCTCCAGCGCTTCGACCGCGCCGCGCTGCGCGCCTTTCATCGCCAGCGCTACGTGGGGCGCGGCATGGTGGTGACGCTGGCGGGGCCGATCGACGTGCAGCGGCTGGCGCGCCTCGCGACCCGGCTCTTCTCCGGTCTACCCGCGGGGCGAGAGCCGTCCGCCGAGCCGCCGCCTCCCCAGAGCGCGCCCGCCTTTCGCTACGTACCCGACAGCGCCAGCAGTCAAACTTGGCTGGGGCTCGCCTTCCGGGCTCCGGGCGATCGCGATCCCGACGAGCCCGCGATCGAGCTCTTGCTTCGCGTGCTCGACGACGGCAACGCGACCCGCCTCTATCGCGCGCTCTCTGACGAGCGAGGCCTTTGCTACGACGTGTCGGCGATGTTCGAGGGCTACGCGGACGTGGGCGTGCTCGAGATCGTGGCCGAGTGTGCGCACCGCTCGGCGCCGCGCGTGCTGACCGAGACGCTCAACGTGCTGCGTGACCTGAGCGAGCACGGTCCGACCCCGGCCGAGCTGAGCCGCGCGAAAGCTCGCCTGCGCTGGCAGATGCTCGAGCTCTACGACATGCCCACGGAGCTCGCGGCTTTCGTCGGTCAGGGCGCGCTCAACGGCGTGCCCGCGACGCCCGACGAGCGCGTGCACGAGCTGATGGCCGTCACGCGCGAGCGCGTACGCCGCGCGGCGGCGCGGATCTTTCGCGCCCAGGGCTCGAGCTTGGTCGTGATCGGTAAGCTCGAGGCGAAGGCGCGCGCCGCGCTCCAGGCCTCACAGCGAAGCCTGGCGTGAGCTCAGCGACGCTTCGTCGCCTTCTTGAGCTTGGTGTCGGCCTTGGCTTGCCGCAGCTCGCTCTGCTCGTCGCGGATGAGCGCTTCGGTCACGACCAGCACGCGCCGACGCACGGCGCTGCTCGCGCTGCGCAGTACGACGTTCAGTCGGTCGTCCTTCGGGCGCGCCTTCGAGGGTGACACCAGATCCGACACGTCGACGCCGAGGGACGACGCGATGCGCTCCATCGTCTCGAGCGAAGGGTTGGCGTTCGCAGACGCTCGACCGCGCAGCACGCGCTCGAGTCGGGCGACGGTCTCGACGGTGACGCCGGCGCGAGACGCGAGCTCGGCTTGCGTCATTCCCGCTTGGGTTCTTAATTTTCGGACTTGTTCAGCGAGAAAAATCGCAAGATCGGTCACTTATAGAGCTCGCAAACTCCCCGGCCTGAAGCGGTGTGGAGGTTCATTCTTTCCGAACCCCGTGTCATCAGAACTGTGCTTCTGGACCTGATGACGGTTTCGACGCACGAAACATTCGTGCGCGCACTCAGATCTAGGGCGAAATGGCTGGAAATCAAGTGTGACACCTGGATCAGATGCGCGCTGAGGCCAGTCGGCCGAGGTGAGTCGTCTTGAGACAGCTGCTCGATTTTTTTCGCCCGACCGCCGCGCGTACCGTTCACGGGGGCAGCGGGGCTCGCCTCGGCAGGCGATCTTCTATCTGGATGAGGCGCAAGTGGGACAGCGCCGCGTCGAACAAGCGGAGGCGCTCGGCCAGCTCGGCTTCGCTCGAGCAGTCGGTGCGCGCGACGACGGCGATGCACTCGCCGACCCCCGCGCTCACGGCTTGCGCCTGCCCGCGCAGGCGGCGGGCCGCGCCAGGCAGCGCTAGCAGCGTGATGCGCGTGAGGAAGCCGCTGGGCACGCGCACGTCGCGGCTCGACACCAGGTTGGTGTCGTCGGCGCTGGCGAGGTCAGCCGCTGTTTCTGCGAGCTCGGCGCGGCACGCATCGACACGTGGCAGCCGCGACGCGCGCCAACGCTTGAGGGTGAGCGTGCTTCCCGTCGGCTCGTGACGCAGCAGCCAGCTCGCTCCCGCTTCCGAGGAAGGGTGTGGCTCGAGCCAGGCGCGCGCCTCCGGGAGCGCGAGCTTCAGGCCGTGGCGTGGAGAGCGCAAGACGCCCCACTCGTGGTCGCGCAGCGTGGGCTCGGCGCGGGGCGTGATCGCGCCGGTAACGGGGGCGGGCGACGGGCTCGGCGCCGTCACGGGCCCGCCCGCGCAGCCGAGCACCACGCCCGCTACCGGCAAGAAAGCCGCTGCCCAAAGCTTGCTGCTCGCGCTCATTTTCACCGGGCTCGGCGCGAAGATATGCTGCCGCGGGCGCGAGCCCAAGCGCTTTCGCCGTGCGAGATCCGCGAGCAGCAAGCCCCACTCGACAGGTGTCCATGATAGCCGGCAATTCCGTCAACCTGAGCGCGCGCGAGTTCGAGCGGCGCTATCGCTCGCTGCTATCTACGGCGCTCGGCGAGCGCAAGAGCGAGGGCTGTGTCGCCTGTGAGCGCTGCACGGCCTGCAGCGACTGTACGTTCTGCAAGGACTCGGAGCGGCTCGTGCGCTGTCACTTCTGCGTGCGCTGCAGCAACTGTAGCGAGTCGCTCCATTGCACGAGCTCGCGCGGCCTGCTCGGCTGTCAGCATTGCGTGGAGTGTGAAGCATGCTCGCAGAGCTCCTACCTGGTGCGCTGCCACTCGCTCAGCGGCTGCCAATACTGCTTCGGCTGCGTGGGCCTGTCGGGGCGCGATTTTTGCGTGCTCAACGAGCAGTACGATCGCAAGACTTACTTCGCGCTCGTGGCGCGTTTGAGCCGTGAGCTGCGGGCGTGAAGGCCCCCGATCCGGCGCTCGAGGCGCTTTGGAAGCACGTGCTCGACCATTGGGACAACGACGCCGCGCACCGGGCGTTCCTCCAACATTGTGAGACGAGCGGGGCGCTCGACGAAGCCGCGGTCCGCTATCGCGGCATGAAGGGGGATCGCGCGAAGGGTCCCGGCGCCGAGCTGCGGCTGAAGACGATTTTGGCACTGGCGCTGGCCAAGCTCGCTGTGCAGCGCGCCGAACCCAAGGCCGCTCCGAGCGCGCTCAGCAAGCTGCTGCTCGTCGTGCTTTTCCTGTGCGGATCGCTGCTCGTCCTGGCCTACCTGCTCACGACCTGAGTCGGCTCCATTTCGACACGCTGACCCCCTGCTGCCTCGATCCAAACAGAGTGGAATAGTTGATGGTTTCTTTGGGTTTCGCGATCACGGTCCGGTGTTATAGAGACGCCGGAAGGAAGGCTTTGACGATGAAACGCGCACTCACGCTACTAGCCCTCGGAACTGCTCTCGGCTGCGGATCGGAACCGCCGCCTCCAGCCAAAGCTCCCGATGCGGCGCCCCCGCCCGCGGCGCCCCCGCCCGCGGCGGCCACCGCCAACAACCCCAAGCCCGACGACGACGCGAGCAAGGGCAACATCAACATCTCGGACGAGATCAAGAAGGCCTGCGGCATCAGCGACGCCGAGGCTTACTTCGGATACGACTCGGCCAACATCCGCGCCGAAGACCGAGCCGTGCTCGCCAAGCTGGCGGCATGCTTCACGACCGGTCCGCTCAAGGGCCGCGAAATGCGCCTCGTCGGCCACGCCGACAACCGCGGTGAAGAGGATTACAACATGGTGCTCGGCCAGCGCCGCGCCGACAACGTGAAGAGCGCCGTCGTCACCGCCGGCATGACCGCCGCCAAGGCTCTGACCACCTCGCGTGGCGAGCTCGACGCGACGGGCGGCGACGAACCGTCTTGGGCGAAGGATCGCCGCGTCGACATCGTGCTGGGCAACTGAGCCGACCGACGCCATGCCTGAAGCCGTTGCTCCGAAGGTGGCGCTCGACCCGATCCAGCTCGTGCTGGGCGCGTCGGGCGTCGTGCTGGTGGTGTTGGCGCTACTGGTCGTGGCGTCCGTGCTGGTTTGGCTGGTGTGGTTCCTGAAGACCGCGCAGCTGGGCCGTTTGCGCAGCGCCGAGCGCAATTTCGAGCTCGAGGCCGAGACGGCCGAGCGCGCTCAGGACTTGATCGCCACCGCGTTCAAGCACCGAGACGCGCCCGGCGCTCGCATCGTGATCGAGCTGTCGAAGCGCCAGCACCAGCGCGGCCTGTCGTCGGAGCTGCTCAGCGCCGTCGCCAAGCGCGCGCTAGCGACGGAGCAACAGCGCTTCACGAGCTTGATGCCGACGCTGTCGAGCATCGCGGCCGCGTCACCGTTCATCGGCTTGTTCGGCACGGTGTGGGGCATCATGCAGGCGTTCTTGCGCATCGGCGTCGAGAAGAGCGCGTCCTTGCCGGTGGTGGCGCCCGCGATCGGCGAAGCGCTGATCGCGACCGCCGTCGGCCTGGTCGCGGCCATCCCCGCCACCATCGCCTACAACTACATCGACAAGCGCATCGGCGATCTGCTCGAAGAAGTGGGAGCGTCAGCCGAGGCCTGGGTCGAGGTGTTGGTGCAAGACCGGGCTGACGGCGCGCACCCCGCGCACTCGCAGGCGGCATATGGCCATCAGCGTCGGTAGAGGTCGCCGCGGCGGTTTCCGTGACATCAACGTCACGCCGCTCGTCGACGTGATGCTGGTGCTGCTCGTGGTCTTCATGGTCACGGCCCCGCTGCTGACTACGGGCCTGCGCATCGATTTGCCCGAGGTAAAGGCGGCCTCCACGCCCGTGAAGGACGCGCGGCTATTGGTGTCGATCACCAAAGAAGAGCGCGTGCTGTTCGGTGAAGAAGACGTGACGGGCCGCGTCGACGACGCGCTGAAAGACAGCGCGCGCGTTCAGAAAGAGCGTGAGCTCTACATTCGCGCCGACAAAGACGCCCGCTACGAGATCGTGGCCAAGGTGGTGGCGGCGGCGCGCAACAGCGGCGTCGAGTCGCTGAACCTGCTGGTAGAGCCGGAGATCGTCGACGCGCCCGACGACGCCGGGAAGGACGCGAAGGCAAAGGCCGCGGGCCGCACGGACGCGGTACCCGGGGGCAAGTGAGCTCGAGCGCGCTCGAGCCCGTCTTCAAAGCGCGCGAGGTCGCGCTGTCGGCGCTCCTCGCGTTCGTGGTGCAGGGCGGCCTGCTCGTGCTCTGGATTTATGCGGGCGCGGGCAGCGCGCATGTGCCGCCGGCGGCGCTCGAGCTGCCGCGCGAGATCCCGATCGCCGTCAAGCCGGTCGTCGACGAGACGCCGCTGCTCAAGCTGGGCGGCAAGAAGAAGGCGAAGCTGCCCGACATGTGGAAGAAGCAGGCCCCCGTGCAGCGCTTCGAGGAGACGAGCGCTCCGTCGACCAAGGCCAGCAAGTCGCCCGCCTCGCTCCCGTCCTCCAAGCTCACGCCGCTCGATGCCTCCGCTCCGCCCCCCGACGCAGAAACGGCCAAGCAGGTCGATCAAACGCTGACCGACGCGGCTCCCGACGCTGCGCCGACGGTCGAGGGAGAAGGCGCCGCCGACGGCGTAAAAGAAGGAACCGAGACGGATCCGCTCAAGGCGCGCGCCGTCAGCGCGTATTACGGCAAGCTCCAAGGCTGGTTCAATGCGCGGTTCCGCCCCCCGAGCGAGGGCGCGCCGTGCGAGGAGCTGAAGAAGCTCGGCGCCAGCGTCGTGGTAACCGTCGGGGGTGACCGTAGTGTTGCGGGCTACTCGCTCGTCAAAGCCAGCGGTAACAACGAATTCGACGCTCGCGTTCGCGCCATGCTGGATGGCGCGAAGGGCGAGCAGCTCCCGCCTCCACCGCCCCTCTACCCCGACATCTTGGGCCAGACTTTGCCGCTGAGGCTCACTGGTCAGAACGTGAAATGCAATGATGCTCCCTCCTCGCCCACACCGCCCTCGTCGCCGGCCGAGCCTGAAGCTCCTTCGGAGCCTGCGCCTTAGCGCGGCGCTACTGGCGACGACGCTGGCCGCCGTGCCCGCGCTCGCGCAGAGCGCGGCGCCGCCCGCCGACGAGACCGCGCTCGGCGAGATCTTGGTGACGGGCACGCAGGCGGCCGAGAAGCTGCCTCGCATCGCGATCTTGCCGTCGCTGAGCCCCGACTACGAAGACGTGATCGTGCGCGGCGTCGTGCGGCGCGACTTCGAGCTGACCGGCTTGTTCGACGTGATCTCCGACGACAAGGCGCCGCCCGGCATGTACGGCTTCGACGACGCCGTCGACATCGAGGCCTGGCGCAAGGTCGGCCCCGAAGCGATCGTGAAGGTGGCGGCCCGCAAAGGGCCGGCCGCCGATCAGATCGAGGTGTTCGGGCTTGCCTACCTGATGCCGAACGCCAACAAGCCGGTGTTCGAGAAGAAGCTGACCGTCAAGAAGACGGAAGCGCGCGTCACCGCGCACCGCATCACCGACGCGCTGCTCGGCGCGTTGACGGGCCGGCCCGGTGGCTTCGCGAGCGAGCTCACCTTCTCCGGCCGCTGGGGCAAAAATCGCCGAATTTTCCGCATGGACGCGGACGGCAACGGCCTGCTCCCGTTCACGGATCCGAAAGACACGGCGATCGCACCGGCGTTCGGGCCCGGCAACAGGATCTTCTACCTCGTGAGCCACGAGTACGCGCCGTTCTCGCTGGCGGCGTACTTCAATCAGAAGAACGACGCCGTCGGTGTGCCGTTCAAGACCTCGCTCTATGGCGTGTCGCTCAGCCGCGATGGCAAGCAGATGGCGCTCGCCGTGGCCGATAACGGTAAGAGCGCGATCTTCGTGGGCGGCGCGGACGGCTCGAACATGAAGGCGGTATCGACGACCGAGCTCGCGACGCGCCCGGTGTTCAGCCCGACCGGCAAGCTCTCGTGGATCGGCGGCGGCGCCAAGCAAGGCACCCAGCGGGTGTGGCTGGACGGCAAGGCCATTTCGCCGCCCGGCTTCACCGCCGGCGGGCAAACCTTCTGTGACACCGAGGACGGCGTGCGCCTCGTCTACTCGGTGGCGGTCGGCGGCGGCAAACAAGACCTGGTGATGAGCGACGAGAAGGGCCGCGTGATCGGTCGCCTCACGCAAGGCCAAGGCTCGAATACCTATCCCGCTTGCAGCCCCGACGGCCGCCTGCTCGCGTTCTTCTCGACGCGCGGCAGCGCCCCCGGCATCTACGTCATGTCGCTGAAGAGCTTCCGCACCCAACCCATCTCGAGCCAGCTCGGCGAAAGCCTCAGCTGGGCCGCCCTCCCCTAGGGAGTGTCCCTAATTGCTGGTCTCGGCGTAAACGTGCCCGTGCCCGTGCCCGTCTGTCGATACCGCACAAGTCTCAGACCCTGCTGCTGGCCTGGAGCCCAGCTTCGAACCCTGCCTCGTAGCTGAGGAGGGTCTGCA
>JAEYWK010000249.1 GCA_023431345.1 Pseudomonadota bacterium
AGAAAGTGAAGCAAAATCTCCTTGAAGATTCCTTTTCACACTAACAGCACAGCAAAGCAAAAAGTAAAGGCGCTTTTGTTTTCGGCTACCTTGTTGTCGGCCTGTAAGTAGAGAGTAAGTGGTCGAGCACGGTTGGGGGAAGAAAGAAATTGGTTTTCAAGATGAGTCCACAGAACGGACAGCACCAGATTCGGGTCCTGAGGCCAGCAGAATGTCGGATAGTAATAAAAATACTGTTTGTGGCCATGGTCCAACAGGCCAATGATGGTGGTAGAAAAGCGATTGCATTTGCACAACCAGAATTTTACGAAGGGAACCCGGTGTGGCAGAGGCACCTTCTCACAAAAGTCTATAATGAGGCTCATGAAAAGATGAGGATAGGTCTCAGCATCAGTATGCCGCTGGACAAAACTCAACCGCTCCTCGGTCACATATGTGAAATGAAATCGAAGAGCGGTGCGCAGAGCCTGGTCATCCTCAACACATTGGACTTGCATACGCCGCTCTTCAAGTGCACTATATTCTGTGCACTTGCCCAATCTTTGGCTCTTAGGAAATTTAACCTTAAACACTTGTGTTAGTTCCTTCTTGTGATCAGACTGGATAATAACACACCCTTGAAAACTGTAGTCGTATCAATGCCTTGAAAGCCTTGAAATGGTAAGCCAGCTGCACCTCATCGATATAAACCAAGTGAAGGTGTGTCCACTTGAGCAGAAACGGTATATGAATTGAGCCATCTGGCATTTTATCTCCAACAACTTCAAAGAAACGGCTGAGCCAGGCTGTAGCCTTCTGTAGACGGATGGTGCAGTAAACCCGTCCACCTCTATGATGACCCACAACCACTGCACCGGCTTGATATAGCTTGAACACACAAAGTAACTTCTTCTTAGAGCACCCAAAAACTTTCAACACAGCTTTGAAACAGAGTACCTAAAATCTCCCACGACGCCTGTTGTGGGATAAATTAGCAATGATTTTGGTGCTAAAGTGTTACAAAATACCTGACCTCTAAAAGTGTATGCCCATCGAAATTTTTCCGAGTTACGGCAAGAGAGCAAAAACAACTGTTGACTTCGTCCATGCTCGCTACTTTTGGCATATACATTGCACACCTCTTTTAGGTCCTCATTATTGAAACTCGCCAGACAATCTCATCTTCTTCAAGTACCACACCAGTTATGGGTATTGTCAATAATAGCTTTTTTGCACTTGGCTCACTAAATTCTTTTGTTCACAGGTGCCGCTAGTGTTACTGGTGCACCAAGAGGTAAGAACAATTTTCTTGCAAATATCTCCCACGACGAGCGTCGTGGGAGATTTTTCCACCAATCTCATACTATTGTAGCAGTGGAAACTACGGCAACAACCACAACCACACCCATCATCCCTCAGCGCGGTATAATGTTTTTATGTCAATCATATTTTTGCTTATTTGATTTGTAGTGGCTCCCGTGGCAGCAACGACGGAGCCAATATACCTTCAAGAAGAAGTGGGTATGTATTTCGTATTTAAAAACTTGATTGAGGATCTAAAATTTATCCCACGATGGGCGTCGTGGGACATTTTTGTAGGGGAAACAGCAACCCTCAGTGCTGATGCCTTTACTCAAGCTATGCGACCAACATCGCAAGATGAACCCGATGCAACGGTTATTCATCAGTCTACTGCACTAGGAGAAGTCAACATCAGATTGGCTAACCTAGAGGCAAAGTGGATTTTGCCAATCAATCCAACATCGCCACCGTTGAATCTTGAAAAAGCTACTATGTTTGGTAAGGTTTTCGTTCCTCTTATGCAAAAAAGCACGAAAAATGTCCCACAACACCCGTCGTGGGACATTTTCTACATAAAAGTCTACTAACTTCCTTGGTAAATAGAGCGTCATAGACCGATACGTGCTGATGGCATCACCACCATAAAAGATAGTGTTGAACGTCTTGGCATGCTGTCAGACAACCCTTTTGTTATACGCTACTTGTTACCGGAGGAGCGCATCATCAAAGACGATCCTGAAGAATGGGAAGCCGTGGATTGCAACAACCGCGTTGTAGCCTTTCTGGGCATGGGCATTAAACAATACCCAACATATCGAGTATTGCAGAACAAAGTAGGAAATGAGCCTCTGACTTGGGAAATCATGGAGTTGATTGCTGCAGGTGAAAATGAGAAGCACGACACTGGTGTGGTTCATGCAACACCCTTCGAACGTTTGCTTCACTGTAGTCGACTGGGACCTAATTTTACTAGAGTCGATAAAAAGACTCGAAAGACTGTACCGGACTATGACAGGCTACATGTCTTTTTGGTAAGTCTTTTTATCCCACAACAGCTGTTGTGGGATAAAATCGACAACTAAACTAACACGAAATCTTGTAGAATTTTGGCACATAAGCAGGAGTGAAAGCTATATTTAGCTATGCTCTTGTGAAAAAGTACCTGCTAGTGTTTGGCCACCTTCAAGGTTGTCCAAAAACACTAGCGAGACTCATGGATGCCCATTCGAC
>JAEYWK010000274.1 GCA_023431345.1 Pseudomonadota bacterium
CGTGCCAGGCACGCGCCACAAACCCCGGCCTACCAGTCCCGATACCGCCGACGGCAACTTACGGACCGTCGGGCACGGGCACGGGCACGGGCACGTTTACGCCGAGACCAGCAATTAGGGACACTCCCTAGGCCTCGAGGGAGGTCGGGAAACCCCACGCCGCGAACAGCTCTGGCAGCACGAACGTGGTGAGCTCCGCGACGCGGCCGCGTCCGTCGAGCGACAACACGGTGAGGCAGACAGCGTGGTAGCGGCCATCGGGGCCGAGGACGTAGGCGAGCCCACCGGGATCGCCGTTCATGGGCGCGGCCACGATGCGGTAGCGCCCGGCGCGCGGCTCGCCGTCCCAGGTGCCCGGTGAGCGCATCGTGGCCATAACGGCCTCTTTGCCGTCGAGCCAGTATTCCCAGGGTGGCATGCTCATGACCGCGTCGGCGGCGAGCAGCTCGGCGAAGTCGTCGAAGTTGCCGCTCTCCCACGCGCGCACGAAGCGCTCGACGACCTCGGCCTGACGTGGGGCGAGCGCGGGTGACTCTACCGGGCGCGCGATCGAGGAGCGGGCACGTTGGAGCGCGCTGTTGATCGCCGCCTCGGTGGTTCCTAGGATGGCAGCCACCTCTGCAACGCTCCAATCCAGAACCTCGTGAAGGATGAGCGCGGCGCGCTGGCGCGGTGGTAGCATCTGCACGGCGTGCACGAACGCGAGCCGGATGCCCTCGCGTTGGCGAGCCGCCTGCTCCGGGCCCGGCGCCGCGGGGAGCAACGCGTCGGGATAGGGCTCGAGCCAGGGGAGGTCTGAGCGCGGCGCGGTGGAAGGTGGGCCAGGCGCCACCGGCTCGCACACGTCTCGAGGCATCCACCGTCGCGAGCGGGCCTTGAGCGCGTCGAGGCAGGTATTGGTGACGATGCGATACATCCAGGCGCGGAAGCTGGCGCGCGGCTCGTAATCCGCGAGCGCACGCCACGCCTTCAGCTGCGCCTCTTGCAGCGCGTCGTCGGCATCGTGGAAGCCTCCCAGCATGCGGTAGGCGTAAGCGTGTAGCTCTCGGCCGAGCGGCTCGACCAGCTCGCGAAATGCCCGCTCGTCACCGCTGCGGGCCGCCTCCACCAATTGCTGAAAATGATGGCTCATGACCGATGACTTTGGCCCTTGGCCGTCGTTTCAGCACCAGACCACGCCCAGAAAGGCCAGTAAAGATGAGCAAGGTGTTCGTGAGTGTCAGCGTTTCCCTCGACGGCTATCTCGCCCCTCCGGGCATGGATCTGGACCACGCAGGTGATCCGGCCTACCAAGGCTGGGGAGCCCAGTGGGGCAAGCTGCAGAACTGGATTCTGTCGACGCGGTTCTTCCGACAGAGGCTAGGGCTCGGCGACGACGGAGGGACCGGCGCCGACCATGAGCTCGTCGAGGGCACGTTCCGGCGGACCGGTGTCAGCATCCTGGGCAAGCGCATGTTCGATCTCGGCGAACGCATGTGGCCTGAAGAAGCCCCGTTTCACACGCCCGTGCTCGTTGTCACCTCCCAGTCGCGCGAGCCGTGGGAGCGCCCCGGGGGCACGACCTTCCACTTCGTGAACGACGGCATCGAGAGCGCGCTCCGCCGAGCCCGCGCGCTAGCGGGTGATCGTGACATCCGCATCGCTGGCGGCGCCAACCTGATCCAGCAATATTTGCGGGCCGGGCTCGTCGATGAGCTCGCGCTCGCCATCTCGCCGGTGCTGTTCGGTGGCGGCGCGCGACTCTTCGAGGGAGTCCGCCCCGACCTTGACCTCGAGCTCATCGAGGCCCCGCTGTCGCCGCGCACGACGCACGTCCGCTACGCGCTGCGCAAGCGGTAGCGCTCAAAGGTCGACGCGCGCCAAGGTGCGCTGCGTCGACGCTTACTTGAACGGCAGGGCAATGGGGCGGATCGGCGCGGCGTCGGAGCCGCGCAGCTTGAGCGAGCCGCCCACGAACGCAAACTCGTAGACGCCGTCTTTGGCGAGCTGCTCGAGCTGCACCAGCTCGAGGATGGGCACGCCTTGCTGGGCGAGCAGGTAGGTGTGCACGGGCACATAGTTGCCCTGCACCTCCGAGGGAAAGGCTTCGAAGCTCAGGTTGTCGGCGCCCACGATCATCGCGCCGCCCTCTTCGACCAGAAAGCGCGCCGCCTCGATGCCCATCCCGGGCGGATTCTTCATGTAGGCCTGGGCGTTTTCGTACACTTGCATGCGCCCGGTGCGCACCAGCACCACGTCGCCGCGCTGGAGCAGCGTGCGCTGTCGGGCCAGCGCCGCTTGCAGATCTTGCTTGGTGACGCGGTAGCCATCGGCCAGCATCGAAACGCCTTTGGCGCGCGGCAAATCGATGAGCACGCCGCGCGCCACGATCGGTGGCAGCTTCTCGGCGCCCGTCACCTTCCAGCCGCGATCGCCGAGGTGCTCGGCGGCGCTGAAGCCGTTGTAAATCTTGCCGTCGAGCCCGAAATGATTCAGCGCGTCGATGTGCGTGCCCATGTGCGTGTACATCGAGATCGCCACGCCCGTGTAGCCGACGTGTGCGCTCGTCTCTTTGCCGACTTTCATCGAATCGGCGACCTGATCGCCGTGCGGCGTGTGGGTCATCCACATCTGGTACGGCGGGTCCCCCGCGGCTTGCCAGCTGGGCATGCCGATGAAGTAGTCGACGGAGAGGTCGTAGACGCGCGTGCCCTCGACGCGAGCCAGCACCGCGGCGCGTGACTGAGGTGTCATGAGGTTGAGTCGACCGATCTCGTCCTTCGGTCCCCAGGGGCTGACGCCCACGGTGGGCCGAGCGGCAGAGCTGCGGCTGACGATGCCGGCGGTGAGGCCGAGCGCCAAGAGACCAAGGACCGAATAGAGGCGTTGCTTGTTCATGCGCTGAACGTAGGCAGCAGCGCGCTTCCCAAAAACCGCCCTGCGGAGTCTTCACTTTTCACCAGCGGTGAATAATCTTCGACGGCGTATGGACAAGTTGACGGCCCTGACGGTTTTCCGCGTCGTCTGTCAGCTCGGCAGCTTCAGCGGCGCCGCACGCAAGCTGCGCCTCTCGAACGCGGCCGTGAGCAAGAACGTGCGGGAGCTGGAGGACGAGCTGGGAGCCCGCCTGCTCGAGCGCACGACGCGCCGCGTGCGCATGACGGAAGCGGGTGAGGCGTACCTGCGTCGCGCCAGCGCCATCCTCGACGAGCTGTCGGCGCTCGACGCCGACACGAAAGATCACGGCCGGGCTCCGCGCGGCACCTTGCGGATCTCGGCGCCCATGTCGCTCGGAGTTGCGCAGCTGGCGCCGGTAGTGGGCGCGTTTTCGGCCGCGTACCCGGAGCTTCACGTCGAGCTCGAAATGAACGACCGCTACGTCGACCTGGTCGGCGAGGGCTTCGATGTCGCGCTCCGTGGCGGCAAGCTCACGGACTCGAGCTTGGTGGCGCTCCGCTTGAGCGCCATCGAGCGTGTGCTCTGCGCCTCCCCCGCCTATTTGCGCCAGCACGGCCGCCCGCGCCGCCCCGAAGAGCTGACCCAGCACCGCTGCCTATTATACAGCCTCGCGCAGTCGCCCCATCGCTGGACGCTCACGCGCGGCTCACGCCGCGTCCGCCTCGAAATTCAGGGCCCGCTCAGGGTCAACAGCAGCCTCGCGCTCGTGGGCGTCGCCCGCGCAGGCGCTGGCATTGCGCTCGTCCCGCGCGTCATCGCGGACGACGCGCTCCTCGCCAAGCAGCTCGAGCCAGTGCTGCCCGAGTGGCGCGCAGAGCCGCAAGCGCTGTTTGCGGTCTATCCGCGTCACCATCAAGTCTCCCAACGCGTGCGGCTATTCGTCGATTTCCTCGCCGCGCGCTTCAAGTAGCGAGGCGTAACGCTACAAAACTGCGGGTTGCTCACGCTCGCGAGCGAGAACGGGCCCCCAACCCGTACGTGCAAGTCACTCTCTACGATCAGCCAGAGCCTTGGATCGGCGAGGCACCAGCTGACGATGGGCACCGGCGCCTTCGTCGCTTTTGGCGGCTATGCTTCGATGATGAGACTCGGAGTCGGTACGCAGTTGCGCTAAGCTCGTCGGCGGAGGGCGTCATGGAAAAGCCTCTTCGCATTCAAGTAGCGATGCCCCGACGTGCGCGCGCGGCAGCGCTTTCCCTGTGCCTCGTCGGCCTGTTATCTGTGCACTGCGGCGATGACGACGAAGCGTCCAGCGGCCACGGCAGAGCGGGCGGAGGTAACGCAGGTTCGAGCCTCGGCGGCAACGGCTCGGGAACCTCTGGCGCTCGTCCGCACGCAGGGCAGGGAGGCGACGTCAGTGGCTCCTCTTCGGGAGGCGACGGCGACGGGGGGACACTGGCCGGGGCCGGCTACGGAGCTGCTCCCGATAATGAAGGTGGCCACGCCGGCTTCGGCTCGCCTCAAGGCGGGGAAGGCGGTCACGGCGGCGGCGGCCGCGACGGGGGCGGAACGGGGGGAGCCGGAGGCAGCGCCGAAGGCGGAGCGAGCGGTCAAGGCGGACAGGTCAGTGGTGGTGAGGGCGGCATCGCTGGCGAAGTCAGCGGCTGCCTACCGATCGACATCCTCACCGGTAGTCCGCGCGACATCGAGGGCCGCCGTGCGTACGCGATAGACGGCGACCGCGATCTCTCGTTCCAGGTCTCTCTCTCCGAGCCAAGCACCCTGACGTTCGAGGTGCGGATCCCCCGAGACAGCGGGGCCATCTGCTGCGACCACGGCACGTGCACCGCGCCGCTGTTCGTCGAGCTGCACTCGAGCGTCCCGCCCACCGTCATCGCCGACAACGAATGGGTAGCCGCGCCGGTTTGGGAACCACGCACGCTGACGATGCCGACTGGAAACTACACCGTCCGCATGGACGGCAGACCAGATGGGAAGCTCTGCTTGGACTGGCCCAAGCCCGATGTTCCCGACCAGAGCATGCCCGACCCATTTTACGTCAGCGGGTTGTGCCTCAGAGCCGAGCCCTGAGCTCCGGACGTAGCCCTGGAGCTGCTGCGAGCCGAGCTGCCTTGGCCAACGCATGTCGCCGAGCCGCACAGCGGCTGCTGATTGGACTTACAGTAGCCGCCGTGAGCGCTCGGCGCGCTCCAGCACCTCTGACTCGTCGGGCGGGCTCGACGGGTGGTGGGAGAGGCAGAGCGGCGTCTGGATCTTGACCGCCGCGGAGAGGCCTTCGGTGAACGCGTAAAACACGCCCCGAGGCAGCTTGGCGACGTCGCTGCCGGGAGTGCCCCGTTGGCTGAGCTGATCTTTGACCGTGTCGATGGCGGCGGGCGAATTTTGGCGGCCATAGAACTGAGTGGAGCAGTTGGCGATGATGTTGTGGTCGATGCTCTTCGGCGCCTGCGTTGCGAAGATGATGCCGAGGCCGTACTTACGCGCTTGAGCCACCAAGCGAATCAAGTTGTCTTTGCCGGGAACGGAGCGGCCCGATGGCACGAAGTCCCGCGCTTCGTCGATCACGAGCAGGCCCTGCAGGGCACGGCCGCGCGCCGGGTTCTTCTTGATCCAAGAGAAGAGCGTCATGGCCAGCTGGTTCACGAACTGTTGCTGGGCGCTCTGATCGGGGAGGCCGCTCAAGTTGATCACGGAGACGCGCACCTTGCTGGCGTCGCGACCGCGAAACAGGGTGGCTGGGTCGAGGGCCTGACCATCGCCGCGAAACAGCGGGTTGGTTTCCGTCTCGGCCAACAACCGATCGGCGGCCTCGCGCGCCAGCTTCTCGCCCTTTTCGTAGCCGGCGTTCGCGTCGCCGGGGAGCTCGGCGAGGATGGCGATGAGTCGGTCCAGACTACCGCCTCCGTGCTTGGCGAAGAACCGCAGAGCAGAGCTGAGAACGCCTTGGCGAACCTTATCGACCTTGGCGCCGATCGCGATGGGTTCGAGGCTGCTTCGCGCCATATCGAGGGCTGCGTTGAGCTCGTCCGGATCGCCCGCGACCGACACGAAGTCGGGGAGGGGACGCAGGCGAATCGGATTGCCGCGCTCGCGACCTGGTGTCCAAACGACGACTTCGGTCATGCCGCGGTATCGCGCTGACTTCGCGCGGTCTTCCTCGCTGAAGCTGTCGGGAGCTTCGGGCCAGGGGTCGCCGAGCCGGGAGAGATCGTTGGCGCCGTCGATCACGATCGAAGGAACGCCGGCCAGGGCCGCCTCCTCGATGAGCCTTCGCACCAGGACCGTCTTGCCGGAGCCTGCTCCGGCGAGCACCACCGTGTGCTTGGTGAGGTTGTCGAGCCCGACCGAGAAGTGGCCCGCGGCAGAGCCGGCGAGCAGCTTCTGTCCGATCACCAGCTCAGTCGGCCAGCCTGTCTTCGGCAGCGCCTGCGGGGGCGCCGTCGTTTCGAGCTCCGCCGTCGCCTCGCCCTGCGCGGGGGGCGTGACGCTCGGGGGCCTTTCGTCGGCGCGGGCTGCCGCCGGATTTCGGAACAGGAAGCCGAGCGCGTCCGCGAAGAGCGGGAGCTGCGAGACGATGCGCTCGGTCCGCAGCCATTGCCGCGTCTGCGCGGCGCGTTGAGGGTCGGCCTGCAGGAGCTCTTTCAAGGCGACCAGGACCTTGAGCTCGGCCTCCGTGGGAACGAGCACGATTCCTCCGCGCTGCTCGAGCTCTGCGACGAGCTTGATGCTGAGGGCGGTGGCGGGGAGCGCTCGTGTGCGCAGTATCGCGAGGCGCCGGAACTCGAGGTCGTTGGCGATGCCGGCGGCCGTCATGGCTGCCTTGAGCCGGCTCTGGAACGCGATGTGCTGCGTCTTTTCGATGAAGCGGAAGGCGTAGTGCCGCTCTCGCTCGTTGGCGCCGCGGTCCACGATGCGGAGGCGCGCGTGGAGCGGCTCGAAGCTGCCGCTGCCCAGGAAGTCCTTGTCGATGAGCGCGTCGCAGTCGCTCGGTAGAGCGTTCTCCTCGACGAGGGCGTCGCATGCGATCTCAATCAGCCTGTCCAGGCTGTCTTCGTCCTGTCGTTCGATGAGACTCGCCACGTCGGCCGCGCGGGCCAGCTCGTCGAGGGCGGCTCGGAGCTCGTGCTCGTGGCTGGGCTCGGGCCCTACGGTCGCGGGCTCGTCGCCGTCGAGCTCGGTGAGCCGGCCGCTCGTCGCGCATGCATGGCGGTGCTCATTGCAGGCCTTGAGCACTTCGCGCGGTAGTAAGCCGATCCTCTTGTCGAAGAAGCCGGGCGCGAAAGGGTACGAGGCGTAGCGCGGCTCGACGCCGTGAGCCGCGTACGACTGCGCCAAACGCCGCTCGACCAGCTGGCGAATCGAGGCCGCGTCGCGAATGGGCTGCAAGAGCAGCGGCGCTTCGAAGCGATCTCGCATCGTCACCGGGACGCGTGCGTCGAGGATGTGCCAGGTCGATTCCAGGCTCGATACGACGGTGAGCGTGCGTCGGGTTACGTCGCGGAGCGCGGAGAGGCCGCCGGCGATACCCTGAATGATGGAAAGCGACGCCAGCTGGCGTGCCGTGGGCTCCGCATCGCTGCTCGTGGCGCTCGCGAGATTGTGCTCGGCCACGATCGCATCCAGTTGATCGAGCGCCAGCACCGTCGGCGCGTCGAGGCTCATCAGCCAAGACAGTCCCCGCACGATCTGATCCGGCCGCTTCTGGGTCGTCATGAAGTCGTGAACGAAGCCATCCTTCTCCTGAATGCCGATGCCTTGCAGCCACTGGTAGCCGCTGTCTTGAATGTCGAAGTCGTCGGAAGCCACCAGGGCGAGCGCTCGCAGCACGTCTTGATGTTCGCGCGCTTCCGTTCGATACTTGCCGGCGAGGCAACGGATCAGCGCGTTGCAGCGGTTGATCAGGGCGGGTGGCCTTGCGGTCGAGATTTGCTGGTAGGAAGGTGCTTCAGGTCCGAGTTGCTCGATCAGGCGCTTCAGCAGGCGCGCGAACTGAGGCTCGCCCTGGCGCTGTTGGTCGAGCGAGCGCATGTAGCCGAGCAGCACTGTCTCCCAGAACTCGCGCACGTCGGTCATGTCGACGAGCACGAAGTACTGTCCGCGCTCGAAGGCCTGTCGGCGCACCGAGCTGAGCACGTGCGTCTTGCCCGACCCGCCCGTACCCAGCAGGGCTACTCCCAACGGCGAGGTCGGGTCCGCTTGGCGCTGGAGGTCGGCTAGCCTTTGACGTAGGCGCTCCCGAGCCGTCTGTTGCAGCTCCGTGATGTCGGTCGGCGCGTCTCGCCAAATGCTGTCGATGTGGGTCGTCCACTG
This sequence comes from Pseudomonadota bacterium, assembly GCA_023431345.1. Taxonomy (GTDB): domain Bacteria; phylum Myxococcota_A; class Polyangia; order Polyangiales; family Polyangiaceae; genus PMG-095. The sequence goes on from JAEYWK010000274.1 coordinate 8,209, forward strand.
AAAGTCGGCCTCGTTGAGCGCGGTCTGCAGGGCTTCCATGCTCATGCCTCCAGGTAGACGAGGTGACGGGGCTGCCCGGCGATGGAGAGCGCGGCTCGTTCATCCTCGGCGGTAATTTCGGCGGGATTATCCATCCGATACAGCACGAGGCGCCCCTGCTCTTGCAGTGCGAGCAGCGCGCGATCGAGCGACTCGCGGCTCGCCGTGAGCTTGCGACGCAGCTCGCTGAGCCGTACGCGTCGCTTGATCTGCCCTTCGGCGAGCGCCAGGCAAGCCTCGCGGATTCGCCCTTCATCAGTCGCCGTCGGCAGGGCGACGCCCTCGCGGGGCGGGCGAGGCGCGTCCGACGATTCTCCGGTAATGAACTCCGCGAGGGCGTGCTCGTGCGTCTGCAGCGAGCGCTGCACTTTGGCGAGCACCAAGCTGAGCACGCGAGCCGCTCGCGGTGTTTTCGGCAGCGGGCCCGAGAGGTGCGTCGCTGCGAAGTCCCAGGCGTCGTCGTCGAGCACCAGGCGCTTGCCGCCCTTGCGAGCTTCGACACGGACGACGCGAGCGTCTTCGAGCACCCGACGTGCAGGCGCTTTGATGGTGAGCTTCTTGAGTGGAGGCTGACGTTCGTCGTCGGTTTCGCCGAACAGCATGGATAGGACGAGAAACGTTTGCTCGGGGGTGGGTTGCAGCTTCTTCATAGGCTTCTCTCGCTCAGGTAGCGCACGGCTTCGCGAATCTTGTCGATGACCCAGTCGGTGTTCTCGATGACGTTGCCGTTCGTAAAACGAACGACGGTGTAGCCCGACAGCAGCAGCTCCAGGTCGCGGCGCCGATCGGCGGAGAATTTCTGCGGCTTGCGATGCTCGTCGCCATCAATCTCGATGACGAGCTTCCCGGACTCCCAGAGTAGGTCGACGTTCGGATTGCTCCCGAATCGAGTCCGTACGTGCTGGTTGAACCCGAACAGCGGCGCGAGCCGCTCGTCACCCTTCAGTTGTGACGAGAGCAGCTGCTCCGCCTCGCTTCGCTTCGCAGGTTGCCCTGCGAGCGGAGACACGCTGAGCGTCGGCGCGGCGTTCGTCGGCGCCGACGCGACGGCGAGTGGGGAGTCATTTCGCGCCGAGGGCTGGGCGCCGAGCAGCCTGTCGGCGAATATGCAAGCGTCGTAGGTGACGTGGTCGAGCGCCTCGTGTCCGCTCAAGGCACTCGGCAGAACCAGCGCGACGCGGCAGCGCGCGTTTGCGGCGAGCCACTCCGCGCCTTGAGCCAAGGAGCGTAGGGCTTCCTTGCTCGTCGGCGTATGGCTCACGGCGATGAAGACCACCAGGCGCTGCGGCTCGATTGCCAGGGCGAATTGTCGAGCCTGCTCGGCGCGCGCGAGCTTGCCCAAAGTCGGGGGGCGCCCCTCGTGACAGGCGCTCAAGATCCGCCGGCAGGCCGCGCTGTCTACGTCGGGGACGCTCCGCGTGATCGCGTGGGCCTCACTTTCAACGACGCTCTGCGACCATCGGCCTGGCTGCGTCTGCTGTGAAGCCCCGTACAGCCCCGGAAAGCACTCCGAGGTGGCGTTCGCCAGCGCCGACACCAGTAAGCCGAGCTCGTTCGCCAGTGGAGGCACCTCTTGCCACGTGAGCGAAACCACGCGCAGAGGCGCCGGCCGCGAGGTCGCCGCCTCACACAACACGCTCAACGTGTCGACCACGTCGGAGGCGAACACGCAGCCTGCCCGCCCTGCGCCCAGCGCCTCCAGCCACCGGCCGAGATCTGCCTCCGTCTTCATCTCATGGTCCGTCGAAACGGCCCATGATGCGCCAGGTCATTCGCGACGTGAAGAGCCGAGCGCCCGGCGCACGTGCGACAGCTCGTCGGGAGCGCACGTCAGGCGATCGGGCATCACCCAAACATGCGAGCCCTGACAGTCGCTCTTGTTAAAACTCACATGATCGCGAGAGAGGAGGCGAGTCATGTCTCCTGGTGCGCTTCGCGATACGCTTGCACCATCTCCTTCGTTACATCCTTTGGATAGCAGAGCGGCGACTCCCCGCCGGGCCGGCTGTAGGCGCTTCGGCGGCCGCAGCTCCTCCCCCGCGCATCCGTGTTGTAGGGGCACGGACAGTTTCCGGCGTATCCCGCGATGGATTCGTCGATCAAGAGCTGCTTGATTTGCGCGTCGGTGAGCCGCTTCGGAGGCTTTTCCGCGTGGGGCGCCCCCTCTTTCCGGGGTGACGCGCCGTCGACCGACGCGGAGCCCGTCGAGGTGCACAGCAGCAATCCGAGCAGGAGCATGAGTGCGCGCATCGAGCCAGAATACGAAGTCGTCTCCGGCATGCCTAGACGCATGTTTGGGTGAGCCTGGGCCGACCGAAGCGTTCAGCGGCAGCGCAGCTCGAAGGTATAGCTTGCGTAGGCCTTGTTGGCGCCGTATTCGGCCATGGCCACGATGGCCGCGGTGGCTCCGGCGTCGACCTTTTGGGCGGTGAAGGGGGCGGTGCTTTCGTACTCGGCGCCGTCTGCCGTGGTGACGACGAAATCGATCAGGATTGGCTTCGAGCCGGCCTGGATGTCGTACGCCTTGGTCGACGTGTTCTTGGCGTCGAAGTCGAGCAGGACGGTATTGAAGCTCGCGGCGTCGGTCAGCTTGGTTTCGGTGAGTTGCATCGAGCTCGCGAGACAGCCGGCGTCGGTGCCGGCGTTGCTGGTGCCACCTGCGCCTTCCTTGGGGGTCGAGTCGTCCGAGCCGCAGCCGATGGCGCCGAGCGCGAGGAGCAGTAGGTAAGGGCCCGCGAAGCGTAGTAGCGTCATGGTCTTGAAGTCCTGGGGGTTCCTGCCGGTACGGCGGTCAATGAGCGGTTCTAGAGCTAGAACACGCGAGCCTGCGCCGCGTTGACGAAATTGTCGGTTGGTTCGTGGGTCAGTCTGCATCGGCGGAAAGCTCCCCTCGGTACCCACACATTTACTCGGATCGCTTAAGTTACCGGCGGACGGCGCGTTTCTCTCGACTGAGCTCGACGCACGGCGCGTCGCTCAAGACGAAGGGGCACCTCCATGCGCAGCGTTCGGTACAGCACGGTCGGCATCGTAGTTCTCGTAGGTTGGATTTCTGGTTGTGACTCGGATGGCCCGGCGCCAGGCACAACGGTGCTCCTCGAGACGGCGAGTGAAGGGAAAGGCAAGAACTGCGAGTTTGGGGGCCAGCGCATCGATCACGGCCTCGACGCCGATCGGGACGGCGAGCTCTCCCAGGATGAGGTCAACGGCACCATCTACGCTTGCAACGGTGCGTCGGGCGACGATGGCGCTGCGGGAGAGGACGGCGCCCCTGGCAAGAACGGCGCGCGCGGCGAGGACGGCGAGGACGGCATCATCGGCAAGGACGGTGGCACCTCCCTCGTCGAAGTCGAAGACGAGAGCGCCGGCGAGAACTGCGCGAGTGGTGGCAAGCACGTGACGATCGGCATCGACGCCGACGCCGACGGTGCTCTGGCTGAAGGTGAAGTGACCTCGAGCTTCTTCCTCTGCAACGGCGACGATGGCGCTCCCGGCATCCAGACGCTCGTGCGCACTGCCGCCGTCGAGCCGGGCGAGCGCTGCGTTCAGGGCGGCCAGCGCACGCTCTTCGGCGCGGATCTCGACCGCGACGGTGAGCTCCACGAGAACGAGGTCGAGGGCGAGAGCGTCGTCTGTAACGGCGTCGACGGGCTCGTGGGCTTGAAGACTCTCGTCCGGGTCAGCGCCTCGGAACCGAGCGAAGCTTGTCCCGCAGGTGGTCAGATCTTCGAGACGGGTATCGACACCGACCGGAGCGACGCGCTCTCTGAGGCGGAGGTCCTCTCGAGCACCGAGGTTTGTAACGGCCAAGAAGGGCTCGCGAGCCTCGTGAGCATCACGGCGGAAGCGGCCGGCGCGAACTGCGCGGCCGGCGGCAGCCGCGTTCAGTTCGGAATCGACGCCGACCGCAGCGGCGCCCTTCAGGAAGCGGAGATCGAGGGTACCCGATTCGTCTGCAACGGCACCAACGGCAGCGATGGCTTCAGCACTTTGGTCAAGCGAACGGCGGAACCGGCAGGAGTGAACTGCGCGCAGGGCGGCCAGCTGCTGCAGATCGGCCTCGACAACGGCGATGGCAGCGGCACACCCCGCAACGGCGCCATCGAAGCTGGTGAAATCGACTCGTCTGCCTACCTTTGCAACGGCGCCGACGGCGCCGACGGCGCCGATGGCGAGGATGGCAAGCACGGCTCAGGCGGCGTCGGCGTCCAGGACGGCAATGGCGCTCACATCGGGCGTGTCCTCAGCTTGGGTGGGGACATGATGAGCAACTACTCGTTTTTGACGGAAACCGGGCACGCTTACTCGATATATTATTACGACCTGCTTCCCATGCAGCAAACCTTCTATTACGCGAATAACGATTGTACCGGCGCGGCCTACACCTACAGCTCTGTCGGCTGGGGCTGGAGCGGCTCTATTGGGAAGTTCGCCGCGTATCTGAGAAATCAGGGGTGGATGGTATCGGTACCCAACAGTACGGCAACGGTCAGCTACGCGTCGTACCGGTCCGACGCGAATGACACTTGCTATGCCTACGCGGGGTCAGCGGCGCTGACTGAGGTCGTCCCTACCACGGCGCAAGCGCTCGGGCTCCCAGACACGTTCGTCGCGCCTCTCACGTTCCTTTAATCCGGCGCGAGGTCTCGCGTCTTCCAAGAGCCCGCTGCGACTCCCATCGCTGGCGGGCTCTCTCACGTGCGCTCAGGCTCGTTGGCCTTCGTCGGCCCGTCAGTAGCGCACGGTCACGATCGAGTGCTTGGGTACCAGGATAGTGGCGCCGCTTTCGACGGCGCGGCGCGCGCTCACGGGGCCGGTGGATGGGTGAGACTTGCCGGTGGCCTCGCTGCCGACTAGCCCTCCGGAGGTAGCGGCGGTGAGCACCGACAGCGTCGCGTCGCCGTCCAGCCCAGGTATCGCCAGCGTGGTTTGGTAGTCGGTCTCCGGGCTCTTGTTGACGAGCACGAGCGCGTGCTTCCCGTCTGGGCGCTTCGACACCCAGGCGGCGAGGTTCTCGCGGTCGGTTCTGGCGCTGAGCAGCGTTCCCTCGAGCGTGCCCGCCAGCATCGAGAAGGCCCAGTAGCTGGGGCGCCGGTAGTTGAAGCCCTGTGGATCGCTCGACGGCGCGAGCAAGCCGTAGTCGCCCAACCGCTTGTCTCGCCCGTTGTACAGCGCCCAGACATTGGCGATCTGAATCGGCGATTCGGCGAGGTGACCTAGGTAGTCCGCGATGAACAGCGCGCTGACGTGCTGCAAGATCTGCGGCCCCGGGTTGGCGTCGACCGAGTTCCACTCCGAGAGCCAGATTTCGTACTTCCTTCCTGGCGTGCCCAGCTCAGCCACTTGCTTTCGCACGTCGCGCATCAGCGCGCCTGCTTCGGAAGACGTCGCGAGCAACCCTTCGTCGTTCTCGGAGCCAGCAGCCTGAGCGTAGTGGTGGACGCTGACCGCATCGACCACGTCGGCTGCCTCCTTGAACACGGCCCGATTCCAAGGCCCTCCCAGCATCCAGACCGCGCTCACCTTGATGCTCGGATCGACGGCCTTCATGGCTTTGATGAACTGGCGTACCGCCTTGCCGTAGGCCACGCCGCCGTCTTTGCCCCACTTGGCGTAGTGGTGGTGCCAGCTGCCGTAGATCTCGTTGCCGATCTCCCACCGCTGCACCTTCGTCCCTTTGCGGACTTGGTTCACGTACCGCACCCACTCCGCCGCGAGCTCGGGCGTGCCGTCCCCCACGTTGGCGGTAAACATGGGGGTGCAGCGCTGGCTCGCGCACCAGTCCAAGAACTCGTCGGTGTCGACGTTTGCGTCCTTCGCCCGCAGCGTCTTACGCCAGTCTTCTTCATCCGACAGTAGGCCGCCGGGGTAGCGGACCACGCCCAGGTTGAGCGCCTTGGCGAGCGGGCGTGAGGGCTCGTCGAGCAGCTCCGGTGCCCAGCGGCCGACGTTGACGCCGTAGATGTCGGGAATTCGTTGGACCGGCTTGCTCAGATCTGCCGTGAGCTTCGCCGCCAGCACCGCGGGCGCCTTCACCTTGACGAGCTGGCGCTGGTTCGTGAGCGTCACGCTGGCGAGGTACATCGTGCCGGGCACCTCGCCGCCCGGCTTCACCCCGAGCAGCGTGATCCCGTCGAGATCCAGCTTGTTGTTCTGCTTGGCTTCCGGCGGCTGAAAATAGGGAAACTTGCTGAAGCTCCGAAACGGGACCAGCACCTGGTGCCAGCCGCGGGTGGCGCCCACGCGGCTCGTGAACATCTCGCTGTCACGGTCGTAGATCACGACGTCGAAGGCTTGGTAGGGCTTTTCGGTGTAGAGCCACACCGAGAGCGCGTAGTGCTTGCTCCAATCACGCACCATGCCGGGCGCGGCGTCGGGGCGGATGAACGCGTCGTACCAGTCGCCAGGCTTGAAATCGACTTTGAGCGTCTTGCCCCGGACGCCCTGCGGGATGGGCTTCGGCGGGGCGCTCACGGCCGCGCTGATGGCCGCCGAAGCTCCGTGCTGGACGCGCCAGGCTGCCGCCCACTTGCTGAAGTCGGTCACGACCGTGTCGGGCGCATCCGAGCGGAACGCTTGCCAATAAGCGTCGGGATCGACCACGCCCTTGGCGGTCTTGGTCAGCTGAATCTGGTCTAGGTAGAAGATCGTGGGGGCGCCCGCTTCGACCTTGTTCTCGCCGCGGTTCACGGAGATTCGAAACTCGGTGATCTTGGACCAGTCTAACTTGGCGCCAACCTCGCGCTTTTGGCTCGCATCCCAGTAGGCGCCGTCGTCGATGAAGGCCTTGAGCGGGATGCGGCACTGCCGCCACTCGCCCTGCTCGACGACGACGTAGGAATCGCCGACGACCTTGCTCTGCACCTTCTTGGCGCTGCCCTGGTTGTCCATCAGCCCCACCATGAACTTCTTCGCGGCGGGACCGCCCTTGATCCAGAACGTCAGCGTGCCTGTCTTGCGGTAGGACGAGAGGTCGACGGGCCTGTCGTCGCCGAGCGAGAGGCTCACGCCGGAGTAGTCGTCGCCGAAGTAGGTGGCGAGCACCGCTCGATTGCCCGCGGTGCTGCTCGGGAGCGCCTTGTTGCGGGTGTTCGCGCCGTAGGCGTAGGTGAACCCGCCACGGGCTCGCGGCACGTCGTCGTCGAAGAAGGTGGCGAGCACGTCGTCGTCGAGCTTCAGTTGCTGGGGCGTCGGGGCGTCGGTGCTGCGATCGAGCGCGAGCCAGCTGCCGGGCGCGTAATTCGGCGTGGCGGTGGCGTGCTCGGTTTGCGCAGAGCCTGCCGCGTCGGGCCCGCGCGGCCGGCAATCGAGCAGCGCGACGAGGAGCGGGGCGAGCGTGAGGGGCGAGAGCTTCATCGCTCTCGAGATGGAGCGACCGTGGCAATCGGATCGAGATATCGTATCTGGTGACGCTTCTTTCAGCGCTTCGTCGTCGCGAAGCTGACGTCGTCGAGCCACACGTCGTAGGGCGTGTCTTCGGGCCGGATCATGAACGCGATGCTGTGCAGCTGGCTGGGATCGAGCGCAGGGCGATCGCGTCCTCGCTGCCGCATGTCGGCCCATCGCAGCTCGTACGTGCGAAAGTCGCGGCCGAGGTCCAGCTTGGCGACGTGCGAGTTGTAACAGTCGCTTTCGCAGCTGCCGCCCTCGAACGCAGGGATCACGCCGACTTCGCGGAGCGAGACGTAGATGCGGCCCGGGCCACGCGCCGAGAGCACGATACCGGCGTAGCGACTGGCGTCGTAACAAGGTGGCCGAAACGAAACCTCGACGGTAGCGCCCCAGTCGTAGAGCTCTCCGCCCTTGACGTGCAATGCCAAGCGACTGGACGCGGTGGCGTCGGGCCGCGGGACAGGGAGCAGCGCGGGGGCGGTGCCGGGTGCGTCGCTCTCGCGGGCCCAGCGCCAATAGCCGCTGCGCTGCTCGAGCGCGGTCAGCGCGTCGTCGCCGTCTTCGAAATCATCGATCAGAGGCGCGCTACCTCCGGCCACTGCAGCGGGGCGGCACGGGCTTTGGACCGCCTTCGCGCTCGCGCTGGCTCGAGGAGCGCGGCTCGACGCTGGCGCTTCCGCGCTCTCCGCCGCGATCCTCGGGGCCGGATCGTGTGCCTGGAGCCAAAGCCAGGCGCCTGCCGCGGTGGCCAGCGTCCCCGCCACGGCCACTCGTCGCCAGCGCTGGGGGCGCCACGCGCGCGGCAGCTGCTCGAGCCGGGCTCGGTACTCGACGTGCTGAACGACGCGCGCCGCGAGGCTCGCGGGGGGAGCATCGTGGCTCGCGGCCTCTTTCATGGCCGCAAGAAGCTCGTCGTCGTTCACGAGCGGGCTCCTCGGTGCAGCCGGCGAACCGCGGCCTCGAAGGCCTCGCGCGCCCTGCGCAAGCGCGACGCCACCGTGCCTTTCGGGATCGCGAGCGCCTCGGCTACCTCGCTGCGGCTCAGCTGCTCGAGCTCGGCCATGATGTAGATGGCGCGGTCTTGCTCGTCGAGCCCTGCCAAAGCGCGGTCGAGCAGCTCCGCGGCGCGCCGCAGGTCGAGCAGCTCGTCGGCGCCGCGGGCCGGGCAAGACTGCTCGTCCAGGTCGAGACCCGTATCGACCGCACGGCTCCATTTCGAACGGCGCCGATCGGCGGCGACGCGAAGCGCGGTCGACACGAGAAACGCCCGCCGGGCCCGCTCCGGCACGTCGGCCCTGCGCTGGGCGAGAACCCAGAACACGTCTTGCGCCGCGTCTTCGGCGTCCGCCGGGCTCAGCCCCCCACGTCGCAGCACCCGCCACACCAAATCGAGGTGCTCCGCGACCGCGTGGCGCAGCTCGGCGTCAGCGCTCGGCAAGGCCCGCCCCGGTGAGAGCGCGGCTCCGGCTCGTGCTTGCGCCGCCAGCCCGGGCGCCAGGACAAGACCATCCACAGCCATGACCCCTCGATGGAACGATGCACCACATCGGATCGAAGAAAGAGCCTAGGCGGATCCATTTCTTTCGGCTCTGGACGATCTAACTGACGTTGTGCACGGCGCGCCTATCCTCGCCGCAACGTCAGAGCATTTCCCCCCCCCGCGCCCTGTCAGGGAGCAAGCTGGCGCCAAGCGCGGCTCGACCCGTGGCGAGCTCGAGCCGCGCGCGCCGGTCGTCGCTCAGTCCGATGAGTCGTCCGCGTCTTCGGCTTCGACGTCGGCGCTAGCAGCGCGCTTCTTCGACGAGGGGGCCTTCGCCGCCTTGACGGCTTTGGGCGCCTTGGGCCGGCGCGCGGGCGAGCTGGGCTTGAGCGTGAAGCGCACGACATCGTGCACGTCCAGCAGATCTTGGGGCGCCTCACCCTGCTCGGTGAGCTTGCTCGCGACGACGCGCGCCGCGCTGAGAGAGCGCGCGTAGCCGGTTCCGTTCGGGGCTTGGGGCAGGGTGCCCTTGGAGCCCAGGAGCTTCAATTGCTTGCGGAACGCGGGGAGGTCGACGAGCACGTGCTCGCTGGGATGCACGACGGCTAGCAGCCCCGTCGTCAGCTCCCAGCGCGGCGGACGATGGAACGCCGTCTCGAAGGCTACCGAGAAGCGATCGACGCGCTGCTCGAGGGGGGCGCTGCCGTAGAGCAGCTCACGCACGGCGCCAGCGAGCGCGGCGAGGCCTTGCGTGGGCGCAGGCTTGAGTTGATCCTCCGGCAGCCAGCCGGTCGCGACGAGGATCTTCGCTACGGAGGCCCAGAGCGCGTCGAAGCGCTGCGCTTGCAAGAGCGCGTCGATCGCCTTCAGCGACAGCAGCTCTCTCGCTTGCGGCACGACCGTCTCGCGGACCCGGGCGGCGCGCTGCTCACTTTGCCATGCCGGATCGAGGAGGCCCTGGGGGAAGGCGCGGCGCAGCCCGGCGAGCTGCTCGAGGAGCATGACGCCGATGGCCTTCGAAGAATCCGGCAAGCCCTGACGGCGCGCGACGAGCGCGGCGAGTCGCGCCAGGGTGCTTTGCTGGCCGGCGTCGAGCGGCGAGATCTTGCGCATCATGTCGTGGGCGCCGCCGCCCATCACGCGCTCCTCCCCGCCTTCGAAGAGGTACGTGCGCTTGCCGTCGCGCACCCCAGCGAGTACGCCTACGCCCCAATCCTTGCGGGTGTTATGCGCGAAGAGCGCCGGAAATTCGGTGTCGGCTAGTTCGTTCATCTTGGCCCTTTCTGGCCGCTTGCGACCTGTCGCAGATCCAACCGCTAGGCTCGGGCTGAGTGCAGCGGGCTACGAGGTGCACCTAGTGTAGCGCATCCGAGTCGCGAGCGCTAAGGCAACGCGCGAGGGGCGCGTGCGAGCACGCAGCGAGCTTGCAAACAACGTGTTTATCACCGTCGCCGGCCGAGCTCGTGTTTCCGGTCGATGGCCAACTTGACCGGACACGAGCTGACGAGTATCTTGTTCGCCCACGGGTGGTCGTTGTCGTACTGCGGAGCGACTCCCAGCAAGCGTTCGATCCGCGCGGCGGAAGGGCTGCTGCTCTTCCCCTCTGCCGCAAGCGTTCGGCCACCTCCGCCGGACTTCTGAAGATTGAATGTTCGAGATTTCGAGAATGCGTCGGGTGCTGTGCGCCATCGACGTGGAGCGGTCGAGCGCGACCTCGCTCGCGATGGCTTCGCTGCTGGGGGAGCGCTTCGAAGCGTCGGTAGACGTTCTCTACGCCTCGCTACCCGCCTCATTGCTCGCGGATACGAGCGCGCGCATGGACGCGAGCGGCGACCGCGACGCACGGGAGCGCCTCTCGGGTGTCGTTGCCTCGGTCACGTCCACCGCGACCGTGTCGTCGTTCGTCACGCCGGGGTCTGCGAGCGCGGTGATCTTGGCGCACGCCGAGCGCCACACGTCGGACCTGATCGTGATGGCGTCGTCGCCGCATCGCCGCGTGAGCTTCCCGGCGCGGACCATCGTCCCCGTCTCCGAAGGCGCGCCCTGCGCCGTGCTGACGGTGGGTGACCGATTCCGACCAGCCGCGCTGCGCCGCATCCTCCTCCCTGTCGGCCTGGCAGGGGCGGACCGGCAGGCTTGCCGCTGGGTGACCACGCTGGCGTCGCGGTTCGACGCCGAAGTCGGCCTCGTGCGAGTCGGGCGAGCAGAGCTTCGGTCGCCGCTCATCGGCGAGCCGGGCGTGAGCTTGCCGTGCGAGGAGGTGCTGGCGACTTTGTGCCGAGCGGGCATCGATGCCTACGAGATCGCACACCCGGGCGGCGCGGATGACGACGCGCTGGCGCAGCTTTGCGAGGCGGGGGCCTTCGACGCGATCGTGACGGGGCTGCCAGCGGCGGATACCCTGGTGGCGGCGGTCCGGCACAAGACGAGCGCGCCCGTGCTCTCGGTCCGCGCGATTCCCGAGTGCTCCCGCAGTATTTTCGCGGATTCTTGCGCTCGTCGAGCGATTGGGGTTGCGTCGCTCGGGGACCTGGGGTCTGCCCAGTGCTAGCTCATGCTCGAGACCAAGACGATCGACGCGGCGATGGTGGGAAACGACGAGTTCGTGCTCGCTCGGCACGATGGCGATTGGGTGGTGCGCGTCAACTCCCGCATTTTGATGTCGAGTCGTATGCACGCCTCGGAAGAGTCGCTCGCGGAGGAGGCGATCGCGCTGTTCCCGGCGCCGCGCGCCGTGCTCGTGGGCGGGCTCGGTCTCGGGTTTACGCTGCGCGCGGTGCTCGATCGAGTCCCGCAGGAGGCGGTGGTGACGGTCGCGGAGCTGGTGCCGGAGCTCGTAGGCTGGAATCGCGCGCAGCTGGCTGAGCTCAATGGCCACCCGCTGGATGACCCCCGCTGCAAGGTCGTCATCGGGGACGTGTTCGGCACCATCAAGCGCTCGCAAGCGGCGTTCGACGTGATCCTGCTCGACGTCGACAATGGGCCGATCGCGCTCTCTCACGCTCCGAATCAGCGCCTCTACGGTGAGCAGGGGCTGCGTGCGTGCCATCGAAGCTTGCGCCCGTCAGGCGTGCTCGCGGTTTGGTCGTCGGGGCCGAACGCGCGCTTCGAGCGTCGCTTTGCCGCCGCCGGCTTCGATGTGAAAGTGATGCAGGTCCCGGTGCGACCGGGAGCGCGCGCGCGGCACGTGCTGTTCCTGGGCGTTCGGCGCGCTTGACGGAGCGCTGACGCAGGGACCGCCTCCCGCCGCACCGCGCGCTGGCGCAGCCGAGCGTCGTCGGTTAGGGCGGGCCCTTAGCTTCGCGGCGCGGCTGAGTCAGGCCCGGCGCTGGGGGAGCGCCGCTGCCGTGCTCGGCGGCGCCGGGTGGGCCACGGAGGCGAGCAACATTTCCAGGCCGGTCATGGTGTGTGGCTTGTCGAGGAAGCCGACCACGTTCGGTCGCTGCAGCAGCGAGGAGGCGTCTTCGGCTTGAAACCCGCTGGTGATGACGACCGGTATCGTGCTCCGAACGCCGCGCAGTTGATCGAGCGTTTGTTCGCCGGACTGCTCGGGCATCGTCAAGTCGAGCACGACGAGGTCGATGGCGTCGGGGCGCTGCTGGAGCAGCTCGAGCCCACGCCGGCCGCTATCGGCGGTGATGACGTGGTGGCCCAGCTCGCTCAGCATCTTGCCGGTGACGAGGCGCACCGCCGGCTCGTCGTCGATGAGCAAGATGCTCCGCGCGGGAGGCGTCGCAATCGACAGGGCAGGGCTGCTGGAGCGGCGGGGCATCGATTCTTGCGCGACGGGGAGCAAGAAGCCGAACGTCGAGCCCTGGTCGGAGGTGTCTTCGATGCCGAGCCAGCCGCGGTGCGCGCGCACGATGCCAGCGGCCGCCGCGAGACCCATGCCGCGGCCCGTGCCTTTGGTCGAAAAAAATGGCTCGAAGAGGCGATCGCGCGCCTCGGGCTGGATGCCGCAGCCCGTGTCGGTCACCGTTACCTTCACGTACGCGCCGGCGCTCACCCCATAAGCGTCGGTGCGCGGCGCCTCGAGCCGCACCGCTTCGGTACGCAGCGTCAAGGTGCCGCGCTTGCCTTCCATGGCGTCGAGCGCGTTGAGGATCAGGTTCGTCACCACCTGACGAAGCTGAAAACGATCGGCTCCGACGAGCGGCAGCTCCTGTCCGAGCCGCAGCACCAGCTGTGACTTGGAGTCGACGGTGGCGTGCAGCAGTCGCAGCGCCGCCGACAGCTCCGCGTTGATTTCCAGGCCCTGAATCGCAAGGCTCCGTCGCCCGGCGTACGCGAGCATTTGCTTGCTCAGCTGCGCGGCCTCGCCCGCGAACGTGAGGATCTCGCTCAGGCAGCGCCCGAGCACGGTGGGCGCGTCGCTCGGCAGCTTGCGCTTGGCTACCTCGGCGTTGCCCACGACACCGCAGAGCAGGTTGTTGAAATCATGAGCCACGCCGCCGGCCATCACGGCCAAGCTCTGCAGCGCCTGGCTACGCTGCAGCTCTCGCTCGAGATCGCGCTGACGGCGCTCCGTCACCACTCGATCGGTCAAATCACGCACGACGCGGAGAGTCAGCTCGTCACGCGCGTCGCTCGGGTCGAAGCGAGTTTCGGTTACGAGCAGCAGCGTGCCGGGGCTGCGCTCCAGCACCACTTCATACGAGCGGCGCTCGCCGCTGGTCGGGGTCGTGGTGGCGAGCACGCCGCGGCTCTCGTCCGTGAGCCAATCGGCGAAGGTCTTCGCCTCGAGCTCTGCGGGAGAGGCTCCGAGGGTCGTGGCCAGCGCCTGGTTCGCGAACATCACGCGGCCCCGCGCGTCGAACAGGCCGACGCCTTCTCCCAAGCTCTCTACCAACGCGCGCTGCATGCGCTCGCTGTGCTCTCTCGCTTCTACCTCGCGGCGCAGCTCCGCGTTCAGCGCCAACGTCTTGCGCCGTGAATCGACGACGAGGCCGAGCCCACCTGCGAGCACCAGCTTGAGGAGCAACGCGACCGCCCCCATGGTGCGGTTCGTCTCAGCCGTTACCGGCAGATTGAGGGCCTGCCAGCGGTCGACGAGGGCGATGCAGGCGATTAAGACCAGCGCGCGGCGCACGCCGAGCCAAGCCCCCGCCACCAGGCAAATTCCCAGGCCCAGCAAGAAGGTCGGGCCGCCGATCAGGCGATAGACGGCGCTGAACGAGACCCAGTACGTGAGCACCAGCGCGGCCAGGATCGCGGAGCGCGCAGCCACGTTTCGCGGCTTGGGCCCCCGCGCTGACTCTTTCGGTTGAACCGTGGCCCCCGGGCCGCTCGAACCGAACATCGGCCCAGTCATATGCCTTTGTCGCCGGGCTATCAAGGGCCGGTGACCGAGCGCGCGGCTCATCCACTCGACCACGCCTACGAGCTGGCGCGCGCGTGTTCGGGGGCGGCCCTCGGCGAAGCGTGCTAGTACCGCCTCGGCCCGTCCCATGGTTGTCGATGACCTTCGAGCGTGCTTGCAAGCGTATGAGTTCGCCGAGCTCCTGCTCGGCGGCTTCCTGAGCAAGACCGAGCAGGAGCGTGGAGAAGCGATCGAAGCCGCTACGCGGCTGCGCGACGAGGTAGGGCCTCGTCACGACGCCGCGAGCGGCTCTGGCTCCTACAGCGCCGCTGACATCCAAGCGCTCGACGCGGCCCGCAGTCGACTCGACGACAAGCTAGCTCAGGCGCGCGCGCACCCTGCCCCCAGTCGTCGCTAGAGGTCGAACCTGCCCGCGGCCTCGGGCTGGTAGACGATGCGTTCCACGAGCATCCGCTTCGTGCCGCGGGGTGTTTGCCAGGCGACGGGCGCTCCCTCCTGGGCGCCCAGCAACGCCGTGCCCAGCGGCGCGAGCACCGAGACGCGGCCGGCATCGATGCTCGCCATCGTCGGAAAGACGAGGGTGACGCACTGCTGCTCTTCCGTATCAAGGTCTTTCACTTCGACGCGCGAGTTCATCGTGACGACCGTGGGCGGAACCTCCTCCGGCTTCACCACGACCGCGCGCTCCAGCTCTCGCTCGAGTAGGCTCAGGGTTGGCGGCGGCTGTACTTGGCGCCGAAGGCGCTCGAACAGCGCGTCGAGGCGGCGCATATCGAACTCGGTCATGGTGGGGCGACTGTCGGCAATCATGATTTTTCTCCTTGAATGAGGTCACTTGGACGACGGAACGCCCGGGCCCTCACGCGCCCGCCGCCGACCTTCGTGCGGACCCCGAAGCGCGAACGCGGGTCCACGAGGTGAGCGCGGCTTTTCGACACACGAAAGCGCGTGCTGAGCCCGAGCGGCGTCCCCCAAAACGGTGGGCGCCGCTCTTACGAGCGTGCGGCGGTTACCATGGACAACGTACGCAGCGACATGCCGCGCGCGGCGAGGCGCGACGACACAGCTCCGTAGACCACGAAAACAGCCATGTTCTCCTGATAGCACCACCGGGCGCAGATCGCCACTGGGCACCTGTCGAGTCCGACAACCGAGCACGGTGATGCTCTCGGCAATGCTCTTGCGACGCTCTATTTCGTCTCACTGTAGTCGTGGGCGACACCGGCGAAGCGCGCGCGGAAGCGCTTCGTCGAGCACTGGCTGGCACGCGTTTCGCAAAGAGGGTTGTGATGCAGCCCTTTCCACCCGGTCAACCTCCCGGTCCTCAGCCGACGCCCATCGAGCCTCCGCCCGTTGAGGCTCCCCCTCCGCGCGAGAGCCCCGGCGCCATGCCGCCCTCGGTTCCGGTCGAGGAACCGCTGCAGTCGCCCGACGATACCCCGCGCGCCCCCAACGACTAGTGCACCGCATGTGAGATGCGTTCAAGCATTCGGCGGTGGCTTCGGATGATGGCGGCCGCTGGCTTGGTCCAGATGAACGGCGTAGGGTCCTTGTTCCAGCCGGCGATGTAGGAGGCAATG
>JAEYWK010000231.1 GCA_023431345.1 Pseudomonadota bacterium
GGATTAGCAAAAGGTTCGCGTTCAATAGTATAAGTATATACCCAGTCATGAGTATTTGATTCGCAATCTGTATAAGTATAAGTGTAAGTTCTTGTGCCTTCGCATCCGTTATAAGTTCCGCCAGTTACAGGACCAGATGGGGTAATTGTGTTTCCACAGTTGTCTGTTACCGCCGGTGCTGCAGGTGCAGTTGCCGAAGCTATACATGCTACTGTTGAACTTCCGTTCACTGGTAGTGTAAAGTCCTGACGTTCTATTGTATAGGTATAAACCCAGTCTTGGGTATTATTTTCACAATCAGTATATAAATAAGTATATGTGATTGTTCCTTCACAATTTACGTAAGTACCACCCATTGTTGGGCCTGTTGGAGTTAAAGTATTTCCACAATTATCAGTAACTACCGGTAAAGTGGGAGTAGTTGCTAATGTTGCACAAGCAATGGTTGATCCTGCATCTGTAGGATTAGCAAAAGGTTCGCGTTCAATAGTATAAGTATATACCCAGTTATGAGTATTTAATTCACAATCAGTGTATGTAAAAGTATAGGTACGTGTGCCTTCACAACCATCATAAGTGCCACCCGTCACAGGTCCAGTTGGGGTAATTGTATTACCGCAATTATCTGTAACTGCCGGTGGCGCCGGAGGAGTTGCCGATCCTATACATGCCACTGTTGAACTTCCATTAACAGGCATTGTAAAATCCTGTCGCTCTATTGTATAGGTATAAACCCAGTCCTGGGTATTATTTTCACAATCAGTATATAAATAAGTATATGTGATTGTACCTTCGCAATTTACATAAGTGCCTCCCATGGTTGGACCTGTGGGGGTAAGCGTATTTGAGCAGTTATCTGTAACTACCGGTAAAGTTGGAGTTGTCGCTAAATTTGCACAGGCAACAGTTGATCCTGCATCTGTGGGATTGGCAAAAGGCTCACGTTCAATAGTATAGGTATAAACCCAGTTATGAGAATTCAACTCGCAGTCAGTGTATGTAAACGTATATGTACGTGTACCTTCACAACCATCATAAGTTCCTCCTATTGCAGGACTGGTAGGGCTAATATAGTTTCCGCAATTGTCAGTTACTACCGGAGGAATTGGTGCAGTTGCTGAAGCAATGCAACTCACAGTTGAACTACCATTTTCTGGCATTGTAAAATCTAAGCGCTCAATAGTATAAGTATATACCCAGTCTTGAGTATTACCTTCACAGTCAGTATATAAATAAGTATAAGTGATAGTACCTTCACAATTTACATAAGTACCTCCAATTGTTGGACCAGTAGGTGTAAGCGTATTTCCGCAATTATCAGTAACTACAGGCAAAGTGGGAGCTGTCGCTAATGCTGCACAGGCTATAGTTGTTCCTGCATCCGTGGGATTTGCAAAAGTTTCACGTTCAACAGTATAAGTGTAAACCCAGTTGAATGTTAATCCTTTACAATCTGTGTAAACATAAGTATATGTTCGTGTGCCTTCGCATGTTGAATAAGTGCCACCGATAATTGGTGAGGAAGGGGTAAGAGTATTTCCACAAAAATCTTTCACAACCGGTAATAACGGAGGGGTTGCTGCTGTAATGCAAGAAACTGTACTTGCCGAAGATACCGGACCTCCAAATTCTGCAGGAGCTTGAGTATGATCAATTGTTATTGTTTGATTACAACTTGAGGAATTCCCGGTGTTGTCAGTGACAGTGAATGTTCGGGTAACAACTACAGGACAAGTGCCTGTTTGTGAATCCTGATATTTATAACTTACAACCCCGCAAGCATCAGTTGCTGAGGCACCTGCTGCAGTGAATTGTGCTGGTGTTATTGTAACCTGATTTGAGGAATAGACTAATCCGGAATTTGCAACTGTTATAGCGCTTATATCACAACCAACAAGACTTAATGGGGCAGGACAAGTAATTGACGGTGGTGTATTGTCAATATTTATCCCTACATTAGCATTAATAGGGGCAATAATATAGCAGGTGCCTCCCGGAGAGAAGCTTCCCCGAACATTAATATTATAAGAACCACTTGCTAAATTTGGTATAGTAACCGGGGATGTAAATGTAGTCCAGCTCCCACTATTAAATGAATATTCGTAAGATGCAGCTGCAGGTAAAGAAGCTGCAGTAATTGTTAAACTGCCATTATTATTTCCACAATCAGCCGGGGTAGTAGTTACCGAAGCTGTAACTGAATTTACAATTACATTAAAATTGCAGCTCTCACTTGTTGAAGTTGAACCGTCATTATAATATGCTGTATAAGTAACTGTATAATTACCTGCAGGAAAAAAAGTACCTGTTGGATTTAGTGGGCCGGGTATACTTGCAACTACTGTTGCTGTAGTGTAAAAATTAATGTCGCCTGTGCAGGCTGATCCACTTATTGAGGCATCAATCATTAAATTATCTACATAACTTTTATTATTCGTTAAACCGGTAAACTCAAATTTTAATCGGTAATAATTAAAAGTTGCTGGAGCTGATAATTGAAATATCAAATGCTGGATATTGGCTCCGGTTGTTACATTTAATGTTGCAGCCGGTGAGGTACTTAAAGCTACTCCATTGTTATCAGCATAATAAACCCTCATTGTAAAATTTTGATCTGCGAGCACATCTACAGCACAATTAGTGATACCTGTGAATAAAAATGCCGGTGAAACAAATGAGGGTAATCCTGTACCTGTTGACTGATTCAATGATAGTCGTCCTCCACTGGTACCAATTCGTTGAACTTTATTATAAATCCAACAGCCAGATTGACTTTCAGGAAGGTCAAAATTCATTTGCCAATTATATCCTCCTGTATTGCCACCACAGTCCAGTTCAAAGTCAGGCGGAGTCCAACTAATCGTTGATCCGAATAGTCCTCCGACTATCTCATCAGCACAATCGATGATTGGACCGGTTGGACAAGGTGCTGTTTGGCTGATTTCACACTGTGCATTTGTTCTTTGGATTTGACCAAAAAATAATATTGCAATGAGAATTGTGTATACAATCCGTCCTGCAGTGGTTTTGAATTCTTTTCCTGAAGAAAGTAAAGACTTTTTCATGATGTAAAATATTGATTGCAATGTTGTTAAATCATAATTATAAGAGAATTCAGGAGCTCCTTCACAGCAGCACCATAAAGTAATTTATTGGTATAAACTACGTTCCCTTAATATCCTTTCATAATTAAGAAAGGAGGAGTGCATTTTTTAAATTGAGAGGAAAACTTCCCCCGAAGTTTCCAGTTTCATGCACCCTTTTTCTATCCATACAAAAATATTACACATTGGATGGCAATGCAATACGTTTTAATACTGATTTTTTTTGTTCAACGGGAAATGAAAAATACGTATAAATACGTATTCGATAAGTACCACCAATTCTGGCATTTTTGGCTATTTAAATCCTTTGATAGCCTGAACTATGCTTTAT
>JAEYWK010000237.1 GCA_023431345.1 Pseudomonadota bacterium
GCCCCGGCGCGGGCGCGAACGGGGGCGGCGCCGGCGGCGGCGCACCCGCAGGGGCGCCCGAGATCGCGGCCAAAGCCATCCACCGTCTGAGCAACGTCGAATACGACAACACCTTGCGCGACCTCACGGGCACGGAGCTGCGCTTCGGGCAGGCGTTCGTGAGCGAAGAAGCCGAAGGCTTCGACAACATCGCCGCCGCGCTCTCGATGAGCCCGCGCCAAGTCGAGGACTATTTCGCGGCCGCGCGGCAGGTGAGCGCAGACGTCTTCAAAAACCCTGCGCTTCGCGCGCGCATCGTCGACTGTGAGCCGGATGCCAGCAGCGCCTGCGCCGAGAAGGTGATCGCGGAGTTCGGGCTACGCGCGTTCCGGCGCCCTTTGAGCCAAGACGAGAGCGCGCGCTTGCTGGCGAAGTACCAGGAGGCGCTCGGCCTCGGCGTCGACGCGCTCGGTGCACTGCAGCACGTCGTACACATCATCTTGGCGTCGCCGCAGTTCTTGTACCGCGTCGAGCTCGACCCCGATCTCACGGCGACGGCGCCTCGCCCGCTCGATGGCTACGAGCTGGCGACGCGCTTGTCGTACGCGCTCTGGAGCAGCACGCCCGACGCCGCGTTGCTGCAGCAGGCCGCCGCGGGAACGCTCGCCAGCCCCGACGCGTTGAGAGCGGAGGTCGATCGCCTGCTGGCCGACGAGCGCTCGGAGATGCTGGTCAAGAACTTCGCGGGCCGCTGGTTCGGCAGCAAGCGCCTCGAGGAGCACGTCGCGAGCTCGACCGCGTTCCCCGACTACACGCCTCAGCTCGCCGCCTCGATGCAGCGGGAGATGGAGCTCTACTTCGCTGAGTTCCTGTACAAAGATTTGCCGTACTCGCAGATCTTGACCGCCGACTTCAACTTCGTCGACGGCCCGCTCGCCGCGCACTACGGCATGCCCGCGCCCGCGCAGGCCATGCAGCAAGTGGTCGACACGACCGACCAGCGCGTCGGGCTGCTCGGCCTCGCCGGCTTCCTGACTCACACTTCGCGCGAAACTCGCAGCTCGCCGATCATCCGCGGCACTTGGGTGCTCGACGCCATCTTGTGCACGCCGCTGGCGGTGCCGCCCGGCCTCGTCGTCTCGCCGCTCGAAGAGCCTACGGAAGGCGAGGCGGTGACCGTTCGCCAGCAAATGGAGGCGCACCGCACCTCGCCCGCCTGCTCCGGCTGTCACAACATGATCGACCCCATCGGCCTCGCCCTCGAGAACTTCGACGCCGTCGGTCGCTACCGCGCCGTCTACGAAAACGGCCTCGCGATCGACACCGCCGGCACCATGCCCGACGGACAAGTGGTCGACGGTCTGCCGTCGTTGGTCGGCGCGATCGCCAGCTCGCCCCAGCTGATGCCGTGCGCGGCCGCCAAGCTCAGCACGTACGCCCTGGGCGCCACCGCCTCCGACGTCAACCGCGACCAAATCGTGGCCCGCTGGACGGCGGGCAACCCGACATTGCGCAGCTTGATCAAGGAAGTCGTGACGCACGAATCTTTCACGTCGAGGAAGGCGGAAGGCCTATGAAGTCGCGGACGAGCCGCCGGCACGTGCTGCGCGCGGCAGGCGTTGCCCTCGCGCTGCCTTGGATGGAGTCGCTGAACGCGCCGCTCGGTCACGCCGCCGACGCGGCCGCGCCAAAGCGCTTCATCCCCGTCTATTTTCCGAACGGCGCCTCCGTGCTGTGGTGGAAGACCACCGGCAGCGGCGCGGGCGCGTCCTGGAAGCTGTCGCCGCTGCTCTCCGCGTTCGAGCCGGTGAAGAAGAAGATGCAGCTCGTCCGCCAGCTCGGCAACTTCAGCTGGCGGAGCGACTTGCTGACGATGAGCCCGGCCTGGAACACGTACCGCGAGCGCAACGACTTTTGCGGCGTGTGCAAGATGCCGGCGGGGGCGTTCGTGGTTCCCTCGCACTCGCGTGATCCGTCGGCGCTCTTGAACTGCATCGACGGCGACACCTACCGCGCGAGCCGCGGGCAAAACGCGGCCACCAGCCCGCTCAACGGCGAGACCGTCGACCAGCTGCTGGCGCGCAGCCTGCCCCAGGCGACGCCGATCGCGAGCATGCAGCTGGGCTTGCTCGATGGCATCGGCTCGCTCGACGAACGGCACAGCGCGATGTCGCGCAACATGTCTTGGAGCAAGGAAGGAACGCCGCTCGGGAAGGACCTCGATCCCAAGCGCGTTTTCGATCGGCTCGTGGCGAGCGGCGCGGGGGCGAGCAACGCAGATCCAGACGCCGCCGCCGAGGCCGCGCGCCGCCGCGCGCTCGACCTGAGCGCTTTGGACGGCCTCTCGAGCAGCGCGACGGCGCTGCAAGCGCGGCTGGGCAAGAGCGATCGCGAGCGGCTCGATCAGTTCCTGACGGGCGTTCGCGAGCTGGAGGTGAAGGTCGCGCGAGTGCCCTCGGACACGACCGGCGGCGCCTCTTCCTGCACGCCCATCACGTTGCCGGCCGACATGAAGGCGAACGACACCCGCGCCCACGTGATGAACGACTTGATCGTGATGGCGCTGCAGTGCGACGTCACCCGCATCATCACGTACATGCTGGATAACAGCCGGTCCGACTTGGTGTACTCGTGGGTGCCCCGGCGCGACTGGGACAAAGACGGCGCCGCCATCGGCGGCAGCTGCACCGCGTATCACGAGTCCCAACACCACACCGGCATCAGCCCCGATTTCGCGTCCATCACGCGCTGGCACATCGAGGTGGCGGCGGACCTGCTCAAGAAGCTGGACGCGGTGGAGGACGCCGCGGGCGGCAGCCTGCTCGACAATAGCCTGGTGATGTTCGCGAGCGACATGCACCACGGCGATCATGCTTCGTTCGACCTGCCGATGGCGCTGTTCGGCGGCGGCGGCACCTTCCGCCAAGACCAAATGGTGTCGCTACCCGAGGCCATCGAAGACATGCGCCAGCTGCGCGACGTGTACTTCACGGTCTTGAACGCTTACTTCGGCTTGGGCGTGCAGAGCTTCGGTTCGGATCTGCGCGGCGTTCCCAATCAGCTGATGACCGAGCTGCTCGTCTGAAGCGTCGCGGATCGCGCCTCACAGCGGGTCGCCGTAGACGACGCCGCGGCCACCCGTTCCCAAGTAGACGCGGCCATGCCGGCGCTGATCGCCGGTGATGAACCCCACCCAGCCGAACTGGTGCTGCTCGTCGCTGATGCGCGTCCAGCTCTGACCGGTGTCGTCGGAGCGGAACAAACCGGTCGAGCCCTCCACCTTGCCCGACAGGTACAGCGCGGGATAGTCGGCGCCATCGGCGGCGCGGCCGAACCCGACGGCGAGCCCCGCGTCGACGCTGCTGACTCGCGTCAACGTGGCGCCAGCGTCGACGGAGCGGTAAAGCCCGGTGCTGCAGCTAATCCAGAAGTGCCCCGCTTCACCAAACACCGTGTGCAGGCGCGCGTTCGCCGGCAGCTCGAAGGTGGTGAGGGCAAAGCTCTCGCCGCCGTCGCGGCTGACGTAGACGCCGCGGCGATCCAAGCCGAAAAACAGCCGCGGATCGACGCGATCCGCGGCGACGCGCGCTCCCGTCGGTATGCCCTCTGCCGCCGTCCAGCTCGCGCCGTGATCGGCGGAGAAGGCAGGCGCGCCGCGCTCCGGCGTCCACACCCAGCGCTCGCCGTCACTGCCGACCGCGATGGTGCCCGCGCCGGCCCCCGGCGGCTCGCTGCCCAGCGCCTCGAACGTCTCGCCGCCATCGCGCGATAGCGCGCCGCGCCGGCCCGTCTGCGCGGTGCCGACACGCACGACCAACGACGGAGCGGCCTCCGCGAAATCGATGCTGGTGGTGTTGCCGAAGAGCGGACCCTGGAACATGCCCCCGCGCGGTGAGGCGTCCAAGTCTTCGTGGCGAAAGCCAGAGATATCGCCGAGCGCGCTGAGTAGCGGCGCGCCGCTCGGCGGCGACGCGAGGTCCAGCGCGACGGCCTCTTCGAGGCCCTCGTTGCGAAAGGTCAGCTCGGCTGGCACGCCCGCGTCGGTGTTCGTGACGTCGTCGCTCCACCAGATGCCTTGTCCGGTGACGTAGAGCGCGCGGCTACGGTTCCACGGATCGATCTCCAGATCGCCCATCCAGCCGGTGGCGGCGAGCTCATTGCCCCCGAAATACAGCCAATCCGCGCCGGCGGGATCGCGGCGGGCGCTGCCGCCGATTTCGAGCCAATGCTGGCCGCCGTCGACGGAGCGGAAGAGCTGGTCGGGCGCCCAAAGGTCGATGGTCGAGGCCATCACCACGCCGGGCCGCGAGGCGTCGACGGCCACGCCCCCGAACCCGGAGCTGCGCGGCGACACGTTCGTCCACGAGTCGTCCTCGAGCTCGAGACGCCAAATCGCTCCGCGATGGATGTCGTTCGGCCCTGGACCATCGTTGTACGCCAAGTACATGACGCCGTCCGGCGCGAGCGCGGCGTGGTGCGGCATCATGCCGGCGGGCGCGCCGCTGATGGGCTCGAAGCTCTCACCGCGATCCCGCGAACGGTAGAGTGACGGGCCGCTGAGCGTGGCCACGCCGACGTAGAGCGCCGCTTCGGTCGGCAAGACGAAGCTGAGCCCCAGGTTCTCGTCTCCTTGGGTCGGGAAGGAATCGACGACGCTCCACGTCTCGGCGGCGTCGGTGCTCACCAGTAGCCCGCGGGTGCGCGAGCCGAAAAACAGCCGCTCGGGCTCGGCGGGATCGACCGCGAGCCGCTCGCCCATCGAGCGACCGTCGGCGTTGCCGCCCATCGGGGCCGCGATCGGAAATTGGCTCCAGGTTTCCCCGAAATCGTCGGAGCGCAGCAGCTTGCCGTCGCCGGCCGTCAGGTAAGTGCCGGCCGCCAGGTAGACGCGCTCGGGTCGCGTGGGGTCGAGCGCGATGCTCTCGATACCGAGCAAGTTGGAGTTGGTTTGTCCTACCCAATCGAGCAGCGGGTACCAGCGCTCGTCGGCGACGCTGTAGCGGTAGGCGCCGCCGACGTCCGTCCGCGAGTACACGAGATTCGGCACCGCGCTGCTGAAGACGATGCCGGTGACGAACCCGCCGCCCTTGATCGTCACGTTGCGCCACTCATACGGACCGCTCGGCGCGCGCTGGCGGAGCGCGTCGGGCACCGGCTCCGTATCGATGAGCACGATCGGCTCCGGCTCGTCGAGCAGGCCTGGCCCGGCGCGGTCGGGCTCCGAGGTATCGACGCAGCTCACCACGAGCGAGCTCAAGAGGGCCTCAGTGATCGACGCGCGGGTCCCTCGCATGAGCATCAGCATAACATCGTACGAATTGGTCCCTGCGCGCGCCTCACACCAGCGGTTTACGTTTCTGACAACTTCCCCCGAATTAATGCAAACACGCGCGCATACCGCGTTCTCTCGGAGTATTGACGCGCCTCGATCCGTGTACCAGCGTGGCGCCGCTTCGCCGCACGCTCAGCGTCTTCCGTTCGCAGAGCGCACTCGAAAAGACCATCACCATGACGAGAGACCTCATGCCGTCGCTTGCGCTCACTTCCGTCTTCGCCTTGCTGCCGCTGCTCGGAGGCTGCGTGTGTCCGCCCTGCGCGGCGGGGGCGGCCGCGGCGCCCGGAGCCGCTCCCGCGGCTGGAAGCGACGGCGCGGGCTCGGCGCTGCCCGAGGGCGGCATGATTTGGAACGGCGAGGGCGCGGGGGCCGCCGCCAAGGGCTGGGCGGACTGCGACAAGAAGCCCGACTGCAAGGCGACGCTCGATCCTCTGCCCGGCGTCGGCAAAGATGGCAGCGTCGGCCTCAAGTTCGTCGGTGAAGGTCCCGGCTTCGTCGGCTTCGGTTGGAACTGGTTCGGTTGGTACCCCGAGACCGCGGGCACCGACATCAGCGGTCAGAAGAATCTCACCTTCTGGGTGAAGGTCGTGCCCGCCTCCGCCGACTTGGCGCCGGATTTGGCGGGAACCACGGTGTCGCTCGGCTGCAGCAAAGACAAGAAGAACAGCGCGTCCGTGCCCTTCAACGAGGTCGCGAAAGACGCCCTCGACGGCCAATGGCACAAAGTGACGGTCCCGATTTCGGTTCTGCAAAAGGGTGACGGCAAAGAGCTCGACCTGAAGTCGGTGTGGGAGTTTCGCATCGGTACGTGGGCAGCTTCGCCGCGCAAGTTCGAGATTTATGTCGACGACATCGCTTTCGAAAAGTGATGGGGCGGTGCGCACGCGCGTGAAGGCCGAGCATGCCTGACGGCGCACGCGCCGACGGGGAGAGCGCCGCCGCGCCCGGGCTCACGGTACGCTCCGTCTCGGCGTCGCTGCTCGTCATCGTGCTCTCCGGGGTGATCGGGCAGGTCGCGGGCGTGTTCGACTCCGCGAACACCCTGATCGGGGTCGAGGCGCTGCCGGTGCCGGCGCTGCTGGTGCTCTGGCCGCTGGCGGCGGCGGTGGCGGGCGTCGCCGCGCTCGGGCGGACGCGCTTACTGACGCGGGCCGAGCTGATCGTGGTCCTGCTTTCGGCGCTGATCGCCACGCCGCTCATGACGGTCGGCTTTTGGCGCTATCAGCTCGCCGGTCTCAGCACCGCCGCTCGCTTCTCGGACTGGACCAAGCTCGAAGCCGCTCCCGACGGCCTGTGGCCTCACGGCAGCAGCCTGCTCGCGAGTTGCTTCCGGTCCGGCGCCAAAGGCGTGACCTTGCACGGCGGCGCCGTGCTCGGCGAGGGCCGCGCGCGCCTGCGCGGGGTCGAGGCGGGCGCCGCCACCTCGGTGCGGATTCGGCTCGAGCTCGGCAGTGAGCCCCAGCCCCTCGGCTCGGACCTGGCGGTCGCGGTGCCGGGCCGCCCCTACATGCTCAGCGTGCGGGTGAAGGCGGCGCAGCTCGGCCCCGAGGCGCGCTACTTCGTGCGCACCTACGCCGACGACGCCGCGACCTTCGCGGACGAGCTCATCTCGTCGCGCAGCGAGACCAAGCCCACGCCGCTGTTTCGCGACGGCTCGACGCGCGTCGGCTACTACCCGCTCGAGCTCCCCGCCGCCGCCCGCCGCACGGTGACGCTCGAGCTCGGTTTGATCGGGCGCGGCCAAGTCGACTGGCAAGACTTACGCTTCTACGACGCGCGCGCCATCGAGCTCGCGTACAAAGGCTACCAACGCGTCACGCGCGACGAGTACGGCGCGCTCTCCTTGGCGGAGCGCCAGAACGTCGTCGTCGTGCCCGACGCTTTGCTGAGCGTCGCGGGGGCGCGCTACCTGCTCGGGCTCGATTACCCGCTCCGCGACTGGCTCGCGCCGATCGCGCGCCTCGGCGCCTTCGCGCTCTTGGTGTTCGCGGCGACCTTGGGCCTCGCCCTGCTCTACCGCAAGCAGTGGCTCGAGAACGAGCGGTACGCGGCGCCGATGCTGCGCCCGCTGCTCGTGCTGCTCGGAGCCGACGTGGCCCAAGGTGGCCTCGGTGCCCGCTATTTCCGCAACACCTGGCTGTGGGTCGGCTTCGGCGCCGCGTTCGCCTGGTGCCTGAGCAAGGTGCTGCACGGCTACTTTCCGAGCTTGCCCGACTTGAGCATCAGCGTCGGCGTGAAGAGCTACCTCGCCGACGCGTTCTGGGGGCGCACCTGGGACGACGTGAAGCTCGAGGTGTTCGCGCTGTTCTTCGGCCTCGCGCTGTTGATGGATCTCAACGTCTTGCTCAGCTTGGTGGTGGGCTTCCTCGCCTGCCGCATGCAGTATTGGTACGGGCAAGCGCACGGGCTCGCCTCCGACAACGACTTTCCGCACTACCCGCACCAGATGCTCGGCGCCTACTTGGTTTACGCGCTGCTCACGCTGGTATTTACCCGCCGCTACTTGGCCAGCGCCGCGAAGGCGGGGCTCACCTTGCGGCCGCAAACCGCGGAGGCTCACGCCCAGCGCGCGGCCTGGCTGCTCTTGTGCGGCGCGGCCGTCGGCTTCGCGGCGTGGGCGAGCTGGGTCGGTATCCCCCTCGCCGCGGCTGGCCTGCTCGGGCTGCAGCTGGTGATTTTCGGCTGGATCGCCGCGAAGCTGCGCGCAGAGTGCGGCCTGCCTCGCGCGGGCTTCAACCACCCGCTGGGCGCGCCCGGCAACTACAACATCCCCGTCGAGCCGCTCTTGCTCGTGCCGCTGCTCGGCGGTCTGTCGGTGTTCGGCGGTGGCGGCATCATGGCCATGACGCTGGTGACGGCCGCCGTCATTCCTTATGGCTTCTTCCTGATCCCGGGGCTGCAGGTCGAGGCTCTGGAGCTCGGTCGTCGCTTCGGCGTGCGCACCTCGCACATCGCGCTCACGACCTTGTTCGCCGTCGTCGCCGGCATCGTGGTCGGCGGCTGGCTGTACTTGACGGCGGCCTACGGCTTCGGTGCCAACAAGTTCGTCGACCCCGGGCAGTTCAGCGATCGCCTCGGCGGCTTTCGCACCTTCAACGCGGAGCTCGCCAGCGCTCAGTCGGCCATGGCGCAGGGCAGCGGCGGCGTCGCCGCTTCGAACGCCGCCGACGCCGCGCGCTACTGGGCGATGGGTTTTGGCGGCGCGCTCACGGCGGCCGTGACCCTGCTGCGCCAGTGGTTTCCCGGCTTTTGGTTTCACCCCATCGGCATGCTGGCCGGTCCCTCCGACATGATGCAAACGCTGTGGGGCTCGTTGCTCGCCGCCTGGCTCGTTCGCTCTTTGGTGCTGCGGTTGGGCGGCGCCGCCACCGTGCGCGAGAAGCTGGTGCCGGCGGCGGTGGGCATTTTCGGGGCCGCGCTGTGCGGCCACGCGCTCTACATCGCCTGCAACGCTTACTGGTTCTTCTTCAACAAGGGGGCGGTGAAATTCGCCGGGCTGCTGTGACGAGGACCACGCATCGAGGCTCCGGTCGCGCTCGGCTCATCAGCGCCGTCGTCGCGCTCGTGGCGCTGGCCAGCACGCTGCTCGCGGCTTGGCTCTACGTGCGCGTGTTCGCGCCCGAGCGGCGCTCGTCGGCCCGCGCGCCCGTCACCGAGCTCGACGCGACGCGCATGCGCCACGCCGTCACGCCCGAGGCCGTCGCGGCCGAGCAGGCGGCGCTGCTCGCGCTCGGCTCGCGCTACCTGGGCCAGCCGGGCGCCCACGCCGCCGCCGCGCATCTGAGCGCGGGGCTGCGCGAGAGCGGCTTCGAGGTCCACGAGCAAACCATCCGCGCCGTGGCGCCGCGCACCGCCTACCGCGAGCTCAGCGGGCTCGCCGAGGATGGCCGCTCGACGCCGCTCGCCGGCGTCGAGGTTTACCCGCTGATGCCCAACCACTTCCAGCCCGTGGTCACGCCCGCCGAGGGACTGGAAGGCGAGCTCGTGCTGCTCGATCCGGTGACGCTCGAGCGCCGCCGCGATTTCCGCGACGTCATCGGGCTGATCGAGGCCGCGCCCGGCAAGGTCGACGCGGACTACGGCTACCATTTCGCGCGCTACGCCCGCCTCGGCGTCAAGGCGCTGATCGTCTCCCACCGCGAGGGCCTGCAGGCGATCGATTGGCAATCCACGCTGCTGCCCAGCACGCAGACGAGCGGCCTCGTGGCGAGCGTCCCGATCAACTACGTGCGCGTCGCGGCGACCCCCGCCGTGTTCTCGCACGTGGGCGAGCGCGTGCGGCTGCGCGTGCGCGTCGACTTCGTGGAGCAGCCGAACCAGACGGTCTACGGTGTGCTGCGCGCCCAGAAGCCGGCCGCCGAAGCCGTGGTGCTCTACGCTCCGTACGACGCGCCGTCGATCTTGCCCGACTCCGCGCCGGGGGCGTTGCCCGCGCTCAACAGCGCGCTCCTGCTGCAGCTAGCGCGGGGCTTGGCGGGCGCCCGCGCGACGCTCGACCGCGACGTGATCGTGATCGCGAGCGGCGCCTCCGTGATGGCCGACGAAGGTCTGAACCAGATCCTGCGGGTCCTGCAGTTCAATACCTTCGCCTCCCACTCCAATCGCTTGCTCGACGCGTTAGGGCCCCTCGCGCACGACGCCGAGGGCACGGCGCGAGGCTCCGCGGTCGCGCTCGAGGCGCGCCTGGCGCCGATCGAAGCGCGCGCGAGAGAGAACGACGCTCGTGAGCGCGAGCTGCGCGAGCTGTCGGTCGCAAGTCGCCGAGAGGAATTTTTGCGTACCGCTGCTGGTACGAAAGATGCCACTTCACGTCTAATACCGAACGCTAACGCATTCTTTGCGGAGCAGTTTCAGTACGTCTTGAGCAGCATCGTGTTCGAGCGCCAGGAGCCCGCGCTAAAGGCCAAGCTGCGCTTCGAGCGCGAAGGAGCCCGCACCCACGGCCCCGCCTTCACGGCCTACTTGGCGGCGCGACAGCACCTCGATCGCGCGACGGCCGCCCTGGGCTCGTCTGCCGAGGTGCTCGCCGCTCGGAACCAAGCGTTCGTGAAGGAGGCGCGCGTCAAAGAGCGCTTTCAGGAGCGCCTCGCGGAGCTGACCGCGTACCACGCGCGGCGCCGTCAAGAGCTCGAAGACGATCGCTACGTGGCGCGGCTGTTCTCGCGCTATCGTGACTTTGCGCTGCTCCGGCCCCAGCTCGTGCCCGCGGCCTCGGACGACGAGGCGCCCGAGGTGCTCTCGATCTACGCGCGCAGCTCACGTGAAACGCAAAGCATCGACCTGCTGCTCGCCGAAGCAGCGCGGCGCGTGGGCCCGAAGGACGGCAGCTTTCGCGTCGAGCCGATCGCGACGACGCCGGTGGATCAAAACACCATCGTCGAGAAGAACGTGCTGCCGGCGCCGGTCCAGTACTACTGGGCCACGTACTCGGTCGGCTATCAGAACCAAGCCTGGGTGAACCTGGGGCGGCAAGTCAGCTACCAAAGCTGGGCGTCGCCCAGCACCGCGCCGTTCATGACCGAGCTTTCGTCGCTGCGCGGCTCTTTCGCCTCGCTCGGCGAGTTGTCGCTGTATTTGGCGCATGGCAACGGCTTGCTCGGCGCGCCCCAGGGCTACTCGTGGCAGCGCAAGAGCTACGGAGGCCAGGTGCTGGTCTCGAACGTCGGTCAGTCGGTGGTGCCCAGCTACCCGCTCAAGAACGCCATCGTCGGCGCGCGCAGCGTGAAGTTTCGCGAGCTGTACAGCCAGCTCGGCTTCTGGAACAACCCGCTCTACCTCACCGACCCGTACGGCCGCTTCGATCTGCCCGAGCAGGCGACGAACTTTCCCGTTTGGTGGCGCGTGTACGACGACGGCTACGCCTACACGCCGCTCGCCGCAGGCTTCGGCGACGACGGGCTCATCGCCTACATGAAGGACGAGGGCAGCGAAGGCCAGCGCTTGTTCAAATCGGTGATGATCCCGATGTCGAACGATCCGCTGGTGAAAAATACCAGCATCGTCACGTTCCGGGCCGCGCCCGTCTCCGTGCTCGACCTCACGAACCCGCAGGATTTCAAGGACTACAAGGAGGTCGAGCTGCTCGGGGCGGACAGCTTGCTGCCGGTGACGAAGCGCTGTCAGTACGACGGCATCGGCTTCGTGACGACCTTCGTGCCGCCGGCGACGCGCGTCAGCTTGCTGCTCAAGTCGGGCCGGCCCGATAACGAGCACGTCAGCGAGGTGCGCGCGTTCCTGCTCAACAGCGGCGGCAAGCTGGCTGGGCCCAGCGCCGCGCCCGGCTACCTGCCCGCCGACCACCCGCTGTTGCTCGACGTACCGCTGGAGGCGGCGCGCTCGATGGCGGAGGTCAACGGTGAGCGGCTCGCGCTGCAGAACCGCCACCGCATGGCGGACGAGCGCACCAACGCCTACCAGCAGAAGACGCTGGACCTGCTGCGCGCCTCGCAAGATCCGGCCTTGTCGGCCAAGCACGCGACCTTGCGCGCGCGCGACGCCGTCAGCTACGCCGGCCTCAACCACCCCGTACTACGCGAGTCGGTGTTCGAGGCCGTGATCGGCATCCTTTGGTACTTGGGCTTGCTGGTGCCGTTCGTCTATTTCGCGGAAAAGCTGCTGTTCTGCTGCTCCGACATCCGCCGGCAGCTGGCGGCGCAGGCCGTGATTTTCTTGACCGTGTTCGGCCTGCTGCGGCTCATGCACCCCGCGTTCCAGATGGTGCGCTCGTCGCTGATGATCCTGCTCGGCTTCGTGATCGTGCTGATCTCGGCCGGCATCACCCTGTTGTTTGCCAGCGTCGCGAAGCAGAACTTGAGCGAGCTCGGCAAGCGTCGCGGCAAGGTCGCGGGCGCCGAGGTGAGCACGCTGAGCGTTTTGTCTTCGTCGTTCTTGGTGGGGCTCAACAACATGCACCGGCGCCGCGTGCGCACCGGCCTCACTTGCGCGACGCTCACGCTGCTCACGTTCGTGATGATCTGCTTCACGAGCGCCCAGAACGATCTGGTCGACGAGGTGACGACGCTGGGACGCGCCGAGTACCAGGGCCTGCTCACCCGCCACGACGACTTCCTCGCCATGACCGACTCGGAGCTGTTCGCCCTGAAGAGCAAGTTCTCCGAGCGCTTCGTGGTCGCGGAGCGCCGTTACTTCACCGGCGAGCAAGAATGGAACGAGCGTCGCCGCTACAACCCGTCGCTGACCGCCGCCCACCGCGGCGCGGACGGCGAGCGCCGCGTCGGCTTCTCGTCGATCCTCAAGCTGTCTCCGGACGAGCCGCTGCGAAACGCGATCGAGCTGGTGGCCGGCCGCGGCTGGTTCTTACCGGAGCACGCGCGCGACGACGGGCAGCCGTGCCCGATTCTCATCCCGGACAAGCTCGCCGAGAAGCTCGGCATCCGCGCGGAGCAGCTGCGCGACACTGAGCCCACCGTCACCATCAACGGCGTGCCGTTCCGGGTGTGGGGCATCTTCACGGCGTCGTCGCTGGACGGTCTGCGCGACCTGAACGGGCTCGACTTGCTGCCGTTCGACATCGAGCGCGTGTCCACCATCGGCGAGACCGCGCTGAAGCAGGTGATGGTGAGCGTGGACGAGCCGCGCATTGTCGCCGAGCGCATCGTGATCACGCCGCCGCGCGACCTGCGGCTCGCCATCCCGAGCGGCCGGGAGGTGATCGCGAGCGTCGCCGTCGACATGGGTAAATCCAGCTTTCGTGAGGCCAAAGACGAGATCGAAGCGCACCTCGAGAAGACGGCCCAGCCCGCCTTTTACGGCCTAGACGGCGTGGCGTATCGCGGCCTGCGCACGCGGCAGCTCACGCTCGCCGGCATGCTGGAGCTGCTCGTGCCGCTGCTGATCGCCGGCCTCACGGTGCTGAACACGATGCGCGGCTCCGTCTACGAGCGCCGCTCGGAGATCTACGTTTACAACGCGGTCGGCATCGCGCCGCGCTACGTGGTGGTGATGTTCTTGGCGGAGGCGTTCGTCTACGCGGTCGTTGGCTCCGTGCTCGGCTACCTGCTGAGCCAAGGCGTGGGGCGAGCGCTGACCGCCCTCGGCATGACGGGCGGGCTCAACATGACGTTCACGTCCATCGCCACGATTTACGCCTCCTTGGCCATCGCGGCCGCGGTGTTCATTTCGACCTGGTTCCCCGCGCGCTCCGCGATGGAGATCGCCTCGCCGGCGGAAGAGAGCGGCTGGAAGCTGCCGGAACCGCAGGGCGACGTGCTGGCGTTCGATTTGCCCTTCAACTTCGACTGGCGCGATCGCGTCGCGGTGCTGGCCTTCTTCGAGCGCTGGCTGAGCGAGCACGGGGAGGGCAGCGACGGCCGCTTCTTCGCGGAGCCGCCGCGCATGGGCATCGCGGCCGCGCCCGATCCGGTGACGGGCAAGCTCGTGCCCGAGATGCGCGGCATGATCTGGCTCAAGCCGTTCGACCTCGGCGTGTCGCAGGAAGCGCGCATCACGACCCCGTTCGACCCCGAGACCGAGCAGTTCAAGGCGCGGCTCGAGCTCGAGCGCCGCACCGGCACGAGCGAGTCGTGGCTGCGCCTCAATCAGTCGTTCGTGGCGGCGCTGCGCCGGCACTTCTTGCACTGGCGCGCGGTCAGCGACGACGAGCGCGCGGAGATGTTCGGCATCGCCAAGCAGGGCCTCGAAGCGCGCGCCGCCCAGACGTCGGAGGCGACCTCGTGAGCGTGGCCGTGCGCGCGCCGACGCCGGCCGACGAGGTCGACGAGTACCGAAGGCTGGTCGAGCCGCCGACCGAGTTCAAGGACGGCTTCGGCTGGACGACGGTGGTCGGCATCTTCTTCTGCGGGCTGGTGATGATGCCCGGCGGCATCTACCTCGGCCTGATGACGGGCGCCGGCATCGGCAGCGCGGCGTCTTGGGTGACGGTGATTCTGTTCATGGAGATCGCGCGGCGCGCCTTGAAGCCGCTCTCCCGGCAGAACCTCGTGCTGCTCTTGCACGCCGCCACCGTGATGATGGCGAGCAACCTGCTGTTCCCCGGCGGTCCGTTCGGGCAGCTCGTGTACCGCGCGTACCTAGTCGGCAGCGAGGCGGTGCGTGACAGCGGCATGCTGGGCGCCTTCCCGAGCTGGTTCGCGCCCGCTCCCGACAGCCCCGCCATCCTCCAGCGCACGCTGTTTCACCACGATTGGTTGGTGCCGATCGCCATCGTGGCCTTCATGGCCGTGATCTCGGTCGTGCAGCGCTACACGCTCGGCTACTTCTTTTTCCGACTGACCTCCGACATCGAGCGCTTGCCGTTCCCGCTCGCGCCCGTGAGCGCGCTCGGCGCCACCGCGCTCGCCGACCTCGAAGACACCTCGGACAAGGGCGCCAGCGAGGCCGCAGGCAAGCGGCGCCGCGTGTTCTCCCTCGGGGTGGTGCTCGGCCTCGCTTACGGCTTCTTGATGGTGGGTGTGCCCGCCCTCAGCGCGCTCTTCCTCGATCAGCCGTTTTACCTGATCCCGCAGCCTTTCGTGGACGCGACCACGGTGACGGAGTCGCTGCTGCCAGCGACGCCCTTCGGGGTGACGCTCGACTTGGGCGTGCTGTTCCTCGGCTTCGTGCTGCCGTTCTGGACGGTGCTGGGGACGTTCGTAGCCATCGTGATCACGCTGGTCTTGAACCCCACGTTGCACCACCTCGGCGTGCTGCACACGTGGCAGCCGGGGATGGACACGGTCAACACCGCGTTCTCGAACAACATCGACTTCTGGCTCAGCTTCAGCATCGGTTCTGGTCTCGGGCTCGCCGCCGTCAGCGTGTTCAACACCCTGCGCGACGTGCGGGCGCGCGTGCGCCAGCTCCGCCCTGCCAGCGGCGGCGGGGGCGGCGAGCGCCTGTGGCAGCCGCCGCGCGAAGGCCGCGGAGACTACCCGATGTGGATCGCGCTCGCGGTGTACGCGGTGACGGCGCTCGCGGTGGTCGGCTTGTGTCTCTCGCTCTTGCCGCGCACGCCGGGCGTAGTCTTCTTCCTATTCTTCTTCGCCTTCGCTTACAGCCCGTTCATCTCCTACGTCAACGCGCGCCTACTCGGCATTTCCGGGCAAGGCGTGGACATTCCGTTCGTGCGCGAGGGCTCGTTCTTGCTCTCGGGCGCGCGCGGGATCGGCATCTGGCTCGCGCCCGTCCCGCTCGAGAATCACGGCTGGCAAGCTCAGTCGTATCGCATCAACGAGCTCACGGGCCTGCGCTTCTGGTCGCTGATCAAGGCCGAGCTCGTCGTGCTGCCGGTGCTGCTCACGCTCTCGCTGCTCTTCTGGTCGTTCATTTGGAAGGCCGACGCGGTGCCGTCGGCGTTGTTCCCGTGGGCGCAGGTGAACTGGGAGCTGCAAGCCAAGAACTCGGTGCTGCTGTTCAGCTCGACCTTCGTGCCCGCGGGCGGCGGCGCGGGCGGCATGGCCGAGAGCCAGTTCATGAAGGCGATCCACCCGGGCGTGATCTTCAGCGGCTTCGGCAGCAGCGTGGGGCTATTCGCGCTCACCAGCTGGACGGGCCTGCCGACGCTGTTCTTTTACGGCCTGTTCCGCGGCCTAGGGCAGCTGCCGCACACGATGCTGCTCGAGCTGGCGGGGGCGCTCCTGGCACGGCGCTGGCTACACCAGCGCTACGGGCGCCAGAATTTCCTGCAATCGTCGCCCATCTTGCTGGCCGGCTACCTCACCGGCGTCGGCCTGATTGCCATGGCCACGATCGCGCTCCGGCTGATTCAATCAGCCATCACCTCGGCCCCATTTTAGCCATGAGCGCCGCGCAGATCCCTCGACAAAGCCAGTTGCCGCTGCGCATGGCCGCGCAGGTCGTGGCGCAGGGCATCAAGATTCGCCTCGGGCGCTCGCTCGTGACCATCACGGGCATCGTGCTCGGCATCGCGTTCTTGGTCTCGGTCTTGGGCTCGCAGGCGCTGCGGCGCGGGGTCGCCGCGGAAGACCGCCTGCGTGAGGAAGCGAGCCGGATGTACGGCTACTTGGTAGCCGAGACGGGCAGCCTCACGCGGCGCAGCGTCGCGCTCGTGCTCGCGGGCGAGCCGAGCCCCGCTGAGCTGCGCTTGCTCCAGCGACTCGCGCGCGAGAAGGTGGGGGCGTTGCGCTGGTGGGCGAAGGGCACACCGCCACCGAGCGGAGCGCTGCCGGGCGTCGAGCTGCGCGGCGTGGGCGAGATCGAGCGGCTCGGCGAGGGCGCGGCCTGCCTGCTCATGCTCGGCGAGGGCGCGTCACCTCCGGCCGTGGGCGCCGCGATCGCAGCGCTCAAGCAGCCCGTCGTGGGGGTCGGCGCGGCGCGCGGCGTTCAGCTGCCCGAGGCGGCTCAGCTCGTGCGGCTGCAGCGCGAGCGGCCTGCCGACGAGCGCGAACGCCTCGAGCGCGCGGCGCGGCGCGAGCACTTCCGCGGGCTCTGGATCATCGTGATTTCACTGCTCGTGACCGTGATCGGGATCACCAACGCGATGCTGATGAGCGTCACCGAGCGTTTTCGCGACATCGGCACCATGAAGTGCCTCGGGGCGACGTCGCGCTTCATTCGGCAGATCTTCTTGCTCGAGGCCTCGTTCATGGGGCTCGTGGGCGGCGCGCTCGGCGTGCTGCTCGGTTTCCTGGTATCCGTGGGAACTTACCTGGTGCTGTACGACGCCGCGCTCGTGCTGCGTACGGTTACGGGCTCCTTCGCCGCGCTGGCGCTGGCGGCAGGGCAGGCGCTGCTGGCCGCGGTGGCGCTGTCGGTGGTGGCCGCGCTCTATCCGGCGCGCTTTGCGTCGCGCATGGTCCCTGCCGACGCGCTGAGGTCCAATGTCTGAGCGGCTCGCGCAGCTGTTCGAGGGGCCCGCGCGCGAAGAGCGAGCCTGCGTCATCCGCGCCGTCGACGTGCACAAGGTTTACCAAACCGGTCAGCAGCAAACGCACGCGCTGTGCGGCGCGAGCTTGTCGGTCTATCGCGGTGAATACCTGTCGATCATGGGCCCGTCCGGCTCCGGCAAGAGCACGCTCTTCAACATGATCGGCGCGCTGCAGAAGCCGACCTCGGGCAAGGTTTACATCGACCAGGTCGACATCGCCCAGCTCGATCAGAACGAGCTGTCGTGGCTGCGCTGCCGCAAGGTTGGCTACATTTTCCAGACCTACAACTTGATTCAAGTGATGACTTGTCTGGAGAACGTGATGCTGCCGATGGGCTTCGCGGGAATCGAAGCGGAAGCCGCCCGCGAGAAGGCGATTTCGCTGCTGAAGCTGGTGGGTCTCGGGCATCGCATCTTGCACAAGCCGGCCGAGCTCTCGGGAGGGCAGCAGCAGCGCGTGGCGATCGCGCGCTCGCTCTCGAACAGCCCCGGCGTCGTGCTCGCGGACGAGCCGACCGCGAACCTCGATCAGCGCACCGGCCAAGAGATGATCGATCTGCTCGATGATCTGAAGCGGACGCTGGGGGTCACGATCGTATCGGCCACGCACGATCTGAAGATGCTCAGGAGGTCCGATCGCATCTTGTGGATCGAGGACGGACGCATCGCGCGCGACGCTCGGCCCTCCGACGTCGACTTCGACAGCGCGGAGTTTCACTGATGGCAGCGCGTGAGCTCCTTTCGGCGGTGCCGGTGCCGGCGAGCGGGGCGTCGCTGTCGGCGCTGCCAGGCGGCGGGGGCGTGCTCTCGCTGCGCGCGGCTGCACCCGGCGGCGTCGCGGGCATTTTGGTGCGTAAGCTGCGGCTGGAGCGCGCGGTGCGCGTTCGGCTCGACGAGGTCGGCGTCTACTACTGGAGCAAGCTCGACGGCGAGCGGAGCTTGCTCGAGATCCAGCGCGAGCTGTGCGCCCAGTTCGCCTTGCCGGCTGCGGATGCGCGCCGCGCCATCATCGAGTTTACGGCCGCGCTCATGCGCCGGAGCTTACTCGCCCTGCGGCTGGAGGAGCCATGAGCCAGCCTGCCATCATCCGCGCCGACAACGTCAAGAAGCTCTACCGCACGGGTCATGAAGAGGTCTGGGCCCTGAAGGGCATCTCGCTCGAGGTGGAGCGGGGCGAGTTCTTGTCGCTGATGGGGCCCTCCGGCTCGGGCAAGAGCACGCTGTTCAACCAGCTGGGCGCGCTCGACAAGCCCACCGAGGGTCGCGTCTTCTTCGACGAGCAGTCGGTGTTCGACCTGAGCGAGCCGCAACAAGCGTGGTTTCGCTGCCACAAGATTGGCTATATTTTTCAGACCTTCAATTTGATTCCGGTGATGAGCGCGCTCCAGAACGTCGCGCTGCCAACGCTGCTCGGCGGCGCCAGCCAGGAGGTCGCGAGCGCCCGCGCCGAGAAGATCCTGACCCGCGTCGGGCTCGGTCATCGCCTCCATCACAAGCCGTCGGAGCTGTCGGGCGGCCAGCAGCAGCGCGTCGCCATCGCGCGCGCGCTCGCCAACGAGCCCGAGGTGATTTTGGCGGACGAGCCCACCGGCAACCTCGACACCAAGACCGGCACCGAGATCGTCGCGCTCTTACGCGAGCTGAACCGGGAAGGGGTCACCGTGATCTGCTCGACGCACGACCCGAAGATGCTCGAGAGCTCGGCGCGCGTTTGCTGGATCGAAGACGGGCGCCTCGTAAAAATCACGAGCGGCGGGGCGGCAGTGCAAGGAAGCGCCGGCTCGCCCCACTAAGGGCTCGGCGCGAGGCCTCTGGCGCCGTCGCTCTCGCCCTCGCCGCCGGCGGTCTCTCGCCCCTGGTGCTTCTTTCGTGATGGCGGAGGCGCCGATTTGCCACTGCACTAAACATGGCGGTAATGGAGCTCGGATGGCGCGTTTAGTTGCGCGAACGCTCGCAATCGGGCTGCTCGGCCTCGCATCGTGCGGCCGAACACGCTCGCAGGTCGGGGTCATGGCCAACGGTGGGGCCGGTGCGGGGGCAGCGGGTGCCGTTGGCGGCGCGGCCTCCAGCGGCGGTGACGGCGCTGCTGCCGCCGGCGGCGGCCTGAGCACGCAGTCGGACGGGAATCCCATCTACACGAGGGCGGGCCGCCTGACGAGCTCGCAGTTCGAGCACGCAGCCACGGACATTCTGGGGCTGGTCGAGGGGACCGATTTGAAGAGCAACCTCCCCCGCCCAGCGCTCGTCGCAGCGGATTTTTCCAATAACGAGCGCGGGTTGTACGTGGACGCGCGGGCGTTCACCCAGCTCGAAGAAGCCGCGGAGAAGGCGGCGGAGTTGGCGACGGGGTCTGCGGAGGCGCTGGCCCGCGTTTACCCGGGCACTGACCCCGAGGGCTTCGTGCGCTCGCTGGGGCGACGCGCGTTTCGGCGACCTCTCGTCGAAGCAGAGGTCGCTCGCTATCTTGGCGTTCTCGCGCGGGGGCAGGAGCTCTATGGCGCGGGCTTCGCAGCGGGTGCGTCGCTGGTGATCCGCGCCATGCTGCAATCGCCCTCGTTCTTGTATCGCACGGAGCTCGGGCCCGCGGGTGAGCCGCTGTCGAGCTACGAGATCGCTTCCAAGCTCTCGTTCTGGCTCCTGGACACGACTCCCAGCGACGCGCTGCTCGACGCCGCCGCGAAGGGCGAGCTCGACAGCGAACAGGGGCTGCTCAGCGCCGCGCGCGCTATGTTGGAAGACCGCGCTGCGGAAGGTGTCATGCGCACGTTCCACCGCGAGCTCTATCGACTCGATCGCTTCGACGTACTGACGAAATCAGGTGCGCCTGAGTGGAGCGAAGCGCTCGGGCTCGAAGCGAAGGAAGCGTCGCTCGCCTTCTTCGACAGGATCTACACGGGCGGCGAGGGTTTGCGTGACATCCTGCTATCGCCGCGTGGGTTCGTGGGGCCTCGTCTCGCGCCGCTTTACGGCCAAACCGCGCCGACGATGCTCGAGGACCGCGAGCTGGGGCCCGAGCGCCTCGGCTACTTCATGCAGGTGCCGCGGCTGATGTTGGACAGCCCCGGCACCCGGCCCGACCCCATTCATCGAGGTATCGACATGGCGCTCGACGTGCTCTGCCTTCAGCTGCCAGCGCCGCCTCTGGAGCTGCCGGCTATCCCTGATTTCGCTCCCGAGCAGACGAACCGCGAGCGGCTGGAGTCGTATATCGGCAGTTGCGGCGGGTCCTGCCACAGCCGGTACCTGGATCCGCTGGGGCTGGCGTTCGAAGGCTTCGACGGTATGGGCGTCGCGCGCAGCACCGACGGAGGTCGACCCGTCGACGCGAGCGGAACCTTCCTCTTCGCGGGCGGGGAAGACTCTTTCGACGACGCGCGCGAGCTGATGCAACAGCTGGCAGACGACGAGCTGCCGTACGCTTGCTACGGCCGCAAGCTGGCGAGCTACGGGCTGCAGCGCGACATCGCCGCCGGCGACGCCGAGCTCGTGGCCGAGCTCGCGGAGGGCGCGCGCCGCGCCAGCGTGAAGGACTTGATGCTCGCGCTGGTGGCGAGCCCAGCGTTCCGGCTCCGTCACGAGGACCTGCCATGAGCCAACTTCGAAAGCCTGCGAATCGCCTCGGGCGCCGCTCGTTCCTGCGCGGAGCCGCGGGGGTGAGCGTCGCGCTGCCCTTCTTGGAGAGCCTGCCGGATCGCTCGGCTTGGGCCGCCGATGACGACCCTGTCTTTTCGTTGTTCATCTGCGCGGCGGGCGGGGTCGTGCCAGAGAAGTTCTTTCCGAGCGCGCGCGGGCCGCTGACCACCGCCTCGCTGGCGGCTGCCGGCAAAGCCACCAGCCGATTGTCGGCGCACGCCGACCGGCTGCTGTTCGTCTCGGGGGTCGATTACCTCGCGTCGACGAGCGAAGTGCACTCCGAAGGGTTTGCGATGTCTCTGACGGGGCGCATCCCGCGGAGCCCCGTGGAGGGCGAAGCGTGCCGCAGCCCGTGCGTCGTGGGTATGGGGCGCTCCGCGGATTGGGAGGTGTGCGCTCAAACGCAGCCGGGCACGGAGCCGCTCGTGATCTATTGGGGAGCCCGAGGCTTCTCGTCCGAGCTGCTCTCCTTTTCGGGCGAAGGGCCGCCCGTCAGAGGCATCGTCAATCCCTACGAGGTGTATCAGAAGCTGGTCGGCCTCGTCGCTCCCGACGGTAGCTCGACTCCCGAGGGCGACGCGGCGTCTCGGCTGCTGCTCGAGAGCCGCGCCAGCATCCACGACCTGGTGCGCGACGAGCTGCGCGAGCTGCTCGCTCACCGCCGCCTCGGCTCTACGGACAAGCAGCGCCTCGAGCAGCATTTCCAAGCCATCCGCGACATAGAGATCGGCATGGGAGGCATGGCTAGCGATGCGGTCGACTACTGCACGAGCCGCGGTCTCGACGTCGACAAGCTCGACGCGCTGCTCGACGCCAAGTACTCATCGCGCCGCACCGAAGAAATGATCCAGCTGCACCTGAGCCTGGTGGCGCTGGCATTTGCCTGTAACTTCTGTCGTTCAGCCTCCCTGCAGTGGGGTGACGCCTTCGACAGCACCATTTACGACGTGCCCTCCAACGCGCGCGAATGGCCCTTCAGCCACGTCAGTCACCGCGCGGCCAGCGACGCCGTGGGTGGAAACGACGAGCTCGCCGCGCTCGCCCACGCCGAAATCGACGTCGTACGCATGACGACGCTAGCGGCGGGCCTCGATCACTTCGAAGCGCGTGGCCTCGGCGATAGATCGCTCGTGCTGTGGACGAATCAGTTCGCCGAAGGCTGGAGTCACACCGTCAGGAGCGTGCCCCACATCATTTGGGGGAGCGCTGGCGGCTACCTCAAGCAAGGTCAATACGTCGACGCCGGCGGCGTACCGAACAATCGCCTGCTGACGACGCTCGTGAGCGCCGCGATCAGCGACAAGGGGCGCACCATCGAAGACTTCGGCGACGCCGAAGGCCAGCTGAGCGTGCTGCGCGCCTGATCGAGGCCGTTTCGCGGTCGCGGGCGCGGCTCGGTGTGATAGACGGCGGCTATGGCGGCTCCGCCCCGCGACATCGACGACTACCTCGCGAACGTCAGCCCGCAACAGCGCGCGGGGCTTCAGAAGCTACGCCGGCAGATCCACGCGCTCGTGCGCGGCGCGGAGGAGTGCATCAGCTACTCGATGCCGGCATTCCGCGAGCCCGGCGGCCACGTGTTCGCTGGCTTCTTGGCGACGAACAAGGGCTGCTCGTACTTTCCGTTCAGCGGAACGACGCTCGACGACATGGCCGCGGACTTGGCCGGCTACAGCCGCACGAAGTCAGGCCTTCACTTCGATCCGGAGCGCGGCTTGCCGCAAGCCTTGCTCCGCAAGCTCATCGCCGCGCGCCGCGCCGAAATCGCGGACAAGCCCGCGAAGAAGCAGCCGAAGCCCGCGAAGAA
Organism: Pseudomonadota bacterium; assembly: GCA_023431345.1. Taxonomy (GTDB): domain Bacteria; phylum Myxococcota_A; class Polyangia; order Polyangiales; family Polyangiaceae; genus PMG-095. The sequence continues at coordinate 22,600 of JAEYWK010000237.1, forward strand.
GCAGCCGAAGCCCGCGAAGAAGGGCTCGCGCGCCGTCAAAGGCTCGCGCAAGGCTGCCAAGTAGGAGTCGTTCCAGGCGCGTTCGGCTGTAGTATGTCGGTTGGCGCTCCGTGGGCGTGAGTGGTCGCTCCTGAGCGCATCGCAGATCTGTACACGGAAATGATAACGATCGAGCCGATCTTTGCGCGCCTGTGCTCGGCGAGCGCAGCTTAAACTGCGGCGCCAAAATGGTCGCCGCACACTCTCGGGTTGCTCGTCGCGTGCTCCTTCCGCTGAGCGCGCTCTCCTCTTGCGCGTGGTTGCTCACGGCCTGCTTGAAGCCAGGCGAGGCGCCTCCCGCTGCGACCGAGCAAGCGGCTTCGCCGGCAGCCAGCGCGGCTTCGGGGGCTGCGTCAGCCACGAGCTACTACGCGCCCACTTGGGGCGACGCCTCGGGCAACGACGGGAAAGGTGGCGTGAAGCTGTCGCTCAGCCCTGAGAAGCGCCTGCCGCTCTTGCAGAGCGACTTCGACAAGAAGCTGCGCGGTGACGCGGTGACGAGCGGCAACAAGCCCGAGTGGCAGCTGTTCCACGGCGCGGGAGCCGACAGCCTCGCGCTCGACTTCACGTGGGTCACGAAGCCCGACGACAAATTCTACTCGAACACCTGGGCCGGCGGCGGCGTCGCGTTCAACCCGTCGTGGTCGGCCGTCGACGTCTCCGACGCGCGCTACCTCGTTTTGTGGGTGAAAACCAGCTCTCCCGGCGTGGAGGTCGCGGTGCGCTTGCACTCCGTATCGAAAGCGAAGGGCAAAGAAGACACGGGCGGCGTGTCGCTGAGCGAGCTCGCGCCGGGCGGCCGTCTCGACCGAACGTGGCGCCGCATCGTCATCCCGCTGAGCGCTTTCCCCGAGGTCGATCAGGTCGACTTGAAGGGGCTGCAGCAGGTCGCGTTCGACGTTAAGGGCGGCTACCCCGAAAACCAGCCGGTGCAGGTGCTGATCGACAACGTCTACGTGACGAGCCTCGAGATGGTGACGCCCGTGACGAACGCCGGCTACCTGGCGCAGGCCGATGGTGTCAGCTTGCATTGGGACAAAGACGCAGCCGAGAAGGTGCAAAGCTTCGCGATCGGCGTGAACGGCGAGACGGTGCTCAAAGTCGACGCCCAGGCGCGCAGCGTGCTCGTCCCAAGGGCCAAGCTCGGCACGAACAAGCTGGCGAGCGTCACCATCACCACCGTCGGCGCCTCCGAGAGCTCGGAGCCCGCGCGCCTGTCGGTGCCGCTCGCGGTCAAGGCGAAAGCGGCCGTGAAGGTGAGCTTCAACCCGGCGCGCCACGCCATTTCGCCGTATATTTTCGGGACGAACTGGGGCCCGGCGTCGTCGGTCGCCGACTTGGGCGTCACGGTGCGGCGCTGGGGCGGCAACCGCACCACCAAGTACAACTGGAAGGACGACGTCGACAGCGCGGGCTCCGACTGGTTCTTCCTCAACGGCTACGCCAAGCCCCCGGGCACGCCCGAAGCACAGAAAGACTACTCGGCCTTCATCAAGGAGACGCTCGCGGGCGGCGCCGAGGTCAACTTCGCGATCCCCATCAGCGACTGGATCGCGAAGCGACATCCCGACGACAAGGGGCGCTACTGCAGCTACCCGACCAGCCTCTACCCCCAGCAAGAGAAGACGGACGGTCAGGGCTGCGGCAACGGCCGAAAGCCGAACGGCGACTTCATCTGGGACAACGATCCGAACCTGGGCATGACCAAGAATACGCCCGAGCTCCAGCGTGAGTTCGTGCAGGCGGTGGTCAAGCAGTTCGGCCCGGCAGCGAAGGGTGGCGTCGAGTTCTACAGCATGGACAACGAGCCCGGCCTGTGGATGCACACCCACCGTGACGCCTTGCCGCGCGGCATCAGCGCCGAGCAGCTCGCGGAGCTGAACATCCGCTACGCGGGCGCGGTGAAGAGCGCCGATCCGACGGCAAAAATCATCGGTTTCGGGGCGTGGGGCGTGCTCGAGCTGGCAGGCTCGAACGTCGACCACTTGCCCGGCGGCGCTGACCCGCACAAGCGCCAAGGCGAGCAGGGTAGGCCCGAAGATCGCTACCGCGAGCGCAAGAAGCACGGCGGCGACTCACAGCTCGTGTACCTGCTCAAGCGCTTCAAGCAAGCCGAGATCGAGCAGAAGAAGCGCCTCGTCGACGTGGTCGACATCCACTGGTACCCCGAGCTCTACGGTAAGACCTCGAAGGGCGAGAAGAAGCGCGTCATCGACGACGTGCCGTACGACGCCGCGTTCGCCAAGCTACAGTGGGAAGCGCTGCGCGAGTGGTACGATGCGAGCTTCGAGCCCAGCGCCGAGCTCGAGTCGTGGACGCACGGCGACCTCGCCGAGAAGCTTTGGACGCCGCACCACCCGGTGATCCCCGCGCTGAAAAAGCTGATCGAAGCCAACTACCCCGGCACCAAGCTCGCCATCAACGAGTACGACACCGGCAGCCCCGAGCACTACCACGGCGCGCTGATCCGCGCGGCCGCGCTCGGCATCTTCATGCAAGAAGACCTGTACATGGCGCAAAACTGGCATCAGACCGACGCCAAAAAGTTCACGTATTTCGCGCAAAAGCTGTACGGCAACTTCGACGACAAGGGCTCGCGTGTCCGCGGCAAGTTCGTGCCCAGCAAATCGACGAGCGAAGACCTGCTCAGCTACGCGGCGCAAGACGGCGCGCGCTTCATGGTCGTGCTGATCAACAAGAACCCGAGCCAAGCGTTTGCGGCTACGCTCGAGCTACCCGTCGCCGCGACCGACTACCGCTCGTACACGCTCGTCGAGAGCGCGGGCCTGCGCTTGGTCGAGTCGCGCGGCAAGGCCGCCGCCAAGAGCGCCACCGTTACGGTTCCCGCCTACTCCGCGGTGCTCGTCACGACGGGCTGAGCGCTGCCCACGGTCTCATCCGCCGTACGACGACGGAGGAGCTCAGACGCGGCGCGCGCGCGTGACCAGGAGCCGTCGTCGCGACAGACCCCACAGCGAAAGCCCGAGCAGCGCGAGCGTGAAGGGCACCCCCGCGGGGATGGCCAGCTTGCTCGCGAGCGCGCTCGCGAGCGGCGTCTCGTCTCGTGGTGACGAGACGGCCACGATGTAGCCAGACTCGTCGGCAGACGCGAACACGGCGGACCAGGAGCCTTCGAATCCCGGGATGGGATCGTGGTAGTCGTCGACGCGCAGCGGAGCCGCGTAGCGGAGACGCTCGGCGGGGCGGCTATCGGGGGCGAAGGAGAGCCCGAGCGCGTCGCGGATCACGGCTGGGTTGGGCCGCAGCAGCTTGAACTGTTGGCCCTTGGCGAGGCCGGGGTGAACGATGAACGAGAGATCACTGGGCGGCGCGAGGTGCGCCGAGGAGCGATCGCGGTCGCGAGGGCCGAGCACGGCGGCGACGCGGCCGTTGCGATCGCCCGAGACGCGCACCGCGCCGAGCACACGATCGGTGGTTACCGACGCGGCGAGCACCCCGAGCCAGGTGGACCCGCGGCAGATCGGCGTCGAGATGGCGAACTCGAAATGACCGTCGCTCTCCGAGAGATGCGCGCGCGCCACGAAGGCGTGGGACTGCTCCGACGCGACGCTCGCAGCGTCGCGCTCGACGCACGCTTCACGAGCGGCCGCCCGCGCGCCACGGAAGTAGTCGCGGAAGCTGAAGCTGCGCGCCATGTACTCGGCAGACTTTCGAGACGAGCGCGCGCTCTGCGAGCCATCCGGCCTCATCACGAACATCGATTCGAAGGGCGCCAGGCGAGCGACCAGCACGGGGGAGGGGGTGCCCTCGCTGGTGCTGTCGAACAGCGCGACGACGGCAGGGTCGCGCGCGAGCTGGCTGATGCGCTCCTTGTACGCGCGCAGCTGCAGGTTCACGGCCACGGCTTGCATGCCGGCGATGGCGGCGTTGGCCTGTTGCTCGCGCTCGACGGCTCGCGCACGGCCCGAAGCGAGCGAATGCGCGCTCACGCCGATCACCGTGGTGAGGGCGAGCAGCCAAGCCGTAAAGGCGACGAGCAGCGGGCGGCGCCGTAGCCAGCTGCTGACGCGCGCCCCTGCAGGAATGGGCGGCGCCTCTTCGGGGGGCTTCTTGCTCAGCGCGCGGCGCAAGTCCTGAGCGAAGCCGGCGGCAGAGCGGTAGCGGCGTGCGGGGTCCCTCTCGAGCGCGTTGAGCACGACGGTCTCGAGGAAGCGATCGAGCTCGGGGACGAAGCGGCGCGGCGGGGCAGGTTCCTCGTCGCGGAGGCGCGCGACGATCTGCGCGTCGGAGCCGGCGAAGGGCGGGCGACCCGTGAAAAGCTCGTACAAGATCGCGCCGAGCGCGTAGACGTCGCTGGCCGCCGTGAGCTCACGCCGGGCGGTCGGGTACAGCTGCTCGGGCGCCATGTAGGCAGGGCAACCCACGGGGCGGCTCAAAGCCCAGCGATCCCCTTGCGCGAGCTTGGCGATGCCGAAGTCGGAGAGACGCGGCAGACCATCGGCCCCGAAGAGGATGTTTTCGGGCTTCAGATCGCGGTGCAAGATGGGAGCGCGCTCGGGGCGGGCGGGATCGCGGTGCAAGTACTCGACCGCCTCGGCGATGCCGATCATCAGCTCGGCGGCGCGCTGCGGTGAGCCCCGGTAGTCCGCGAGGCGGCTCCGCAGCGTGCCGCCTGGCATGTACTCCATGACGAAGTACGGCGTTCCGTCGTGCTCGCCGGTGTCCAGCACCTGCACGACGAAGCGCGGATCCAGCTTGGCCGAGACCGTAGGCTCGCGCCGAAAGTGAGCGAGCGTCAGCTCGTCGGCGAGCTCCGCGCGCAGGACCTTCAGCGCCACCGTGGTGGTCGCGTCATCGCGCTGGGCTCGATAGACGCGCCCGAAGCCGCCTTCGCCCAGCGGCTCGAGCAGCCGGTAGGGGCCGAGCCGGGTGGGCACCGAAGGCGGAGCGGTGAGATCGTACAAGCAGCGCGGACAAAGCCCCTCCGGTGCGTCGGCCGGAATCGTGTGGCCTTCGCTGCAGCGGAGCATCGACTTACCCTTTTGGGTGAGGGGGGGCTGGCAGCTCCAGCGCCTGGCACAGCGCGCGGCGCGCCAGCACGACCTCGGCGTCGCTCTCGACGTTTTGACGCAGCCGCTGGTTGAGCAAGTCCGCGAAGCGCATGCGCAGGCGCCGCACCGCTTGTTTTACGGCGTCGGCGCTGGCGCCGAGCTGGGCCGCGCAAGCGGTGTAGTCGGCCAGCTCCGCGTTCGGACCCGGCAAGAAGACCTTGAGCGCGTCGAAGCGGGCCGCCCCGTCCACGCCCGCCGTGGCGGCGTGGGCGCAGTACTCGTGGCGCAGTCGTTCGAGCACCTCGGTCAGGAGCGCGAGGGCGCGCGCGCGTTCGAGCTGGCGCTCTTGGTCGTGCCCGCTCGCGAGCAGGACCGGCTCGTTCGGGGCGTCGCTCGGTTCGGCTCCGGACCAGGAATCGACCAGGCGCACGTCGCGGCGCTGAGCGCGCTCGAACTTCCAGCGATTGGCGAGGAAGTGCCGTAGCGCGGTGAACAGCCAGCCCCGGAAGCGTTGCCCCGACCTCTGCTGAACGAGCCTCAGGTCATGCGCCTCGACCATGCGGTCGACGATGAAATCGTGAGCCAACACCGTGGCCGCTTCACGGCCGCGACGTCGGGCGATGAACGCAAACACGGGCCGGTAGTAGATTCGGTACAGAGCGTCGAGCGCGCGTCGCGCTCGCTCGCCTTCGGTAGCGGCGGCCAGCACGACGCTCCAGCGCGTCGTGCGGCAGCTCGTCGACCAGGCACTTTCGGTCACGAGCCAGGGCGCTCGCCGGCTCGCCATGTCCGTATCGTGGAGGAGGCCTGCTTCCATGTTGCTCCCTACCGCTCGGGATCGCGTCTCGACAACATATCGAAAAGCGCCCGCCAATGGGCGTCACCGGCAAAAGAACCAAGGCCCCTGCTCGGGTGACGCCTCCCCGCGAATTTTTTGTCGTGCCCAAGTTTTCTCGCCAGCCCGAACGTCCGAGCGGGCGGGAACACAATAGGTACGCGGGCTTACGGGCTGGTCGGGGCGCACACGCCGTAGTCGGCGAAGCGCGGGCGAGGCTATTTCTTGCGGTAGAGCGCGACGTCGTCGAGCCAGAGCTCGATGCCGGACTCTTTCGCCATTCGGAACGAGAAGCCGTTGATGTGACTGGGGTCGAGCCCGCTGGCGCTCATGTTCGGCTTGCGTTCTTGGAAGAACGCCTCGAACGGGATCACATAGAGGCGCCAGTCGTCGGTCACGGTCAGCGTGTATTGGAAGCTGTTGCCGCAGGTACCGGCCGGCGAGACGTAGCTTTGGGTCAGGATGTTGCCGCTCTCGTCGATGGCTTGCGTGCCGCTGCCTGCGCTGCAATCGACGATGCACACTTCGCCCGGCTGCGCGATGCCCGCGGTGCCGGCGGCGGACGTCTGCCAGGTGTCGAGGACGAGCGTCGCGGAGCTGTCGCCGAAGGCGCGCGCCCAGAACGCGATGCCTTCGTAGCCGGCTGCTTCCCAAGCCGTCTGCGCGATCTTCCAGTTGCCGACGAGCGAGCCCCAGTCGGTGTGACCTCGCGAGCGTATCACGAGGGCTTGCGTGCTGCCGCAGCGCCCGCCGTCGATCGGCTCGAAGGCAGCGCTGGTGACGGCGCTCGCGCTCGCGAGCCCCGCGGTGCCGCTGCCGGCCGCAGCGCTACTACTCGAGCCACCGGCGCCGCCCGTCGCGCAGCCGGTCGTGTCTTCGGCTTGAGGTGACGGCGCGCGCTGACCGGTCGGATCGCCGCTCGCGAACCAGGTCATCTCCTCGCCCGGCTCGAACAGCAGCATCGACTGGAGCTCGTAGCCGTCGCCCGCTGCGCAGTCGACCGGCACGGGCGGGCGCGGGCTGGTGGCGCTGCATGCACACGTCAGCCACGCGAGACCCGCGAGCCAACCAGCCTGTCGAACGAGGGGCACGCGCTTCAGCATGACATCACCACCAGAACGTGCCCGACAGCGAGATCACGTGCTTGTCGGGGTTGACCTCGGGATCGGGCCGCGGCGGAAAGCCGCGCTCGACGACCACGGTGCTGCCGTAAATGAAGTGGGAGTATTGGAGCGCCAGCTCGTCACGGCTCTGCCAATCGGTGTGGAAGAGCACGCGCGGCGAGATGACGGTGAAGGCTCGGCGGGTGTCGTCGGTGTCGGGGCGAACGTGGTCGAAGCGAGCCGAAACGCCGAACCAGGAGGCGACGTCGTAGGTGGCCTCGGCGCCGCCCTTGAGCTTGCTCTGACCGTCGTAGGCCGGGTCGTCGCTCGCGACCGAGACGGAGGCACCGAACAGGCTCAGCCGCAAATCCGGGCTCTTGCCCTTGTAGGCGTCGGCGAACACGAGGCGCGCCAAGCTCAGGTCGTACTGGCCGCCCAGCACCGTGAGCGAGCCGTTCCCGCCGCTGTTCGGGCCCAAATACTCGTCCATGATCTCGGGCCCGCCGCGCGCGTTCAAGACCTCGATCACTCCCGCGACAGCGGCGGCGTCCCGCGCCTCGGTGCGCGCGCCGGCGAGGAACAGGTGTCCGGCGCGACCGGCGGTGAGCCGCGCCTCCGCGCCCAGCACCGAGATGCGGCCGTCGGCTTTGCGCGGCGCCGTCACCTGATCATCGCTGGTGAACGCGGTGAAGTAGTGCGCGCCAACCTGCACGAGATCTTTGAAGCCGACGCCCGCGTGCAGCTGGTTGACGAAGCTCGCGCCGACGTTCGGATCGGCGAAGCCGTTCCAGCCCGCGGGCACCAAGCCCAGCGGAGGGCGCCCGAGCTGCCCCCCGAAGCCCTGCTCGACCGCTAGCGTCACGTCCTTGCCCAGCTTGAAGGCGGCGGCCACGCTCTCGCCGATGGTGTTGGTGCGGGCGATCAGCGGCGTCGCGTAGCGGCCCGAGTCGTACATACCCATGTTGCCGTAGCGGCCGGTCAAGGCGCCGACGCGCACTTGCAGCGGTACGCCCGCGGGCTCGCTCAAGTTCAACGTCAAGTAGGCGTCGTTCGCGCCCAGCTGCTCGACGGGGTTGAAGGTGCCGGTCGCGTCGGTGAGCGAGCGCGCGGCCAAGATCACGGTGCCGGCGATGATGGAGTTGCCGTAAGTGAAATTCAGCTGCGTCCACGTTTCGGGGATCGCGCCGGTGTACTCGAAACGTCGAACATTCTGCGGGATCAGCGGCGGCGTGTGCAGCGCGGTGGTGTTTTGCTCCGCGCCAGGCTCATCGCGCTGGAGCACGCCGATGCGCAGCGGCAGCTGCAGGTAGCCATGGAAATCGAGCGTGAACTGGCGCGAGGTCGCGGGCACGCCGAACGGCACCGACGGCGCGGCGCTCGGCGCTTGCGGCTCACCCGGATCCAAGCCTAGCCGCGGCAAGCTGCTCGTCTGGGCTCGGGCGGCGGCGGGGATCGCGACCACGCTCAGCAGCAACAGACCGGTCAGGGCACGCCGTCGGCCGACGCCTCGGTGCAGGTGGGGGTGAGCGGAGTTCGACATAGGGTGCTCTCTTGCTTAGAAATCGAGGTAAGCGCCGAGGGCGAAGACGTGGCGATCCAGCGGCAGCGCGGCGTTGTTGTCGACGGTGTCGCTGTAGAAGCGCCGCGAGTAGATCAGCTCGAGCCTATCGGTGCTTTGCCAGTCGGTGCGGAAGGCGATGCCCGGCGAGACGCTGTACACCGACCAGCGACCGACGCCGGTCTCGCCTCGGATCACGTCGCCGTCGCGGTAAGGTTTGGTGACGACGGCGTCGCGGCTCTCCCCGTAGCTGCGCAGCGTGAGCGAGAACCAGCGCAGCATCTGGTAGTTGACGTCGGCGCCGAGCAGGTAGCCGTTGCCGCCGTCGAGCTGCTTCTCTTTGCTGGCGAGCGTGAAATGACCGATGCCGGCCAAGGCAATCCGCACGTCCGGCGCGTTGCCATCGAACGAGCGGCCCGCGTAGTGATAGAGCAGCGTGGCCAGGCTCATCGAGTACTGGGCGCTGACGACCGCCAGCTTGCCGGTGCCGTTGCTGTTTGCGCCCAGGAACTTGTTGGTGAGGTCTTGACCGCCTTTGGTCCAATCGATGCCCCACCACACGCCGTCGTGGATGGCAGCGGCGTTCTTCAGGTTCCAAAAGGCACCGCTCACGCCCAGCTCGCCGAACGGCAGCGCGGTGACGCGCGTCTCCGCGATCAGCGTGTCGATGTGGCCGTCGCTCGGGTTCTTCTTCAGGTAAACGCGCTCGTCGGTGCCCGTCGTGCGCGCGTAGTGGAGGCGAAAGACGTAGGCGTTCTTGTAGCTGAGGCCGGCGTGGGCGTGGTGGACGAGGCTGGACAGACCGGTCTCGGTCCAGCCCGTGTAGTCACCGCGACGAAAATCCTCCGGCAGGCTCGGGACACCGCTGGTGCCGAGCTCGAAATTCATGCGCAGCGCGGGCGTGACGTCGAGCTCCGCGAAGCCGCTGCCGCCGAAGCCGCGCGTCGCCAGCATCGGACCGAAGATGCCCCAGCCCCACGGCCCCGGGCCCGCGAAGTTTTCGGTGAAGGCGCCGACGCGCGCCGAGAGCCGCAGCTTGCCCAGCGGCGCGGGCGTGAGCGTGAGGTAGGCCTGTCCGAACGAGGCCCCTTCCGTCGGCTTGTCGAAGCCTTGCGCCTCGCGCCCCGGCGCGCGCGTTTGAAACGTGACGGTGCCGCGCACCGCGGAGGTGCCGTACTCGAAGCGCAGCGTGATGCCCGTTTGCGGATAGAACGGCTGCCGGCCTTGGCTCAGCGCCGGCACGTGCAGGCGCAGGCCCAGATCACGACCGTCGGTGGGCGTCGGCTCACGACCGAGGCCGACCGCTTCCCAGGCGTAGAGGTTGCCGCCGATGCGGAACAGCGCGTCATCACCGCGCGGGGTGGGAGCTCCGAATGAAGGCGCGCGGCCACCGGGGGCGGGCGCGACCGGCGGAGCCTCCGGCGACAAGCCGAGACCCACCGGGCGAGGCGAGCCCGGCAGCGCATCCGCCGGTGGTTCCCCGTGCGCCACCGACGTCAACCCCGAACCAGCAAGCACGGCAACGACCACCGCACGTTGGTATTTCCACTGCCGTCGCTGCATGGGGCCCGGCTCGTTTACCAGTACACACTCGAAGTTGTCACGCCGTTCGTCATGTATTCGACTTTGCGGACTCGAGTCTTTCAAAACCACTGCGAGTCATCTCATAAATCACGAGCGACCGGCAGCGACGTGACGATTCGCGCGCGCCCGCTAGTGCGAAATCTCGACGCGACTAGCGTTGTCTGCGCTCACGCCGGCTTCGGGCACTTGGCTGCCGTGCGCGACGAGCATGAACGTGACGACACCCCACGCGTCCGCGGGCGTGAGCGCGCGGGTCCCTTCGTCGGGGTGATGCTGGCTCAGGTAGTCGTGCAGATCTTTTGCGTTACGCAGCGGGCCGCGCGAAGGCGCGCCGGGTGGCCGCGTTTGCGCCTGCATCTGCAGCTGAACCGGGTCGGTGGTGGTCGGCGAAGTGGACGCATCACGCGGGTACATCGGCAGCGCGCCGGCGCCGATGATCGAGGGGGCGTACGCTTTGCCTTCGCCGCGCTCGCCGTGGCAGCTGGCGCAGCGCGCCGCGTACGTGCTCGAGCCGGAGGCGGCGCGGCTGCGGGCCTGGATCAAGCTCGCGTCGCTTGCCCCCGTCTGAGTGGCACCGCACGCGACGGTGATGATGGCGCCGAGCAGCGCGGAGGTCAGCGAGTTAGTCGACGTGAGACGAAGGCGCATCCATACTCCTATTCGTAGCGAAGAAACTAAACGAGCTCGACTTCACCGCCAAGCGGCGCGCGCGAATCGCCGCCGACGAACACGTGGAACTTGCCCGGCTCGGCGCGCTGCTGCAGGTCTGCCCCGCAGAAGGCGAGCGCGACCGCGTCGAGCGTGAGCTCTACCGTCTTCGTTTCACCGGGCGCGAGCGACACGCGCTGAAAGCCCTTCAGCTCGCGCACGGGGCGGGTGAGGGAGCCGACGAGATCGCGCACGTACAGCTGCACGATCTCGTCGCCCCTCACGCGGCCCGTGTTCTTGACCTCCGCGCGCACGCGGATGGTCTCCGTCACGCGGGCGCGCGTGGGCGTGATCTCCACCTTGCCGTACTCGAACGTCGCGTACGACAGTCCGAAGCCGAAGGGGAACTCGGGCGTCACCTCCACGTCGAGGTAGCTCGCGTCGTAGTCGCTCGGGTCGAGCGGCGTGCCGGTGGGGATGCCTTTGCGCGAGGCCTTCGGCGGGCGGCCCGTGTTCTTGTGCGCGTAGTAGACCGGCACTTGCCCGACGCTGCGAGGGAAGCTGATCGGCAGCTTGCCCGACGGAACGACGTCGCCGAGCAGCACATCGGCCAAGGCAGGGCCCGCCATCGTGCCCAGGTGCCAAGCGTAGAGGACCGCGGAAGCGCGCGCGCACACGTCGCCGAGCACCAACGGCCGCCCCGCCATGATGACGAGCACCAGCGGCGTGCCGGTCGCGGCCACCCGCTCCAGCAGCTCGCGCTGCGCTCCTGGCAAGTCGAGGAACGCGCGGCTGCGACACTCGCCGCTGATGTTCGCGACCTCGCCCAAGAACAGCAGCGCCACGTCGGCGCTCGTGGCCGCGTCGACCGCGGCCTGGATGCCGCTCGTGTCCAGCGAGCGGCCGTCGCTCAAGCCGGCCGCGTGCGCGATGATCGCGCCATCGGCGGCGCGCTCGCGCAGGGCCCGGAGCGGAGTGATCGCCGCTTCGACGACCCCGTTGTAAGCCCAGCTGCCGAGCTGCTCGGCAGGGGCGTCCGCGAGCGGCCCCAGTACCGCGATTTTGCGCGCGCTCTTGGCGATAGGCAGGACGTCGCCTTCGTTCTTCAGCAGCACCACGCTCTGCGCGGCCGCTTCGTGCGCCAGCGCTAGGTGCTCCGCGCACAGCGACACGCTGGTGACGGGCGCGCTGCGGTACGGCTCATCGAACAAGCCGAGCTCGTGCTTCACGCGCAAGATGCGGCGCACGGCGTCGTCGACGATCGACCGCGGCACCACGCCGCTCTCCACCAGCCGCGGCAAGTGGGCCAAGTACGTGGGGCTCGCCATCTCGAGATCGACGCCGGCGAGCGCGGCCACGCGCGCCACATCGGGCTCATCGGCGCAGTAGCCGTGCGCGATCATCTCGAACATCGAGGCCCAGTCGCTCACCACGAAGCCGGTGAAGCCCCACTCCCCCTTGAGGATCTGGCGGAGCAAGAAGGCGTTGCCGCTGGCGGGCACGCCGTTCAAGTCATTGAAGCCCGACATGAAGGTCAGCGCTCCCGCCTCGACCGCGGCCCGAAACGGCGGCAGGTACACGTCGCGGAGCAGCGGCTCGGGCACCCAGGTCGTGTTGTATTCTTTGCCGGATTCGGTCGCGCCGTAGGCCGCGAAGTGCTTGGCGCAGGCGGCGATGCGATCACGATCGCCAGGCCGCCCCTGGAAGCCGCGCACCATCGCCGCGCCCATGCGCGAAGCCAGCAGCGCGTCCTCCCCGAAGCTCTCGGCGACGCGGCCCCAGCGCGGATCGCGGGTGACGTCGATCATCGGCGCGAACGTCCAGTCGATGCCCATCTCCACCGCCTCGCGCGCGGCGGCGCGGGCGGTGCGCTCGGCGAGCGACGGGTCGAAGCTCGCGGCGAGCCCGAGCGAGATCGGGAAGATCGTATGATAGCCGTGGATCACGTCGCGGCCAAAGATGATCGGCACGCCGAGGCGTGACGCGAGCGCCGCGCGCTGCAGCTGATTGCGCTGCTCGAGCGACGTCGTGTTCAAGACCGAGCCGATCTTGCCCGCGGTCGCGTCGCGCAAGATCTGCGCTTCGTCGCCGAAGCCCCAAGCCAGCTGCGACATCTGGCCCGCTTTTTCCACGAGCGTCATTTGCTCGATGAGCGCTTCGACGCGCGCGATTCGCGGTGGCTCGACCTGCTCGACTTCACTCATTCTTGTTTGAGGGACGGGTAGGCTGGGCGCTGGGCGCGTCGCAAGCGCTATTTGCGGGTTCTCAGATCATCGCGATCTCTTCGCATTCTCTGCGCCTCGATGTCGGCCTCCAGATATCGAGTTTCGCAGTTTGCTACCGCTTTATCTCAAATTCGAAGGTCCGCCTTTTACGGATGATTTTGCTGGAATCGGTGCCAGCTTCAGCGTCTATAGCGAGGCGCCCGGCAAAGACGGGTCGTCAGGCCTCACGTTCGTGGGGCCTCCAAGGAGAGTCTTCTATGACAAGTTCGGCGATGTTTCACTCGGCGCTGGTCGCCGTGCTGGCGGCTGGGTTCTCGGTCGCGTGCGTCAGCAACGACGAGCCGGATGCCGACGGCAAGGCTGGCTCGAGCGCGCAAGGGGGCAGCTCCGGCGCCGGCAGCACGGGCGGCAGCGCGGGCTCCGGCGCGGCCGGCGCTTCGGGTGGCGGCGGCAGCAGTGGCAGCGGCGGCACCCCGGCGGTCATGATCTCGTGCGCGTCGACCGCCGAGGCTTCGGGCACCAGCCCGAGCATCACCGACTTCGAGAACCTGACTACGCCTACTGGCACCTTCACCTTCGAGAGCGCGGGCCTGCTCGGCGGCACCTACATCTACTCCGATCTCACGGCGACCGAAGAGCCGTCGACCACCGCGGTCGAGCTGTCCGAGGGCCATGACGAAGAGAGCACGCAAGCCATCGTTGGCAAGATCCACAACGCTACCTGGGGCGGCGGGTTCGGCCTCTGGATGGCGTGCGTCGACGCGAGCGTCTACACGGGCGTCACGTTCTGGGCGCGCGGCGTCTCGCCGGTAGGCCCGGTGAAGCTCTTGCTCTCGACCAACGCCGTCGAGGTCGAGATGAAGGGCGGCGAGTGCCCGGACGCCGGCCCGTGTGATCGCCCGGCGCTCACGTTCCAGCTCACCGAAGAGTGGACGGAGCACACGTACAAGTGGGCGGACTTCAAAGATGGCAACGCCGCCGGCACGGCCGTCCCCGCGAGCGGGGACGACCTGTTCGGTCTGGAGTTCGCGCTCACGAACGACAACACGTCGCGTGAGCTCGAGATCGCACTCGACGACATCGCCTTCACGACCGAATAGCTCAGCTGAAGGCTGCCGGCGGTCTGCGCCAACGAGGCGCGGACCGTCCGGTGTGCGTGCGTGCGTGCGACGAGGAGTTTCTCATGCGTTTTGGTGATGGCGCCTGGCGGATGCTGCCGGGCGTGGTTCCGACCTATTTGGCGCGCGTCGATGGCGTGGAGCGTTCAGCGACGGAGCTCTGCGTCCACGTCTCGAGCCGCCCCGAGCACGAGCGCTGGGCGACGCTGCAGGGTGACATGTTCACGGTGCGTATCAGCACGCCGGGCCCCGACGTGCTGCGCGTGCGCCTGTCGCATCACCTCGGGCGCGTGCGCCGAGGTCCGGACTTCACGCTGAGGGCGGCCGAGCAGCCGCTCGTCGTCACGGAAACGGAGACAGAGCTTCGCGTCGTCGCTGGCGGCGTCGAGCTCTGCATCACCAAAGATCCGTGGGGTATGCGCTTCGTCGATCGCAGCACGGGCCAACCGATCACGAGCAGCCCGTACAAGGCGCTTTCGATGATGGACAAGCCGGGGGAGGGTCGCTTCTTGCGCGAGCAGCTCACGCTGCGCGCCGGCGAGCTCGTCTACGGCTTGGGTGAGCGCTTCTCGGCCTTCGCCAAGAACGGCCAGACCGTCGATATGTGGAACGCCGACTGCGGCACCTGCTCCGACAAGGGTTACAAAGACGTCCCCTTCTTCATGACCACGAGCGGCTACGGCGTGCTCGTGAACTCGCCCGACAGGATCTCGTTCGAGATCGGCACCGAGCAGGTGATGCGCGCGCAGTTCGCGGCGCCGGGGGAGGAGCTCGACTACTTCTTCATCTACGGCCCCGACCCCAAGCAGGTGCTGGACAAGCTCGGCGCGCTGTCGGGCCGGCCCGCGCTGCCGCCGGCGTGGACCTTTGGCTTGTGGCTCACCACCTCGTTCACGACCAACTACGACGAGCCCACGGTGATGGGCTTCATCGACGGCATGCGCGAGCGCCAGATCCCGCTGCACGTGTTCCACTTCGACTGCTTCTGGATGAAGGGGAACCACTGGTGCAATTTCCAGTGGGACGAAGAGGTGTTCCCGGAGCCGGCGGCCATGCTGCGGCGCTTGAAGGACAAAGGGCTACACGTCTGCGTCTGGATCAACTCGTACATCGCGGAGCGCTCGCACCTGTTCGCGGAGGGCGCTCGCAACGGCTACTTGCTGAAGCGCCCGAGCGGCGACGTCTACCAGCGCAACCGCTGGCAAGCCGGCATGGGCTTCGTCGACTTCACGAACCCCGCCGCGACCCGCTGGTTCCAAGACAAGCTCGAGGAGCTGCTCGACATGGGCGTCGACTGCTTCAAGACCGACTTCGGCGAAGAGATCCCGCACGAAGACGTAGCCTATTTCGACGGCTCGGATCCGAGCCGAATGCACAACTACTACACGTACTTGTACAACAAAGCGGTGTTCGAGCTGCTCGAGCGCAAGCGCGGCAAGCAGGAAGCGGCCGTGTTCGCCCGCTCCGCGACCGCGACGTGTCAGCAGTTCCCCGTGCACTGGGGCGGTGACTGCTACGGCAACTACGAGTCGATGGCGGAGACGCTGCGCGGCGGCTTGTCGCTAGCGCTGTCGGGCTTCGGCTTTTGGAGCCACGACATCGGCGGGTTCGAGAGCAAGGCCTCCGCGGCCGTCTACAAGCGCTGGGTCGCCTTCGGACTGCTGTCGTCGCACAGCCGCCTGCACGGCAGCACCTCGTACCGCGTGCCGTGGGTCTACGACGAAGAAGCGGTCGACGTGGTGCGTTACTTCACGCAGCTCAAGTGCCGGCTGATGCCCTACTTGATGCGCGCTGCGCTGCAGGCGCACCGCGCGTCGCTGCCGATGATGCGGCCGATGCTGCTCGAGTTCCCGGCCGACCCGACCTGCCGCACCCTCGATCGCCAGTACTTGCTGGGCGACGATCTGCTGGTCGCGCCGCTCTTTCACGATTCGCGCGCCGAGTACTACCTGCCAGAAGGCCAGTGGACTCACCTGCTGACCGGCGAGGTGAGGAGCGGCGGGCGCTGGTACTTCGACGAGCTGGATTTCTTCGGCGTTCCGCTGTGGATCCGCGAAAATGCCGTGGTTCCCCTGAGCCCGGAGCTGGGCCAGGTCGACTACGACTACGGCAAGGGGCTCCGCCTCGTCTGCGGCAAGCTCGAGAACGTGACGCGCGCGCTCGAGATCTGGGGCCGCGACGCGAAGCTCTGCGGCAGCTTCCGGATCGAGCACCGGGAGCGAACGCTGACGGTGAGCGGCCCGAGCCGTGACTTCGAGATTCAGCTGCCGTGGGCAAGCGAGCTTGCCGAGCTGGAAGGGGGGACGCAGATCTCGGCGCCGAGCGGGCGGGTGCCCGGGCCGCTCGGCGGCGTAGTCGTGCGCGCGACGAGTGAGCGCGTGACTTTGACTTGGTGCTGACATGGTCCGACCTTTGCTGATGCCTGGCTCGCGGCGCCTCCTCCACGGCGGTGACTACAACCCCGATCAATGGCTGCGCACGCCCGAGATCATCGACGAAGACTTCCGGCTGATGCAGCTCGCCGGCTGCAACACCTTCGCGCTCGGCGTCTTCGCGTGGACCAGCTACGAGCGCGAAGAGGGCGTGTTCGATTTCGGCTGGCTCGACCGCATCATGGATCGCATGGCGGAGGCGGGGCACCGCGTGGTGCTGGCCACGCCGAGCGGCGCCAAGCCGGCCTGGCTCTCGCAGAAGTACCCGGAAATTCGCCGGGTCGGACGCAGCGGCGCGCGCGAGCTGCACGGCGGACGCCACAACCACTGCTGGTCCTCGCCCGTGTACCGCGGGAAGGTGGCGGAGGTGAACGGCCGGCTCGCGGAGCGCTACGCCCAGCACCCCGCGCTCGGCATGTGGCACATCTCGAACGAGTACAGCGGCGAGTGCTTCTGCGAGCTGTGCCTGGCGAGCTTTCACGGCTGGCTCGAGCGACGCTACGGCCGCGTCGAAGCGCTCAACGACGCCTGGTGGACCGCCTTCTGGAGCCACACCTTCACGCGCTTCGATCAGATCGATCCGCGCGACGGGAGCATCGACTCTTTGAAGCTGGACTTTCGCCGCTTCACCAGCGACCTCTCGATCGACTTCATGCGCGCCGAGATCGCCGCGCTCCGGCGCTCCTCGCGCGACGCGCCCGTGACCACCAACCTGATGGGGCTGCATTCGGGCATCGACTACGCGAAGCAAGCGGCCGAGCTCGACATCGTGTCCGACGATCAGTACCCGGCGTATTCGCCGGACTCGCCCGAGCTCGAGCGGAGCGTGCTGCGCGTCGCCTTCAAAGACGACCTGCACCGCAGCTTCAAGCCGGACCGCCCGTGGATGCTGATGGAGAGCTGTCCCGATGCCCCGCAGTGGAAGCACCCGGCCCAGCTCAAACGCCCGAAGATGCACCAAGCCGAGATGCTGCAGGCGCTCGGGCACGGCGCGGAGGGCACCTGCTATTTCCAGTGGCGCAAGGGGCGCGCCGGGGGCGAAAAGCTGCACGGCGCGGTCGTAGATCACGTCGGTCACGAGCACACGCGCGTCTTTCGCAGCGTCGCCGAGCTGAGCGAGCGCTACTCCCGCTTGCACGAGATCATCGGCTCTGAGACGCAGAGCCGCGTCGCCATCATCTACGACTGGGAGGTGCGCTGGGCGTTCGAGGCCTCGGAAGGCGTTCGCTCCGGCGGCGAGGGTTGGGCCGTCGGTGAGCTTGCTCCCCGCGACACCTACGCGGAGGTCGCGCTCGATCACTACTCGCCATTCGCGCGCCACGGCGTCTCCGTAGACGTAGTCGGCGCTGGGCGTGACCTCTCGGCGTACACGCTCGTGATCGCTCCGCAGCTGTGGATGCTCGCGCCAGGAGTCGGCGAGCGCCTCGCGCGCTTCGTGGAGGGCGGCGGCACGCTCGTCACGACGTACTACAGCGGTCACTGCGATCAGACGAATCGCTGCTTTCTCGGCGGATTTCCCGGCGACGGCTTGATGAACGTGCTGGGGATCTGGAACGAGGAGACCGACTGGCTTCCCCGTGCCGCCACCCGGCGCGCCGTGACACGGCCGGAGGCCAGCGGCTTGCGGCTCGCTTCGAGCTATGTGGCCGAAGAGCTGTGCGCGCTCGTGGAGCTACGCGGCGCGACCTCGCTCATCGACTACGCGGAAGACTTCTACGCGGGCACACCAGCGCTCACGCGGCATCAGTACGGGCGAGGCGTCGCCTATTATCAAGCGGCGCGGCTCGGCGGCACGTTCCTGCTCGATTTCTACGGCGCGCTGATCGAGCAGCTCGGCCTCACGCAGAGCCTCGGGCGCATGCTGCCGCCGAAGCTGGCAGCTCAGCGCCGCGTCGGTCCGAACCACGAGTACTTGTTCCTGCAGAACTTCTCCGCGGAGGAGCGCACGCTCCCGCTTCCCTCCGCAAACTTCGTCGACTTGCTGAGGCAAAGTCCGCTCCACGGCACCGTGCAGCTCGGGCCCTGGGACTCGACGGTGCTACGCCGACCGGTCTCGTGATCGGTGAGTGAGCGCGCGCGCGTGGGCTTCGCCGGCGCAGGAAAGTGTCAGCCCGGATCGAAGGCTCCGGTGGCGGTCGCTGCGTGACGCCGTGAAACGGTGCGTCGCTGTAGCGCGAAAAACCCCATCATCCTTTTTTTGATGTTCGCGGGGGCCACTCCGTCACTCTTCCAATGTCCCGCGTGTCGGCGCGGGGTTTTTCCAAGTTCTGGTATATTTTTACAACTGTCGGCGCCAGAATGGCGCTGCTGGCCGCACGCAAGGGCATTGGACATGAAGCTTCGCCTCTCACGCTCTCACCTCGCGGCCATCACGTTTCTGGCCGCGCTATCCGCAACTGTCGCCTGTTCGGGAACGCCGGACGGGCCGGACCCCGACGGCAATGGCGCCGGGGCGAGCTCACCGGGCGGCGGCGCGAGCGGCGCGGGCAACAGCGCCGGCAGCAACTCCCCCGCGGGTAGCAGCTCGGACTCCGGCAATGACGGCGGCAGTGAGGCCTCGGGCGGCACGCCCGGAACTGGCGGCAACCCGGACGCGGGAGCTGGCGGCACCAGCCCGGCCGGCGGAGCTGGAGCGGCAGCGGGCGGCAGCAGCGGCGGTCAGACCGGCTTTGGGGGCAGCGGCGGCAGCCCCGCGGTGCCCGCGCTCGACTGCGGCAAAGACGGTTGGGCGTTCGAGAACGCCGGCCCTCCCAAGAACCGCGTCAACTACCTGATCTTGGCAGACGGCTATACGGCGACGACCGTCGACACCACGCTCAAGACTCACATCGAAGTGATGGCGAAGCGGCGCTTCGAGCACGAGAGCGGGGAGCCCTACGGTCGCTACCGCAAGTTCGTCAACATCTGCGTGATGAAGGCGGTCAGCCAGAACGACGGCATCGGCAACGGCCCGACCATCTTCGACGGCGGCAACGGTGGCGATCGCTTGGCGCGGGTCGACTCCACGAAGGTCAACAACTACATCAAGGAGAACGTGCCCGCGTCCTTCGAGGTCGACTGGAAGGCTGTCGTGCTCAACCAGGACAAATGGGAGAACACGGGCAGCATCTTGATGCTGTGGTCCGGCGCGCACGCAGATGCGGCCGGCGCGGCGCTGCACGAGGGCGGCCACGGCCACCACCAACTGGCGGATGAGTACGGCAGTCAAACCGGCTGCCAGAACCAGCAGGCCAGCTGCGGCAGCAGCGGCCAAGCGTACCAAGAGGTCAACTCGGCCGGTAACTGCACCACCACCGACAACAAGTGGGCGATGTGGCTCGGCACCACTCAGAAGGGCCTGAAAGTACCGGATATGGGCGCCACCGGCATGCAGGGCACCTGGCAGGGCAGCCGCTACGTCGCCAGCGGGCAATATCGCCCGTCGTGCAACTCGATGATGAACAGCTTGTTCGGCATGAACGTGGACACCAGCTTCAACTCGGTGTCGCGTGAGCAGATGGTGTTCGGTATCTGGCGCGCGGTCGTGCCCATCGACTCGACGGAGCCGCCGGAGGGCGCCGTCGCGAGCGTGCCGGCTACGCTCAAGGTCAACGTGATCGATCCCGCTGTCATCAACGTAGACTGGGACATCGACGGCAAGGTGAGCGTCAACGCCGGCACCACCTTCTCGACCGCTTCCCTGGCGTCGGGCGCGCACACCATCACCGCCACCGCCTACGACAACGCCACCACGGATCTCGTGAAGCTGCGCACGAGCGTCTGCCCGCCCAGCGTGACTGGCAACTACTGCCACGGCACTGCCTGGAAGCGCTCGACCCAGAAGGTCACCTGGACCTTCACCAAACCCTGATTGGAAAGCTCGCTCCCCCCCGCCAAACTAGCCGCAGGCGCCAAAAAGGCCGCCGGGGCGGCGGCGCTGCTCGCCGTCGCGCTGCTCGGCTGGTGGCTACTGCGGCCGACGCCCCCCGCGCCAGAGCCCCTGCCCGCCGTGGTGCGAGCGAGCGCCGAGCGCGAGCCAGCGGCGAAGGCGCCGCCGCCCGCGCCGGTGGAGCAAGCGGATTTCCTGCCGGATGGACAGCAAATCTATCCGGCCGGCTCGGTCGCCCCGCCTGAGCCCCAGGGCATGGCGCCGCACGGCCTCACCCCTCGACACCAGCGCATCTACCGAGAAAATAACCTCGTTGGTAGCTTGAATGGTGCGATGGACGTCGGCGACGTCGCCGGTTTGCGCCGGCTCCTCCAGCAATACCGCGAGGAGTTTCCGGAAGACTCGCACGTGCTGCAGGTCGGCTACGAGCTGATCGCCAACTGCCTCGAGCACCCGCGCAGCTCGCGCCACCGCGAGATCGCCCAGCGCTACTACGAGGAAGAGCTCAACTCAGGGCTCCGCCGCTACATCCGGCGCCACTGCCTCGCGAACTGAAGCCGCGGCGCCGGTCGCTCGTGAGCGATCGATTAGTTCTTCGGCTCGCCGTAGATGATGCCGCGCCCGGGCGGGCCGATGTACACGCGACCGTAGACGCGCGGGTCGCCGATGATCACGAAGCTGCCGCCGTATTGGTGCTTGTCGTCGTTGATGCGCACCCACGACTCGCCCTCATCGTCCGAACGGAAGAAGCCCACCAGCCCCTCCACCTTGCCGGAGATGTAAATCGACGGGTAGCTCTTGCCCGGCGCGGCCTTGCCGAAGCCGAGCGCGAACGCTTCGTCCACGGTGCCCACGCCGAGGTAGCTCTGACCGGAGTCGGTCGTGCGCGCGAGCTGCTTTCCGGCGGTGATCCAGGCTTCGCCCTCTTTACCGGGGACGGCTTGGATGCTGGTGGTCACGAGTTCGTACTCGGGGCGCGAGGAGAGCGGTGTGGAGCCTTTGGTGAAGTTGGCGCCGCCGTCGACGCTCACGTAGGCGTCCCCGGTGAGCGCGTCGTAGGCGTAGAGCTTCTTGGCGTTGACGCGGTCCGACGCGAGGCGCAGGGCGTGGGGTGCCCACTCCGGGGTCTTGGTAGGGTTCGGGAGCCCCGCGGCGTCTTTCCAAGTCTTACCGTTGTCGGTGGTGTACGCCGCGCGGGCGCCGCGAGCCGCCCAGAGCAGCGTGCTGCCGTCGGCCGAGACGACGATGTTGCCCAAGCCCTCGCTGCCGGGCGGCTCCACCTCGAATTGCTTCCAGGTGCTGCCCGCGTCGAACGACACGGCCCCGCGTGGTCCCTTCGTACCGTCCCACGGGTGCGACCCGGCTCGCGCGACCACGCTCGGCTTCTTGCCGGCGAAATCGATGCTGTCGGCGCTGGCGCAGGTGGGGTTCGTGAACGTGCCGCGCTTGGGCGACTCGTCGAGCGAGTCGTGGCGGAAGCCGCAGACGTCGGCCATCACCGACAACAGCTGCGGGCCTTCGGGGGGGCTGACCAGGGCGCGCACCGCCGTCTCTTCGAGGTTGCGGGTGTGAAACGCCCACGCCGTCGGCTTGTCGGCGTCGGCCTCGGTCAAGTCGTGGGTTGCCCAGATGCCGCCACCATCGACGGTCATGGCGATCTTCGAGTCGAACGGATCGATCTTGATGTCGCTCATCCACTGCGGGGCGCCGATCTTGGGGCGGTGGTGGTAGGTGTGAGCGACACCGTCGCCGTCGATGGTGGCCTTCGTCATCATCGGCTTCCAGGTCTTGCCGCCGTCGCTGGTGCGGAAGATTTCGCCGCCCTTCGCCCAGCGGTCGATGGTGGTCGCCACCAGCGTGCCGGGGCGCTGCGCGTCGAGCGCGACCGCCGCGTAGCCGAACTTGTCGCCGTCGCTGGGCTTGATCGGTGAGATGTCGGTCCAGGTGTCGGACTTCGGATCGAAGCGGTAGAGGGCGCCGTCGGTCACGTCGTGCGGCCCAGGGCCGTTCGAGTAGGCGATGTAGAGCTTGCCGTCTTTGTCGACCACGGCGCGGCTGGGCAGGTTGCCCTTGGGCTGCTTGGGCAGCGGCTGCCAGGTCTTGCCCGCGTCTTGGCTGCGGTACATGCCGACTTCCTTGTCGCTGACGCCGGCGTAGATGAGCTTGCTCGGTTGACCGGGCTTTTGCCCGTTGGGCACGGGAATCACGATCGGGATGCCGAAGCCATTCGCGTCGTCTTTGGCTGGAAAGCTGTCGACGCGGCTCCACGTGAGCGCTTCGTCCGTGCTCTTCCACAGTCCGTTCTTGCGCGAGCCGAAGTAGAGCGTCTTCGGCTCGAGCGGATCGACGGCGAGGCGCTCGCCGTTGCCGCGGCCCATCTCGTTGCCGCCCATCTTCATGTACGGCATCGGGATGACCCGCCAGTTGTCACCGCGATCGTCGGAGCGCATGAACGCGCCCGTGCCCGCCCAAGACTGGGTGTACATGCCGACGGCCATGTACACGCGATCGGCGTTCACCGGATCGGCGGCGATGCTCTCGATGCCCATGTAATGGCCATCGGCTTTGCTCAGGAAATCAGTGAGCGGTATCCAGCTTTTCTTGACCGGATCGTAGCGGTAGGCGCCGCCGATGTCGGTGCGCGCGTACAGGATGCCCGCCTTGACGGGGCTGTAGATCAAGCCGGTGACGAAGCCGCCGCCAACGATGGCCACGCTCTTCCACTCGTAAGGCACCGCCTGCGGGCCTTTGCCTTCGTTGCTGCCGGACGCGGCAGCGGAGGCTTTGGCGGCTTCTTGCTTGGCGAGCTCGGCCTCTGAAGGAGGGCGCAGGCACGCCGTCGCCGCGAGCGCGAGCGCACAGACGGCTGCGGCGCTGAAGCGCGGGGCCGAAGGCCGGTGGGGGACGAGGTTCACGGGGCGTACCGGGATGAGACGAGCTTCCATGTATTCGCGTGGTGCTGATCGAGGCTGTTGCTGATGAAGAAGGGTGGACGCGCTGCCGCTCAGCAGCTGCGCGGAGCGAGCGTTCCATCGCCGTCGGCGTGAATCACCTCACCGCGAGGGCTATCGGTGGTTCGCGTCGAACCCTCGTTATCACATCGACGCTCGAAGGTGACCGGTTCACGCGGCCCCTCGCAAACGCAGTGGCTGGTCGCGCTGCCTTCCTCGCATTTGCTTCTCGCCAGTCGTCATTTCTCACCGCCGTCACCCTGCTGCTGCTGCTCACCCTCGAGCCCGTGTCGTGGACATCTCCGACCACGACAACCTGCCTTGCGGCTTCGCCTGGACCGACAGCGTCGCCGCTCCGATCACCATTCACGACAGTGCAAAAGCGTCGCACCTCCGCTCACGTGCGGACATGCTAAGTTAGTCGATGGTCTCAGCGCTCGCATCGTCCGGCCGTGAGCGCATGGCGCATCCCTCGACCCATTCTCAGCAGACAGAGCGAGCTCCCGGAGACCAGGTCGCCGGTCGCTACGTGCTGAAGCGAAAGCTCGGCGAAGGCGCGGCGGGAGTCGTCTGGGTGGCGCGCAGCACGGCGCTCGACGTCGACATCGCGCTCAAGATGTTGCGCCCGGAGCTGGCGGGCACGGGCGCGGTCGAGCGCATGGAGCGAGAGGCGCGCACGGCGGCTCAGCTCGGGCACCCAGCGCTGGTGCGCGTGCTCGACTTCGGCGTCAGCGACCTGAAGGAGCCGTTCTTGGCGCTGGAGCTGCTCGAAGGCGAGGGGCTGCAGGCTCGCCTGGCGCGTGAACAGCGTTTGCCCGCCAAAGAAGCGATCGGGCTCATGCTGCCGATCATCGACGGGCTGGGCACCGCACACAACAAGGGCATCATCCACCGCGACGTGAAGCCCGAGAACATCTTCATCGCCTCCGATCAACGCGGGCGCGTGCAACCCAAGATGCTCGACTTCGGGATCGCCAAGCTCCAAGAGAGCCAAAATACGCGGCTGACCCAAGCCGGCGCGGTCGTCGGCAGCCCCTATTACCTGTCTCCGGAGCAGGCGCGTGGCCTCGACGACCTCGATTTCAGGACGGACATTTGGTCGATCGGCGTCGTGCTGTACGAGCTCATCACGGGCGCGCCGCCCTTCGTGGGCAACAACTACAACGCGCTGGTCGCGAGCATCCTGCGCGACGCGCCCCAACCCTTCGCCGGTCAAGGCGGAGCCGACGCCGCGCTGTGGACCATCGTCGAGGTTTGCTTGCGCAAGAATCGCGAGCAGCGCTGGGCTTCGATGTGGGAGCTCGGCGAGGCGCTGGCGCTGTGGGCCTTCGAGCGCGGAGCGCGTACCGACGCCGCCGCCCGCTCGCTTCGTCACGGTTGGCTGAGCGGGGCCACCACCGGCGTCGAAATTCTGCTGCCGTCGGGCGCCCCCGACGTGCCCTCCTTGATGCCACGCGCGCGCAGCGGAGTCGCCCCCGCCACCGACCGTGCACCGGCGGCCATTTCGGCGCCGCCAGCGCCTGGCGAGCTGGCGGCGGCCCCGGCCAAGAAGCGTTCTGCCTGGCTCTGGGGCTTGGCGGGGACCGTGGCGCTGGCGACGGGTGCGGCCGCTTGGTGGCTGCGACCTGCTGCGTCCGCCTCCCCAGCGCCGCTGCTGGCGAGCCCGTCGGCGCAAGCCTCGCCATCGGTCAGCTCGCCATCGGTCGTCTCGCCGTCGGTCGTCTCGCCGCCGGTCGTCTCGCCGGCGCCGGTTCGGCCTTCGGAAGCGTCCGCGTACGTGGCGCCCTCGGCGCCGCCCCCGTCCGTCAAGAAGGCGCCGCCGCGGCGCAGCGTCGTAAAACGCGCGAAGCCATCGCACGAGTTCGGCTTCTAGATCGAGGCCGGCCGCGCTGGGCGCTCCGCAGCGTCGGCGGCGGGCGAGTAGATGGCGCGCAAGACTGGCGTGGTCGCGAAGGTGGTCACGAGCGCCATGATCACCAGCATCGTGAACACGGTGGGGGTGATCACGCCCAAATCCATGCCCACGTTGAGCACGATCAGCTCCATCAGCCCTCGCGTATTCATCAGCACACCGATCGCGCTCGCTTCGCGGCTGCTCACGCCGGAGAGGCGCGCCGCGATCGCGCCGCCGCCAAACTTCCCGAGCGTCGCCAGGAAGATGACGCCGAGCGTGATCAGCCACTCGTCGCCGCTGCTGACGAGCCCAATCTGCGTACGCAGCCCGCTGTAGGCGAAGAACAAGGGCACGAGCAGCAAGACCGCGATCGACTCGAGCTTGTGGGTCAGCTCGCGCGCGAGCGAGCCGTCTTTCGGCATCACCACGCCGAGCAAGAACGCGCCGAACAGCGCGTGGATACCGATGACCTCGGTGATGCCCGCGCACAGCAAAACACCTACGAACACGCTCACCAGCTGCGACGAGCCGAGCCCACCTCGACGACTGAGGGAGTCGCTCCAGCGCCTCAGCATCGGCCTCACCACGAGCAACAGGAGCAGCGTAAACGCCGCCGATAGCCCGACCGTCAGCAGCGCGTCGCTGAGCGCGCCTGCGCGCGCGATCGCGACCACGAACGCGAGCAGGCACCACGCCGAGACGTCGTCGACCGCCGCGCAGGCGAGCGCGATGGCGCCCACGCGTGACTGCGTGAGCCCGCGCTCGGCGAGGATGCGCGCCAGCACCGGGAAGGCGGTGACGCTCATGGCGGTGCCGAGGAACAGCGAAAACGGCGTGAACGCGACGCCGGGGGGCGCGTGCGTGTCGTAGATCGCCCAGGCCAGGCCGAGCCCCAGCGCGAACGGCAGCACGATGCCGACGTTACTGATGAGCAGCGAGGCTCGCCTGCGACCTCGCAGCAGCGCCGGGTCGAGCTCGAGCCCTACCAAGAACATGAACAGCACCAAGCCGAGCTCGCTGAGCATCTTCAAGCCGCCCAGCGTCGGCGGGGGAAAGAGCGCGCCGTAGGCGGCGGGCCAGAGCCAGCCGAGCAGCGACGGGCCGAGCGCGATGCCGGCCAGCATCTCCGCGATCACCAGCGGCTGCCCGAGCCACTTCATGACGACGCTCAGCAGCCGTGAAACGACCAATATGGACGCGATTTGACCGAGCAGCAGCGCGAGCGTGGTGACTTCCACGGCCGCTCATGGCTCGGCTAAGGCTCGCGCGCAAGCCGGCGCAGCGCGCGCCGCGCGCCCTCGCCCGTTACGCCCGCGTCGTACACGCAGGCGTCGAGGCGCCGCATCAGCCAGGGCAGCGGATCGCGGTCGGCGGGGTCGCCCGGCAGCTCACCGAGGTACTGCTCGGTTGGGGGATGCGCGCTCGCGGCGACGCTCGTCTGGAGCGAGAGTCGAGCGTCGATCGCCGCGCGCGCGCCGTCGAGCTCAGCGCGCACCGCGCCCGGCGAAAGGCCCGCTCTTCGGCGTTGCAGCAACGAGCGCAGCGACGACAGGTGCGCCATCAAGCGCTGGGCGTGATCGAGCAGGGTCATGAGCTCACTCACGGGCGGCCGAACGCGGCGAGGCTCGGCCGCGCTGCGCCGTAGCGCCGCCGCCACCACCTCCAGCGAGTCGTAGGCGCGTTGACGCATCAGCCGATGCTCGGCGCGCACCTCGTCGAGCTCGAGGGTGCGCCGAGCGTAGTCTCGCAGCGCGCTGAGCGCTCGCTCGACCGCCGCCGGCAGCGCGCGCCGCTCCCAGCTCGGTAGCACGTAGCTGAAGCCCCAGGCCAAGAGCGCGCCCGCCACCGTGTCGAGCAGCCGCTCGATCACGAGGGAGGTCGCCATCGGGGCTACGAAGTGAGCTTGGAGCAGGGCCATCACGGTGCCGGCGATGGCCGTCAGCAGGTAGCGCACGTTCACGAACGCGTGGGCCAGCCCGACCGCGGCGACGAACGCCAGTTGCAGCAGCGGCTCGGGCGCGATCGGCACCATCGCCATCACGAGCGCGCAGCCGATGGCGGTCCCGAGCACGCGCGCGTTGCGGCGCGACAGCGTGTCGTCGAGCGTTCCGCGCAACACCACGACGACGCTGAGCAGCATCCAATACGGCCGCGTCGCCCAGGGTAGGGCGATCGCCAGCGCGTAGGCCGTGGCCAGCGCCAGGGCGCTGCGCAGGGCGTGGCGCAGCACGGGTGAGGCGAGCGTGAGGTGGTCGCGGAGGGCGGCGAGTGGCCAGGTGTCGTCATCGACCACGAAGCGCAGCAGATCGCCTGCGCCGAGTGAGGCGCGCGGCTCTTCGCCGAGCAAGATCTGCCGCATCGCTTCGACCTCTTCGGACAAGTAGCGCAGACGCGCCGTCACGACCGGCAAGAGCCGCGCGCGCGCGCCGCCAGCCACCAGCTGCTCGGCTTCGGACAGGTCCGGGAGCGCGACGGCGGGCAGCGCCGCGAGCTCCGCCGTGCGCTGCTCGCGCTGAGCTCGCGCCAGCTGCTCGAGCCGCTCGCTCAGGCGGCGCAGCCCCACCGCCAAGCGTGCGCGGACGAAGCGCGCGGCCGGATCGCGACCGAGCAGCTCGAGATCGAGCCGTGAAGTGAGGACGAGCTCGCGCAGCTCCGCCACCCGCGCGAGCAGCGCCACCTCGACGCGCCCCGCGCCGCGCGCCGCAGCCGGGTACACGAGGTCACGCGCCACCTGCAGCGCTCGCGCGAGGCGCTGCTCTTCGCTCAGCTGAGCCAGGCGCGCCTGCGCGACGCCGCCGAGCTCGGTCGTGTCGGTGTCTTCGGTCCACTCGCTGCCGCCGGTCGTGATGACGTCGGCGCGCTTACGCAGAAGCCCCGCCGCCGCGTCGAGCGCGCTCCACACCGCGAGCGCGCGGTAGCGGGGCTCGAGCAGCTTGGCGGTGAGCGCAGCCCAGACCGCGTACAGCGCGACCCCCGCCGCGCTTGCGCCCGCGACCGCCAGCGCCGAGCCGCTGAGCGGTCGAGCCATCGAGAAGATCACCCCGAGCAGCGTGGCGAAGGCGATCGGCGCCGCCTTGGCGCCCCAGCTCATCCCCAGCAGCGCCGCGAACGCCAGCGCCGTGAGCGTGAACCCGCGCAGGTACACGTGCTCCGTCGTGAGCAGCACCAAGAAGGTGGCGAGCGAGCCGAGCAGTCCGCCCGTCAGGGTGCGGCGCAGCGTCGGCAGCGCGCGGCCCGTGAGGTGCGGCAAGCTCGCGAGCACCGCCCCCACGCTGGCGGCTTGCGCGAGGTCATGCTCGATGAGCCGCGACGTCGCGAGCTGCACGAGGCCCACGCCGACGCTGACGGTGAGGCCGTTCACCAGGTAGGCCGGCCAGCGATGAGCCCAGCGCCCGAGCATCGCGGCAGACGCTAGCGCGGCGGAGCCTGCTTGGCGCGCGCGGCCCGGTTTCGGGACGACTGTCGCGCGCGCTTCACGCCGACCTGCCGGACGGTTTCGATGAAGCGCGCCACCGTCGGCGAGGCCTCGTCGGTCCGCCACACTAGCGAGAGCTCGGTCGTGGGCGAGCCGATGATGGGCCGGAGCACGATGTCGACCCGGCGCAGCTCGCGCACCGATTCGGGCAAAATCGACACACCGAAGCCGGCGCCGACCAGCGCCAGCACGTCCATCTGCGGCGCCACCTGCTCGATGTGAGGGGTGAAGCCGCAATCACGGCAGAACCCCATCACGAAATCGAAGAAGCCGGGCCCGCGGCTGCGCGGGAAGAAAACGAACGGCTCGCTCGCTACCTGGCTCAGCGCGATGCGTTCGCGCACCGCGAGTCGATGATCGAACGGCAGCGCCAGAACCAGCTTTTCGCGCCGCACGGTCTCCGACGACAGCTGCGGGTCGTGCAGCGGCGTTCGCACGAACGCCACGTCGAGATCGCCGCCCTTCAGGGCCGCGATCTGCTCGGCCGGCGCCAGCTCTTGCAGCTGAATCGTGATGTCGGGCAAACGACCTCGAAAGGCGCGCAGCAGCTGGGTCAAACCGCTGTAGGCGAGCGACGGTGGGTAGCCGATCGAGATGCTGCCGCTGTGCCCGGCGCCGGCGCGCCGCGCCGCACGCACGCCGATCTCTACCGCCTCCAAGACCCCGCGCGCGTGCTCGAGCAGGGCGACGCCGGCCGCCGTCAGCGCGATCGGCCGGCGCGAGCGGTCGAACAGCGCGTAGCCGAGCTCACGTTCGAGATCTTGCAGCTGCTTGCTCAGCGGAGGCTGGGCTATTCCGAGCCGCTCGGCGGCGAGCCCGAAGTGCCGCTCCTCAGCGACGGCCGTGAAATAGCGCAAATGTCGCAGCTCCAAGCTAGGCCTCCGGGGTTACGAGCACGTGGTTGGGACGTTCGCGCTGTTATACTCAAAAAGTATGATGATCGCTCATTTCATATATTGGACGTTCTAAACGAGCGTCTTACAAAGCCAGCCAACGTTTCCGTGGTGCTGCAATGTGGTTAGTGCTGGTGGCGCTCAAGCGCCCTTACACCTTCGTGGTGATGTCGCTCCTCATCGTGATCGTGGGGGTGCTGTCCATCATCAAGATGCCGACGGACATCTTCCCGAACGTCGACATCCCCGTCATCTCCGTGGTTTGGAACTACGGCGGCCTCCCGCCCGAGGAGATGGAGCGCCGGGTCACCAACAACTTCGAACGCTTCCTCACCACCGTCGTTAACGACATCGATCACGTCGAGAGTCAGACGCTCACGGGCGTGGCCGTGATCAAGATCTTCTTTCAGCCGGAAGCGAAGATCGAGGAGGCCATCGCTCAGGTCACCGCCGTCGCGCAGGGCGCGGTCCGGCAAATGCCGCCGGGCGCCACGCCTCCGCTGATCATCCGCTACAGCGCGTCGAACGTGCCCATCGTCCAGCTGGCGCTCGGTAGCGACTCGCTGAGCGAGCAGCAGCTGTTCGACCTCGGCATCAACGTGGTGCGCGCCGACATCGTGACGGTGCCGGGAGCGCAGGTGCCCTGGCCGTACGGCGGCAAGCAGCGCCAGGTGATGATCGACATCGATCCCAAGCGCCTCTACGCCTGGGGCCTGTCACCGCGCGACGTGAACACGGCGCTCGGCTTGGGCAACGTGGTCTTGCCCTCCGGCACCGCCAAGATGGGCACGGCCGAGTACCCGGTGGTGCTCAACAGCAGCCCCGAGCTGATGGAAGAGATCGGCTCCATCCCGATCAAGACGGTTCGGGGCACGCCCATCTACATCCGTGACGTCGCGAACGTGCGCGACGGCAACTCGCCGCAGACGAGCATGGTGCACGTCGAGGGGCGGCGCTCGGTGCTGATGAGCGTCTTGAAGCTCGGCCGCGCCAGCACGCTCGACGTCGTCGCGCGTATCCGCGAGATGCTGCCGCAGACGATGGCCAAGGTGCCGACCGAGGTGAAGGCGTCCTTGCTCTTCGATCAGTCGGTGTTCGTGCGCGCCGCCGTCGACGGCGTCGCCAAGGAAGCGGTGCTGGCGGCGTGCTTGACGGCGCTGATGATCTTCCTGTTCCTCGGCAGCTGGCGCAGCACGCTGATCGTGGTCGTGTCGATCCCGCTGTCGATCTTGGTGTCGCTCAGCTTGCTGTACGCGCTCGGGCACACGCTGAACGTGATGACGCTGGGCGGAATGTCGCTCGCGGTCGGGATCTTGGTCGACGACGCCACGGTGGCGATCGAGAACATCCACCGCCACATGGCGCAGAAGAAGCCGTTCGTCACCGCCATCATCGACGGCGCGCAAGAGATCGCGGTGCCGGCGCTGGTGGCGACGCTGTGCATCTGCATCGTGTTCGTGCCGGTGGCGTTCATCACCGGCCCCGCGAAGTACCTGTTCGCGCCGATGGCGCTGGCGGTGGTGTTCGCGATGTTCACGAGCTACGTGCTGTCGCGCACGCTGGTGCCGACGCTCGTGAAGTACCTGCTCGTGAAGGAGGCGGCGGCTCATCACAACTCCGGCCACGCCGTCGCTCGCAGCGGCTTCTTCGCCGCCTTCGAGCGGGGCTTCGAGCGGCTGCGCCTGTGGTACGGCGGCTACCTCGCGCTCGTCTTGCGCCACCGGCCGCTGATGGTGGGCGGCTTCGCCACGTTCGTGGTCGCCTCGCTGGCGCTGTTTCCGCTGATCGGCCGCGACTTCTTCCCCACCGTGGACGCGGGCCTGATCAAGCTGCACGTGCGCGGCGTGCCGGGCACCCGCATCGAGGAGACGGAGCGGCACTTCGCCAGCATTCAGGAGACGATCAAGAAGGTCATCCCGAAGGACCAGATCGAGACGCAGCTCGACAACATCGGCGTGCCCTACAGCGGCATCAACCTCTCGCTCAGCGAGGGGGCGCTGATCTCGTCCGCCGACGGTCAGATCATGATCTCGCTGAAAGACGGCCACGCGCCCACCGCCGACTACGTGCGCGAGCTGCGGCGCGTGCTGAACCGCGAGTACCCGGAGAGCACGTTCTTCTTCTTGCCGCCGGACATCTCGACGCAGGTGCTGAACTTCGGTTTGCCCGCGCCCATCGACGTACAGATCGTGAGCGCGCCGGGTAGAGAGCGAGAGGCGTACGGGCTCGCCCTGCAGCTGCGCGACAAAGTCGCTGCCATCCCGGGCACCGCCGACGTGCGGCTGGCGCAAGTGACGCGCGTGCCGGGGCTGAAGGTCGACGTCGACCGCACCATGGCCAGCCAGTTCGGGCTGACCGAGCGCGACGTGGCCAGTGACCTGCTCGTGTCGCTGTCGTCGAGCGGGCAGGTCGCGCCCAGCTTCTGGGTCGACCCGAAGCGCGGCGTGCAATACCTGGTCGCGGTGCAGACGCCGCAGTACGGCATCGACTCGCTCGACGCCCTGAAGCAGACGCCGATCGCGACGCCGGGGGCGGCGCCGCAGTTCTTGTCGAACTTGGCGCAAGTCAGCCGCACCGCCAACGCCGCCAACATCACCCGCTACAACCTCGCTCGCACCTACGACGTGCACGCCAACGTCGACGGCACCGACCTTGCGTCGGTGGCCAAGGCGCTGTCGAAGTTGGTCGAGGAGACGAAGCCGACGCTGCCGCGCGGCGTGGGCTTGAGCGTCAAGGGTCAGGTCGAGAGCATGGAGAGCTCGTTCACGGCGCTGGGCTACGGCCTGTTGTTCGCGGTGCTGCTGGTCTACTTGCTGATCGTCGTGAATTTCCAGTCGTGGCTGGATCCGTTCATCATCTTGATGGCGCTGCCGGGCGCGCTCGCGGGTATCGCGTGGATGCTGTTCGTCACGCACACCACGTTCAGCGTGCCCGCGCAGATGGGCACCATCATGTGCGTGGGCGTGGCGACCGCGAACAGCATCTTGGTCGTCAGCTTCGCCAACGATCAACGCAAGTATGGCCTCGACGCGACCCAGGCCGCGCTCGCGGCGGGCATGACGCGCCTGCGCCCGGTGCTGATGACGGCGCTAGCCATGATCATCGGCATGCTGCCGATGTCGCTCGGCGTGGGCGAGGGCGGCGAGCAGAACGCGCCGCTCGGCCGGGCCGTGATCGGAGGCCTGATTTGCGCCACCCTGTCGACCCTGTTCTTCGTGCCCGTGATGTACTCGCTGCTGCGCAGGCAGCCGCCACGAGCGCCGACGTTGGAGGAAGCATGACCACGGACGCCCGCCCCGAACCTTCGCGCCAGAGCGACGCCCCGAGCGCGGAGCTCGGCTTCGATCTGCCTGCCCCCGCCCGCGTGTCGCGCGGCAAAGCCGTGACGCTCGGGCTCGTCGCGGTCGCGGTGCTCGGCGGAGTCTTCGCCCTCGCGTTCTTGCCGCGACAGGCGGCGCGCGCCGAGCTCGAAGCGCGGGCCATGGAAGCGAGCCAGACCGTGCCGCGCTTCGCGGTCGTGGCCCCCAAGCTCGTATCCAGCGAGCGCAGCCTCAAGCTGCCGGCCAGCGTGCAGCCGCTCGAAGAAGCGGTGATTTACGCGCGCTCGAGCGGCTACGTCGCGCGCTGGCTCGTGGATCTCGGCGACAAGGTGCGGGCCGATCAGCTGCTGGCCGAGATCGAGACACCGGAAGTGAACCAGGAGCTGTCGCAGGCGCGCGCGGGCCTCGCCAGGGCGCGCGCCAGCAAGGCGCAAGCGGAAGCGAGCCGAGGGCTGGCCCAAAGCAAGCTCGCTCGCACGGGGAAGCTGGTCGAAGCGGGCGTGGCCTCGCAGCAAGAGCTCGAGCAAACCCAAGCCGAGTCCGCCGTTGGCGACTCGACCGTCAACGTCGCGCAAGCGACGATCGAGGCCGAGCAGGCCAACATTCGTCGTTTGTCCGATTTGCAGCGGTTCTCGAAGGTCACCGCGCCGTTCGCCGGCACGGTCACGGCGCGCAGCGTGGACCGCGGCAGCTTGGTCACGGCCGGCAACGCTACGCCGCTCTTCAAGATCGCCGCCACCGATACGGTGCGCGTGTTCGTGCAGGTGCCGCAAGACGTCGCGCCGAGCATCACCGTGGGTGCGCAAGCGACGGTCACGGTGCGCGAGTTTCCGGGCCGTAGCTTCGACGGACAGGTGGCGCGCACCGCCGGCGCGCTCGACTCGGCCACGCGCACCCTCAACACCGAGATTCGCGTGCCCAACCCCGACGGCACCCTGCTGAGCGGTATGTACGCTGAGGTCGCGCTCAATTTGAGCTCTGCCCGCGCCGTGTTCGAGATCCCGGCGACGGCCCTGCTGAGCGACGCTCGAGGAACGCGCGTCGCGCTCGTCCGCCCCGACCAGACGCTGCACCTCGCGCCCATCACCATCGATCGTGATCTCGGCGCGAGCCTGCACGTATCCGCCGGCATCAGCGCGAGCGATCGCATCGTGCAGATCGCTGGCGCGGAGCTGTACGAAGGCCAAAAGATCGAGCCGGTGGCGCCGAAGCTGCCCGCGGTCGCCCCCGGGCCCACGCCGAGCGCGCTCCCGGCGCCGAGCGCCGTGGCCGCGCCGGTGGCCGCGCCCTCGCCCGCGCCCAGCGCGGTCGACGAGCGATGAAGCGCGCCGGCGACTAGCGCGGCCCTTCGGCGGCCTGCAGCTGTCGGAGCAGCCAGGCGTGCGCGCCTTCGGGAGCCCCGAACAGCTCGCCCGCCTCGAGGTAGCGGCGGATCTTCGCGGTCGGCTCGAGGTAGGAGCGGGAGGTGCGACCGCGGAAGAAGTTGAAGAACGCGCAGCCGTCGAGATCGTTCGCCGAAGGCTCCCAGAATTGTCGTACGACGAGCTCCGCGGCGGGGCTGACGACCACCCGCGGCAGCGACTGCTCGCGCATCAGGCTCAGCGCTTCGATGACGGCGGGGCCGGACACGCCCTCGGGGCCGTGCGTCGTCTCACCGACCACGACCGCGCCGCGGCTGCAGAAGCCGGAGCCGAGCAGCGCGTAACACACGTCGGCCACCGTGACGCAGATGGCGGGAATGCCAGCGCGCGCTGCGCGCACCGAGAGCGCGAAGCGCCGCCCTTCGCGCACGAACTGCGGATGGGTGAGTCGCAGCGCAGTACCGGCGCGCGTGCTCGCCCGCAGGCGATCGACGATCTCGTCGGCCCCTTCGAGCGCCGCTTCGAGTGCCATGGTGGGCGTGCTCGTCACGACCTCGACGATGGCGAGGAGCCGCCGCACCTTATCGGCGCCGTAGCCGCTCATGGGCGGCTACCGGGGTTGGAGGTGGTGGTGCTGCCGAGCATCGCAAGCGCCGCGCGCGCGGCGGCTCGCCAATATATCCCCACCTCGCGCCGGGTGCTGCGCCGACCGGCGAGGGCCGACTTTCTGCGGCAATTCTGGCGATCGTTGCGGGAGCGCGCCCCCGTCGTGCTCAGCGAGCCGGTAGCTCGACGATGAAGCGAGCGCCGCGCGCGTATTCGGGGTCCAGCGCTATGCTGCCGCCCGCCGCTTCGACGAGCCCGCGACACACCGCGAGCCCGAGCCCGGTGCCCTTGCCGATTTCTTTGGTCGTGACGAAGGGCTCGAACAACTGAGTCTGCACGCGCGGGTCGACGCCGGTCCCATCGTCCTCGACGAGCAGACGGACGTGCCCACGGTTCATGGAGGCCGCGACGCGCACGTGCCCGCCTGCCCCCACCGCGTCGGCGGCGTTCATGACCAAGTTCAAGATCACCTGCATGAGCTGCTCGTGACCGAGCGAGACCGGCGGTAGGCCTGGCGCGATGTCGAGCGTTAGCTCCACTTCCTTCAGGTTGCGCTGGGGCGCCACGAGCGCGGCCGTGTCGCGGGCGGCCGTCAGCACGTCACCCGGCTCTTGCGGGGCTCCGCCTTCCAGCGGCTGGGCCGCGGGTCGCGCGAACTGCAGCAGATCGCGCAAAATGCGGTTGATGCGCTCGGTCTCTTTGCGCATGCGCACCAAGAAGTCGCGCTCTTCCTCCGGCCGGAGCCCGCCCGCGAGCATCAAGTCTTCGAGCCCGATCAGCGCCGAGATCGGGTTGCCGATTTCGTGGGCCAGCCCCGCCGCGAGCCGTCCGACCGACGCCAGCCGCTCGCTCCGCACGAGCCGCCCCTGCGCCTCCTTGAGCCGTTCGGTCGCGCGCTCGACCTCGTCGATCTTGGAACGCAGCTGTGCTTCTTCCTCCAGCAGCCGCTCGGTCATGATCTGGAAGCTCGCGCCGAGCTCGGACAGCTCGCGCACCGACGTCTTCGGGATCACCAAGCGCCGCGCGCCACCCGCGACGCGCTCCGCAGCTCGCGCCAGCCCGTCGAGGGGGCGCACGATCAGGCGCGTCAGCGCGAAGTAGGCGATGACGAGCAGCGCGAGCCCGACGATGGCGGTGTACAGGCCGACCAAGCGCACGAGCGGCGCCGCGCGCGCGGCTTGGTCGTCGATGCGCAGCACCGCCACCACGGGCCCGACGCGGCTCGGTACCGTGACCGTCAACACCGAGGCCCCGGCGCCTTGCTCGCGCAGCGCCTCGCGGTTCGGAACCGGACCCGCCGGCAGCCGGTCCACCGCGGACGGCTCGCCGGCCGCTGCGAGGCGCTCTCCGGCGGTTCCATAAACGCCGATCGCTTCCACGCCCTCGGTGCCGACCTCGGCGCGCAGCAGACCCATCAAGTCCGCGTCGGAGCGGCTGCTGCGGGCCTCCGCCACGTGAGCTGCGATCGCGCGGCCGAGCGCCCGGGCGTGCCCCACGCGCAATTGTTGAAGGGTGACGCTGGTGTACGTGGCCACGGCGAAGAACAGCGGCACGAAGGCGAGCAGCAGCAGGCCGCCGAGGAGGAGGAGGATTTGAAGCCGCAGCCCGCCGCGCACGCCTTCAACCTACCCCGGCCGGCGCCCGGCCCCACCACGAAACTGGGCCGCCCTGACCCTGAGCTGATACGGGCAAGGACTCCCGGATGGACCCGCTCGTCCGCCTTGCGCTCTCGACCCAGCAGCTGATCGCCCGGTCCGCCGGTAGCCTGCTCGCCGTAGGTTTTGGTGCGTGCGTCGTCTACGCCGAGACCGAGCGGCTGGATGACGCGCTGCTGTCGCTAGCCGCGTTCGCGTTCGCGCTCTCGCTCGGCTATCGGGCGTGGCAGCGGCATCGTCGCGCGGTGGTGGAAGAGACGGCGCGGCTCGACTTCGAGCTGTTCGCGCACTTGGTGGTGCTCGCCTACGGGCTCGTGCTTCGCTCACGCGGCGGCCTCGAGGGCGCGGCCTACCCCGTGCTCTACGCGCTGGTGATGCTCACCGCGAGCTTCGCGCGGCCGGCGGCGACGCTGGGCACGGTCGCGTTCGCGGTGCTGCTCGAGTCGGCGCTGATGTTCATCGCCTTCGGCGGACGCGGCAACTTGGTCGAGCACGGAGTGCTGCTCGGCGTGTTCGCGCTCTTGAACATGCTGGTCTTCCGCGCCGAGATCGCGCGCATCCGCCGCGTCTCGCGGCAGCGCATCGAGACCGAGCTCAAGAAGATGAAAGACGCCGCGCGCTCGTACCGCTTGATCGGCGCACCCGCGAGCGCCCAAGAGCGCGTGCTCTCGCCGGCCAAGAACGACGAAGAGCGACTGCTCCGCTCCGGCGTCGACGAGATCCATCAAGCCGTCGAGTTCGCGCTGTCGCTGCTGCGCCGCACGCTCGGCTTGCGCACGGCGGTGCTGCTCGGCACCGACGCCTCCGGGCAACACCTGCACATTCAAGAGCTCTCCAGCAGCGAGGACGCGATCGCGCCGGGGCCGTTCGGGGTGCGCGACGGCATCTTCGGGGCCGTCATCTCCAAGCTGGAGCAGCTCTCGCTGGCAGGGCCCAAGTCGGGGCAGCACGTGCCGTACTACTCGCGCAAGCCCGCCATCGGCAGCGTGTGCTGCACCCCCTTGCTGGACCACGGCCAGCTGCGCGGCCTGCTCGTCGTCGATCGCGAGAGCCGCGAGGCGTTCACGGACGAAGAGCAAGCGACGCTGTCGAACGCGGCCCGCTACGTGTTGCGCGCGATCGAGAACGAGCGCGTGTTCGTGCAGCTCGAGCGAGCCAAGGTCGAGCAAGGCAAGCTGTACCGCGCGGCGGGCGCGCTGGCCGCCGCCACCACCGAGGCGCAGGTGATCGAGGCGGGCGTGAACGGCGCGCGTGAGTTCGCAGCCTTCGACTTCGCGGTCGTCACCTTGTTCGATCGCAACACGAGCGAGCACGAGATTTGCGCCGTCAGCGGCGAGAACTCCGGCGAGCTCGTGGGGCAGCGCTTCAAGCACAACTCCGGCCTCGTCTCGATGGTGGTGGCGAACCGTCACGCGCTCCCGTACCGCGGCGACTACGACCCTTCCCGCCAGGTCGTGTTCACGCGCCGCTTGGTGCCACCCGACATGCCGTCGCTGCTGGTCTTGCCCCTGCTCGTCCACGAGCGCGCGCTGGGTACGCTGGTGCTCGGCTCGCGGCGCAAGGGCGCGTTCGGCGACGCGGTGCGACCGACGCTGGAGGTGCTCGCGAGCCACGTGGCGGTCTCGCTCGCCAACGCCCGCATGCTCGCGCGCCTCGAGGAGATGGCGACCCTCGACGGCCTCACCGGCCTCTACAACAAGCGGGCGCTGATCGAGGTGGCGGCGCAGAAGCTCAAGAGCGCCAAGCGCTTCAACAAGCCGCTCAGCTTGCTGGTCTGCGACATCGACCATTTCAAGAAGGTGAACGACACCTACGGCCACGACGTGGGCGACGTCGTCATCAAAGGCTTCGCCGACGTGCTCAAGCGCGTGAAGCGCGACACCGACGCCGTCGGCCGCTTCGGCGGCGAAGAGTTCGTGATCGTCTGCGAAGAGACGGACGAGCGCGGCGCCGAGCAGCTCGCCGAGCGCATCCGCAGCGAGCTCCAAGCCGTGAAATTTCCGACCGAGCTCGGCACCCTCCAAGTCACCTGCTCGGTCGGCGTCGCGCCCTGTCCCGCCGCTGGCCAAACCTGGGAGCAGCTGTTCAAGGCCACCGACGAGGCCCTTTACGCCTCCAAGCGCGGTGGCCGCAACCGCGTGACGGTGTGGACGCCTCGCCTGAGCGGCGCGGCCGCCTGAGTTCCGCCGCGCGATCATGAGCCCTCGCGGCTTAACGCCTCTCTGCCGAAGCCGCTCGCGCTGACGGCGCGGTTTCGGCTGCGTATCTCGCCGTCGCCGCGCGGCCGTGGGCGCACCTGGCCGCGAGAAACGAGCGAGAGGCCTTTCGACACTTGGCCAATCGCGCAAAAGCTACGACACTCGCGGCATGCGCCTCGGGATCGACTTCGGCACTACTCGAACCGTCGTTGCCGCAGCGGTCGACGGTCGTTATCCGGTGGTTTCGTTCGAGAGCGGCACCGGCTACTGCGACTACATTCCAGGCATCGCGGCCCGCCGCGGCGAGGAGCTCACCCTGGGCTGGGACGCCGAGCTGAGCGAAGACGTGGGCGGCGCCCTGCGCTCGATCAAGCGCGCGGTCAGCCGCGTTTCCCCCGACGAGCCGCTGGGTGCGCTCGGCTCCGTCTCCGCGCTCGAGCTCACCACGCGCTACCTCGAAGAGCTGAAGCGGCGCATCTACGAGGGCAGCAACCTCGATGTTTCACCGGACGAGCCGTTGGAAGCGATGGTGGCGGTGCCAGCCAACGCCAACACCCGCCAGCGCTACCTCACGCTCGACGCCTTCCGGCGCGCGGGCTTCAAGGTGGCGGGCCTGGTGAACGAGCCGACCGCGGCGGCGATCGAGTTCGCGCACCGCAACTTGGGCGCAGTGGGCCGGCGCAGCCCGAAGCGCTACGTCGTAGTGTACGACCTGGGCGGCGGCACCTTCGATACGTCGGCGGTCTCGCTGCAAGACCGTCGCTTCGAGCTGATCACGAGCGAAGGCATCTCCGAGCTCGGCGGTGACGACTTCGACGCTGCCATCTTGCGCGTGGCCATGCGCGAGGCCGGCCTCGACGAAGATCAGCTCAGCCCGCTACAGCGCACGCGCTTGCTCGAGGTGTGCCGCGTCGCCAAGGAGGGGCTCGGTCCGAGCAGCCGCCGCATGCTGGTGGAGCTGTCGCGCGTGCTGCACGACGCCCCCGATCCGCTGCTCGACCTCGGCGAGCTCTACGAAGAGACGGAGCCGCTCGTCCAGCGCACCCTCGCGCTGCTCGAGCGCGTGTTCGCGAGCTTGACCAGCTTCGGCATCGATCCCGAGAACCCCCGCGAGCTCGGCGCCGTGTACCTCGTCGGTGGCGCGACCGCGTTTCCCGCCGTCACGCGCGCCCTACGCGAGAAATACAAGCGCAAGGTGCAGCTCGCGCCGCAGCCCCACGCCGCGACCGCCATCGGCCTCGCCATCGCGGCGGATCCGGACGCGGCGCTGTTCGTGCGCGAGGCGGTGACGCGCCACTTCGGCGTGTGGCGCGAGGGGGACGCGGGGCGCGATAAGGTCTTCGATCCGATCTTGCGCAAGGGCGCGCTGCCCGACGGCGACGCGTTCGTGATCGAGCGCAGCTATCGCCCTCAGCACGCGGTCGGCCACCTGCGCTTCCTCGAGTGCAGCGAGCTGTCCGACGGTGGTCAGCCGTGCGGTGATCTCACGCCCTGGGGCGACATCTACTTCCCGTACGATCCGGCGCTGCGCGGCGTCTCCGATCTGGCCGCCGCCGCCGCCGAGCGTCGCCCCGAGCTTTGGGAAGAAGAAATAGTCGAGCGCTACCGCTACGGCGCCGACGGCACCGTCACGGTCGCGATCGAGAACCGCACCCGCGGCTACGCGCAAGATTTCGTGCTCGGCGCCCCCAGCCTCGATTTGAGCTGAAGGCGCGCGAGGGCGAGGCAGGGATCGCCCTAAATCCAGCTGCCGAGCGTGACCGCGCGTAGCTCACGTCGGCGAAGCTCGGCCAGCACGCGAGGGAGCGCTTCAATCGACGCGGGCGAGTAGTCGTCGCGCTCGGCCGCGTCGTGCATCGCGACGAGGGCGCCCGGCTCGAGCGCGCGCAACAGGCGCGCGGTGACTTTCTCCACCGAGGCGCTCGCGAAGCCGTCGAAGGCGCGAGCGCTGCAGCCGACGAGGGTGACGCCGGCGCGGCGCGCGCCCCACACCGTGAAGTGTGAGACGAAGCCGATGGGCGGCCGAAACAGCGCCGGCGCTGGCACGCCCGCCTGCGCGATCGCCGCCTGCGTGCGCTGGATATCACGCACGACGTGGCGCCCGCTGCGCAGTGAAAAGAAGCGATCGTGATCGAAGCCGTGCAGCCCGATCGCATGGCCGCGCCGGGTGATCTCGCGCACGAGCTCGGGGTGCTGCTCGGCCTTGCGCCCGACGAGGAAAAAGGTGGCCTTCGCGTCGGCGCCGTCGAGCGCGTCGAGCACGCGCGGCGTCGTCTGCGGGTTTGGTCCGTCGTCGAAGGTGAGCGCTACCTCGGGCGCGCTCGGCCCGTGCCAGAGCGGGCTGCCATACATGCCTCGCTCCGGCCAGAACACGCCCGCGGTGCCGAGCGCGAGGTAGCCGCCGAGCCCCAGCACGGTGGGCAAGAGCGGAGGGGGGCTCGCCAGCACCGCGCGGGCTCCGAGCGTGAGCCCGGCGCCCGCGTAGGCCCAGAGCCCCAAGCGCAGGAGCGGCAGCGCGCTCATCGAGCGTGCCCCATTTCGGAACACAAAAGCTCGGGCGCGCGCATGCCCCGAGCGTACAAGGCCTTCCGCGTCTCGTCCACGACCACTATGGTCCGCTCGCCGTGCTGTTCAACACGCTCTCGTACGCCATCTTCTTCGCCGTGGTGTTCACGGTGGCGTGGCTACTCGCGTCGCGTGTGCGCCTGCGCTTGTGGTTCCTGCTGCTCGCCAGCTACTACTTCTACGCGAACTGGGACTACCGCTTCCTCGCCTTGATCTTCGCGTCGTCGACGGCGGACTGGATGCTCGGTAACGCCATCGCGCGGGCGCCGACCCAGAAGCGCCGCAAGCAGTGGCTAGCGCTCACGGTGGTCATGAACCTGGGCGTGCTCGGCCTGTTCAAGTATTTCGACTTCGGTGTGGCCGAGATGTCGGCGCTGCTTCACTCGCTGGGCTTTGATCCCCCGGAGATCGCGCTGCGCCTCACGCTGCCGATCGGCATCAGCTTCTTCACGTTCGAGTCGATGAGCTACGTGATCGACGTGTACCGGCGCGACCTGCCCCCGCACGAGAGCTACGTCGAATACCTCACGTTCGTCGCGTTCTTCCCGCACCTCGTCGCGGGCCCGATCGTGCGCCCACGTGACCTCTTGCCTCAGCTCTCGGCGCCGCCGCGCTTCGACTCGCAGCTGGCGAGCCGTGCCCTGTTGCTGATCGCGCTCGGCCTCGTGAAGAAGGTCGCGATTGGCGACTACCTCGCGCTCAACCTCGTCGACCGCGTCTTCGATGCGCCGCTGCAGTACTCGGCGCTCGAGTGCTACGTGGCGCTCGTCAGCTACGCCGTGCAAATCTACTGTGACTTCTCGGGCTACACCGACATCGCGATCGGCTCGGCGGCGCTGCTCGGCATTCGCTTCCCTCCCAATTTCGACTCACCCTACAAGGCCCACAACATCGTCGACTTTTGGCGGCGCTGGCACATCTCGCTGTCCACCTGGCTGCGTGATTACCTGTACATTCCGCTGGGCGGCAACCGCCGCGGGCGAGCGCGCACGTACCTGAACCTGCTCATCACCATGCTGCTCGGCGGCTTGTGGCACGGGGCGAACTTGACCTTCGTGGTCTGGGGCGGCTTGCACGGCGTGCTCTTGGCCGGCACGCGCGCCTTCCAGGAGCTGCGCAAGAAGTACGGGCTCGGCCCGCCGACGCGGGTCGGCTACGTGCTCTCGGTGGTGCTGACCTTCCACGCGGTCTGCCTGTGCTGGCTGTTTTTTCGCGCCAAGTCGCTCGATCACGCCGGGGTCATGCTGGATCGCCTCGGCACGCTGACCACGTTCCATCCCAATCTCGACCCGCGGTTGCTCGGGGTGCTCGCCCTGGGCCTGATCTCGCACTATGTTCCGGAGGCATGGTACGAGCGGGCGCTCAACGCCTTCGCGAACCTGCCGGCGCTCGCTCAGGGCGCGGTGCTGATGCTGCTGGCGCTCTCCGTGCGTGAGATGGCAAGTCTCGAGGCCGTGCCCTTCGTCTACTTCCAGTTCTGATGACCGACGACACCAAAGATCAGGCCGCAGACGAGAACCAGAGCGAGGAGCGCGCGGCTTCTTCGCCGAAGCCCGCTGAGCCCGCCGAGTCGGAGCCGG
Source organism: Pseudomonadota bacterium (assembly GCA_023431345.1). Taxonomy (GTDB): domain Bacteria; phylum Myxococcota_A; class Polyangia; order Polyangiales; family Polyangiaceae; genus PMG-095. The sequence goes on from JAEYWK010000237.1 coordinate 65,520, forward strand.
ACGCGGACGCGAAGCCGAAAGCGGCAGCGGCCGCCGAGTCCAAGACAAGCGTTCAGCGTTCGACGGATGAGGACGACGGAGCGCCGCTCGACGCAGACGGTCGCGAGCGGCCGCGCTTCCTTTTGGGCTTTCCCGCCGACGCCGATCTGCAGCGCTTGGCAGCGGCCTTCGAAGCCGGGAACTACGCGCTCGTCCGTGAGCAAGCGGAGGCCCTGGCCGAGAGGACCGACAGCCCGGCCGTGCGCGACGCCGCGCTCGAGCTGCGGCGCCGCATCGACCCTGATCCGCTCGCGAAATACCTGCTAGCCCTGACGGCCGCCCTCCTCCTATCCTTGGCCTACTTCGCCTATCACCACTGAAGCTCGGTCCGGGCGAGCTCGCAGCGAATTCTGACGGCGGTCGCTCGGCGGTCGCCCCGGCGAAGTGAATTCGGCAGGGGCCCTACCCTCAAGGTTTGGGCCCTCGACCCCAGATCGGCTATCAGTAGACGGTTTCCAGAGAGGGCGCTTTCGAGATGAGCATTCGCGTTATCGGTCTGTCGGTCGTGCTGGCTGCGCTTTCTGCGTGCGGCGGCGAGCCGCAAGCCAAGTCCCCCGATGGTTCCATCGGCGGGCCTGTCACCGACGCGCAGCGGCTCTTCCCGCTCGAGCACAACACCGTCTTCTCGTACGCCACGACGGACGACGCGGGCACGACCGGCATCTACGTGATCGAGGTCGAGCGTCCGCGCCAGACGATGGCCGAGCTGAAGGTCGCGGGTAAGGCGCAGCGCCGCTACATCAGCGCCGATGGCATTCAGGTGCCGGGCGGCGGCTACGTGCTGCACATGCCGCTCACGAAAGACGCGGAGTGGCGGGGTGAGTTCGGCGACGTGAGCATCAAGTCGATGAGCCGCAGCATCAAGGTGCCCGCGGGTGAGTTCGGCAACTGCCTCGAGACGTTCGAAGAAGCGGAGACGCCCGCCTTCACCAAGACGGCCACGACCGTGTTCTGTCCCGGCATCGGCATCGTTTACTACCTGCTCGAGGGCGAGCAGAACGGCGCGAAGGTCTCGCAAAAGCTCGAGCTCAAGTCGTTCGGCCCACGCTTCGTCGCCGGCCTGAACTGAGCGCCCTAGCTCCGACAAGGTGCTTTCGTTACCAAGCGCTGCGGCTCGCGCTCGCCGCGCGGTGACCCCAGCACGAGTGCCCCGACGCTTCCGTCGCCGCTGAAACCGGTCCCGGAAGTCGGCTGGACGAGCTAGCGGGAGGGCAGTACACCAGCGGCGTGGTCAAGCGCGTCTTGGTAGCGGCGGTGGTGCTCGGGTGTGTGGCCTTCGCGTGCTCGGAGGATCGCGCGTTCTCGAGCGACGAGGCAGCGGGCGCAGCAGGCGCAGCCGCAGCCGGCGAAGCTCAGACCGCGGGCGGCGCAGCCGGTGCTGAGCCGAGCGGTGGCGCGAGCTCCGCCGTTGCCGGAGACGGGGGAGCCATGAGCGAGACGCCCGACGGCTCCGATGAGTGCGGCGCCGACCAGTGGCGTGACGGAGCGACGTGCCGCGACCTCACCGTCTGCGCCGACGACGAGCTCGAAGAGACTCCGCCCACCGCCGTGAGCGATCGGGTGTGCGTCGACGAGCGGGGCTGCAGCACCGCCCCCGACCGGGAGTGCAGCGTGGAATGCCCGTGCGACAGCGGTCAGGGCGTTTGTACCGCGGACGATCAATGCAAGAGCGGCGCGACCTGCGTCAGCGGCAGCGGCAAGAAGGTCGGCCGCAGCGGCGACACGTGCCTAGCGGCGCACTGCAACAACGACCAGCTAGACAGCGGTGAAACCAGCGTCGACTGCGGCGGCGAATGCGGCTGCCGCGCGACCTTCGAGATCGTCACCGTGAGCGGCCTCCCCGCCAACTCGACTCTCACCGAGCTCAGTACCATGAGCCGCGACGGCAAGCGCTTCGGCGGCTACCTCGGGCGCGGCAACAACGGGTTCCCGGCCGCGATCGCCGCCGATGGCAAGGTGACCGAGCTCGAAAGCTACGGCTCGGGAGGCAGGATCGATGCGTCCAGCGCCGACGGCAATGTGCTCGTGGGTCTCGTGGGCTGCGCCAACCCGCCTTCGTGCTCGGACACGACCTGGTCGATCGCGCAGTGGACCGGCACTACCGCGCCGAAGGTGATCACGAGCGAGGGCAGCCCGCGTCGAATTTCGAGCAGCGGCTCGATCATCGTGGGCGATTACTACGAGTCGAGCGCTGACCAGCAGCAGGTCTTCATCATCAGCGGGAACCAGCGACAGTCCATCGCGGAGATGGACTGGGCTGGCGGCGTGACCCCCGACGGCAGGTACGTCGCGGGCCGCCTGCGAACCGGACCGCAGGGTGGGCTGTGGTACGCCCAAACGCAGAAGATCACCAAGCTCGGCTCGACATCGTGGGTGAGGACCAACATCACCGGCGTCAACGGCACCGATCCAGTCGTGATCGGAGATGGCTACACCAAGGACGACACGAACATCGGCTTCCGCTGGAAGGGCGGCGTCTTGACGGAGCTCGGCTTCCTCGAGGGCGGCAAGTACACGCTGCCGAATGCCGTTTCGTTCGACGGAAGCACCATCGTCGGCACCACCGGCACCAACGCCTTCCAGATCGCCTTCATCTGGACGGAAGAGAAGAAGCTCGTGAGCTTGCTCGATGAGCTCGCGTCGCGCGGCCTCGAGCTGCCCGTCGATCTCACGCTGAGGTACGCCCACTTCATCAGCGATGACGGCAAGATCATCGTAGGCGTCGAGCACACTCAGCCGTTCTCGTTCTGGCGCGTCGTGCTCGACTGACCGACCCCCAGCAGCGCGCGCCGCGCGTCTTCTCAGTCCATTTCGGCGTCGGGCGGGCTCGGGATGAGCACGACCTCGATCGGCACCTCGCAGCGGTCGTTGCCTTGCAGCGCCAGCGCCTGATCCACGACTGGCTCGTAGCCGCTCGCCGCAGCGTCGAGCCGCGCCGGCCCCTGCGTGAACAGCCGACACTTGAGCACGTCGACGTGGTCGTCTGCGGCTGGCTCTTCGCGCTGCTGCTCCCCGCCGCCCCCGCCGCTCGCGCCGTCGTCGCTCGCGCCGTCGTCGGTGACGCCGCTCGCGCCTCCGTGGCTGACCTGCTCGCTACAGAACACGGACTGGCCTGGCTTGTCTTGCCCCAGCTGATAAGGCTCGCCCTCGTGGTTGCCGCCGTAGCGCACGTTGATGCGAGTGTCGTCCGGCAGCGGACCGGGCTCTGCTCTCACCGACAAGTGGAAGGTGGGTCCGTCGCACAAGCGCTCTGGCTTCGCATCCGGACCGCAGCCTACGAACGGCGCCGCCGCGAGTCCCAAAACGAGCAACCAGCTGAGCCGCGTCAAAGCCCCGGGAGCTTACACGGCCGCCGCGAGCGTGCAGCGAGGGACGCAATAGAAGCCAAAATTCAGCGAAAATTTGCGTTTCGCGTTGCCGGAGCGAGCGCGCTCGCCGAGCGGCTCCGCCGCCGACCGGCGCGCTGCTCGGCGTCGCTTCATCGCGATCACTCATCGTCGTGGATCTTCGTCGTGACTGTCAGGCGACATCGTCAACGTCGCACTTACATGTGCGGCTCGCGGCAACGTGTGTCTCGCCTCGGGGCTAGAGCCCCAAGATCGCGATGACAATGTGCGCGACTCTACGCGCGCTTTGCAGCGCAGCTGGGAAACACCAGCGCCGATGAATCAGCGCGAAAGTATTCTGACTCGATCCGCGCTTTGTTAGTGCCGCGTCAGCACGGACTGTTACCTTCGAAGTCACTCACTCGAAATGGCCGATGCCTGCGCAGAGCGCCTCGCGCGCCGCGCATCCTTCGAATCGGAGCCCCCATGAGCTCGAAGTTCTCCTCTGTCGCGCTGCTGATCGCTTTGGGCGTCGCCGGCTGCCAAGGCAGCATCGAGGGCACACCGCCCCCGAGCGCCGGTAACACGGGCGGGAGCGCTCCCGCCGGCGACATGACCCCCGAAGACGTGCTCGCCTCGCCCGCCTGCGCCAAGCCCGCCCCCGGGGCCGCACCGCTGCGCCGCCTCAGCAACGCAGAGTACCGAAATACCCTGCAAGATCTGCTGTCGCAGGTGAGCGGAATCGGCCCCGCCGTGGCCGCCGCCACCAAAGATTTCGTCGACGAGGCCGAGTCGCTCGGCTTTCGTAACAACGCCGAGTTTCTCGCTGTCTCGTCGCTCATCGCGCAGGGTTACATGGACTCGGCGGAGCAGCTGGCACCGCTCGTCGTAGGCACGCCCGCGTTGCTCGGCTGCACCACGGAGGACGCCGCCTGCGCGCAGCAGTTCATCGAGAGCTTCGGCAAGCGAGCCTTCCGTCGCCCGCTGCTGCCCGAGGAGGTCGCGCGCTACCGCGGTATCTTCGACGCGGCTGTCGCGCGCGGCTACGGCTTCAAGACCGGCGTCGAGTGGGTCGCGTTCAGCATGCTGCAGTCGACGCAGTTCCTCTATCGTGTCGAGCTCGGCGCGCCGAAAGGAACCGACTTCGTGCCCTCGCAGTACGAAACCGCGAGCCGCTTGTCGTTCCTGGTCTGGCAATCCATGCCCGATCGAGAATTGATGGACGCCGCTGAGCGCGGCGAGCTCAGTGAAAAAGAGCAGATAGCCGCTCAAGCGCGGCGCATGCTCCAAGACCCGAAAGCCGGGCGGTTGCTCGAGTACTTCGACCAATGGCTCGACGTCGACAAGCTCGCGACCTTCGACCGCGACCCGAACGTCTACCCCGACCTGACGCCTCACCTACCCGAGCTGCTCGAGCAAGAGACGCACGCCTTCGTGAGCAGCCTGCTGAAGAGCCCGACCGGCAGCCTGACGGAGCTGTTCACAGCTCAGTACAGCTACCTGAACGCCGACCTCGCCAAGCACTACGGCGTGACGGGGCCGACCGGCGCCGAGCTGGTGCGAGTCGAGATGCCGGGGCGCGCGGGCGTGCTCACGCAAGGCATGCTCATCTCGCACGACAAGCCGACCCGCACCTCGATCGTGCGGCGTGGCTTGAAGGTGCGCCTCGACGTGCTCTGCGAGCGGGTGCCGGCCCCGCCGAACGACGTGCAGCTCGATCTCGAAGGCTTCGGCCCTGGCTTGACCCAGCGCGAGCGGCTGGAGCAGCATCGCTCGGAGCCGTCGTGCTCGGGCTGTCACAGCTTGATGGACCCGCTCGGCGTCGTGTTCGAAGGCTTCGACGCCGTCGGGCGCCCGCGCAGCGTCGACGAAAACGCGGTGCCCGTCGTTACTTCGAGCACCATCGAGGCCACGCGCGACGCCGACGGCCCGGTGGCGGACGTCACCGAGCTCGGGCGCGTGCTGGCAAACAGCCAACAGGTGCGTGACTGCTACGTGACCCAGTCGTTCCGCTTCTTCTATGGTCGTGACCATTCGCCTGCGGATCAGTGCTCGATGGCAGAGCTGACGATCGCCTTTCGCGACAGCCAGCAGAGCTTGTCGGAGCTGATCGTCGCGCTCACGCAGACCGACCAGTTCTTGTATCGACCTGCCCCGGAGGCCCTATGATGAAGCGACTGAGCCGACGCACGCTGCTGCGCGGCGGAGGAGGCTTGGCCCTCAGCTTGCCCCTGCTCGAGGCCATGCTGCCGCAGGCGAGCGCGCAATCCGCCGATACTCCGCGCCGCATCTTGTTCGAGTTCAAAGCCAACGGCGATCAAACGGCGCGCCGCTTCACCGCCACCGGCGAGACGACGTTCGCCTTCGGCGAGTTCTTGGCGCCGCTCGAGCCGTACCGCAATGACCTCGTGATCTTGAACAAGCTCGAGCGTCGCTACGGCAAGCTCGGAGACAAGCGCTCCGACGGCCACCAGCAGGGCGGTGCGTCGCTGGCGCCTTGGGAGTCGGGTGAAGGCTCCTACCCGATCGGCGGCAAAGAAGGCGTGACCATCGGCTACGTGCTCGGCCCGAGCGCGGACCACCAGATCGGCGAGCGCGTGCTGCAGGCGAACGCCAACGTAAAGTACCGGCACCTGGTGTACCGCGTCGGCCAGAAGCACAACGACATCTGGAACATGCACTCGCACGCCGGTCCCGTCGGCACGCAGAGCCCCGTGCAGCCCGAGACTGACCCGTACGCGGCCTACGCGCGCATCTTCAGCTTCGGCTCCGACGACGAGGCCGCCAAGGCCGAGATCGAGAAGCGCTTGCTCAAGAAGCAATCGGCGCTCGATCTCGTGCTGGACGAAGCCGCGTCGCTCCAAACCAAGCTCGGTAGCGCCGACAAGCAGCGGGTGCAGCAGCACATGGATGCGCTGCGTGATATCGAGCGCACCCTCTCGACCGGCAACGGCGCGGCGGGCTGCTTGCCGTTCGAGCTCGGCGAAAAAATCGACCCGTACAAAGACGACAATCACCAAGTCGTCGGCGCGCTCTTCCAGAAGATCAGCGTGCTGGCGTTCGCTTGCGACTTGACGCGCTCCATCAACTTCAACTGGAGCGGCAACACCAGTAACCGCGTGTACCGGAATTTAGGCCTCGAAGAGGGGCATCACGACATCTCTCACAACTCGGACGAGGCCGCGTTCGCGAAGATCCGCGCCATCCACGAGCACCTTTGGACGATGTCGACCCAGCTCTACGAAGCCTTGAAGGCGGTGCCCGAAGCCGGCGGCTCGCTGTGGGACAACACGCTCGTCGTCCACTGGAACGAGCTGGGGCAGGGTGACACCCACTCCGAGAATGACGCCATGGTCATCCTCGCGGGTGGGGGCGGCAACTACTTCAAGCGCGGTCGTTACCTGGATTTCAACAACAAGCTCACCATGGCCGACATGCTCGCCTCGTGCTTCCACTACATGGGCTTCGAGGACGTGCTCAAATTCGGTGATGACCGGCTGAATAGCGGAGCGCCGCTGCCGGGCCTGACGGCCTGAGCGGCGCCTCGCGTTCGATCAAGCTGCGGTCAGCGACGCACTAAACCGCTCGAGCGCCGCCTGCGCCGAGCGAGCTGCCCCCACAAGGATTGGGCTAGTGCGCGCGCTGGTGGCGGTGGCGTCCGGTTCGTTCTATGCCTGGGGTTCGTGCGCAGGTTACCGGTTCGCTTTCACGATCAAGCCACCGGTGAGCTGTGCGGTGCTCGCGGGCAGCTGCAGCTGACCTACGAGGCGGGCGCCGCGGTTGGGATCTCCCTGCGCTTGCCGCCGCGGGCGGAGCCGTACTCGAGCGACGAGTGCGCTGCCTTCTTTCAAAATTTGTTGCCGGAAGGTGGTTTCAGGGAGGCGACGTGCCGGCGCCTCTCGCTGCCGGTGGCCGACGACTTCGCGTTGCTGTCGACGCTCGGCAGCGAGTGCGCGGGGGCGGTGCAGCTGGTGCGCGACGCGGAGGCTCAGCCTGGCTACGTGCCGGTAGCCGAGCCCGAGCTTCGCCGCTGGTTGAAGGACGCCGGCTCGCGACCGCTCCCGAGCGAGCTGCCGGGCCTAGGCCTCGCGCTCTCGGGGGCGCAAGACAAGCTCGCCATCCACCTGGCTGACGACGAGCCCTACTGGTGCGAGCACGGCGCACCGACCACGCTGATCCTGAAGCCTGACATCGTGGAAGGTTTCAACCGCATCGAGCTCAGCGCGCTGAACGAGCTGTTCTGCATGCAGCTGGCGGCGGCCACCGGCCTGCGTGTGCCGCAGACGTCCTGGCGCTTCGGCGCGTACGCGGTCGAGCGCTTCGACCGCGTACGCCGCGGCAGCGCGCTCCTGCGGCTGCACCAGGAGGATTTCACGCAGCTCCTCGGACTGCCGCCGACCTCGAAATACGAGGTGACTTGGCGCCAGTGCTTCGAGGTCGTCGATCGCTACGTGCGCGAGCCCGAGGCCGCGCGGCGCGAGCTGATCGACCGAATGTTCTTCAACCTGCTCATCGGTAACGGCGACGCGCACGGCAAGAATTTCGGGCTCGTGTTCGGCCCGCACGGCGCGGAGCTGGCGCCAGGCTACGATCTGCTCTGCACGCAAATCTACCCGTCGCTGTCGGAAGCCTTTTCGATGCGAATTGGCCCCGCGCGCCGGCAGCGCGAGCTGACCGCGCTCGCGTGGCAAGAGCTGGCCCGTGACGCGCGCCTGCCGCTCGAGCAAGTCAAGCAGCGCGGCGTCGAGCTTTCGGCGTCCGTGCAGCTTGCGCTTCGAGACCTGCCGTCCCACATCTGTGCGGGGAGCCCCGCGCTTCTCACCGACGTGCATCCCACCCGCCGCCGTGAAGATTTTCTCCACAAGCTCACGGACGTGATCATCGGCAACTGCAAGCGCATTTCCCGGTCGCTCCTGGCCCGCGCTTGACTCCGCCGCGCTTTCTGGCCTGATCTTCTCTCCACCTTCCGGCCCGCTTCGCAGCGCGGCTCCGCCCGCGATGGACACCACCGAGCAAATCCTACGTGACTACCGGACGATCGCGGTCGTCGGGCTGAGCCGTGATCCGAGCAAAGCCGCCCACGCCATCCCGGCGCGCATGCAGCAGGCGGGGTTTCGGGTGATCCCGGTTAACCCGTCCATCGCCGAGGTGTTGGGAGAAAAAGCCTATGCCAGCCTGGCGGACGTGCCGTTCTCGGTCGAGGTCGTGCTCGTCTTTCGCCCTTCGGCTGACGCTCCCGCGATCGCGAAAGACGCGGTCGCCATCGGAGCCAAAGCGCTCTGGTTGCAGCAAGGCATCGTCTCCGACGAAGCTCGCCAAACCGCCGAAGCCGCTGGCCTCCTTTACGTCGAAGATCGCTGCATCGGCGTGGAACGCGCGGTGCACGGCGTCGTGAAGAGCTAGCGGCGGTATCGCTCCGTGGGCACACGGGCATCGACGAATGCGGAGTGCCTCTTCGTGCCGGTCGTTCGAGCTAGTTTGGGCGACGCGCGGGGTTGCGGTCGTCGTCCCAGTTACAGGCACCCCTCGTCGGAGGCGTCGGCGCAGTCGCTGACTCCGTCGCAGATCGTCACGGGGCCAACCAACTCACCGGAGGTGCACCGGAAGAGGGCAGCGCCGGGGACGCAGTTGAGCTCGTCGGAGCCATCGGCGCAGTCGACGTAGCCATCGCACAGCTGCTCCTTCACTGGTACCGATGCGCCCCGCGCGAATGCCTCCGCCGCCGCGGAAGCAGGCTCGCACGGCGAGCGCGTCGAGCAGTAGCGCGCGACGTTCGACAGCGGCGTGCCGCTGTAGCAATCGGACACGCCGCAAACGTCTTGCTCTGCGCCCTCGTTGCATCCCCGCCTCGCCAGGCACTCCGCCTCTTCCCAAAGCTTGTCAGCGAGGCAATCCCAGCCTCCGCGTTGCTTCGCGGGCTCGAGCGCGGCCAGGCAAGCGGGGTTCGGCGTGGGATCCTCGGCCAGGCTGCAATCTTCGAAGGCGGGGCGGGTCGTCGCATCGAGTTGGCTCGGGAAGCGGCACGCGCAGGCGGCTTGGCCACGCGCCCTGCCCGCGTCCGCGAGCCGGCCGGCGCGCTGCTCGTGCGCGGGCAAGCTATGGGCCATGGGCTCGAGCCGCTGCTCGCGACAGCGGGACACGACGACCGGCGAGCTGTCGCCCGTCGCCTCCGCGAACACGCCCCAGCACCGCACGCTGCCATCGTCCGTGAGCGCGCACGCGCCCGTGCGCCCCACCACCAAATCGCGAACGCCGCTCAACTGCGGAACGTAGTCCCCCGCTTCGAAGACGGTGCTCGTGCCGCGGCCGAGCTGACCGAACAGATTGAAGCCTTCGCACCACACGCGTCCTTCGGAGGTGAGCGCACAGGCAAACATTTCACCGACTCCGGCGTGAACCACGTTCTCGGCGAGCGCGAGCTTCGCGTAGAGGAGATCGAGGTTGGTGCTGAGCCCGTAGCCGGTGCACCAAAAGCTGCCGCTGCGCTTCACGGCGCAAGTGGGGGCGCGCGCTCCGATCCAATGGTTGTCGGTGCCGAGAGCACGCAGCCGGAGCAGCGACATCCAACTCGACACGGAATGGGCGCGGCCGTGCTCGTCGGTCGCGAGCAGTGTGCCGTCCTGAAAGTCGAGTCGGACGTTCGGGATCACGAGCTGATGCAGCTCGCTGCGCTCGCCGTCCAAATCTTCGCCCCAGCAGTAGGTGTTCCAGCCGAAGTCCACGTAGCAGGTCTGGGTCTCGCCGAGTCCGAGCGATCGCACGGGCCCGCTCGCGGCTGCTCGCCGCGGTGCGCTCGTGGTGCGCATTCCGCCCAGCTGCCCGTGGTCGTTGTCACCCCAACACCAAACTTCGTCCTTGGCGCTGACCCCGCAGGCGTGGCGCGGTCCGAGCGCGACGCGCTGCATCGGAGGCACCTCCAAGCGTACGGCCGATGACGACGCGACGAAATCGCGTGGCCCTTCCTCGGAAGCTTCGCCCCAGCACCAAACGCCGCCGTCTTCATCGACCGCGCAGAAGCGTCGATCGTGCGCTGCCAGACTGACCGCGCAGAAGGCCGCTTCGACCACGGGCGCGGTGCCGCCGCCTCCGTCGCCGCCGCTTCCCGCGTTGGCGCCGCCTCCGGTCGCGTCCGTCGTCGGGCCTCGCTGCCTCTGCGTCCGGCCGCACGCACTGGTGACGAGCACCACTACCCCCAACAGCGCGAGACTGCTCCGCACACCCATGCGGAGCAGTCTAGCCTACTAGGGCGCGGCGATCAGCCGACGCCCAGCTTTTCGCCGAGCCAGTTGCCAACCTGGTCGATGGCGATGCGCTGCTGCTGGCCGGTATCCCGGTCGCGCACCGTGACGGTTTGGCTGGTCGCCGTTTCACCGTCGACGGTGAAACAATACGGGCAACCGGCCTCGTCCATGCGCGCGTAGCGCTTGCCGATGGCGGCTTTGACGTCGTGCTCGACGAAGCCGCGCAGCCCGAAGCGCTTCAGCAGCTCTTGGTGGAGCTTGGCGCTCGTCTCCGGCATGCCTTCTTTGTTGACCAGCGGGAACACGGCCGCCTTCACGGGCGCGATGCGCGGGTGAATCTTCATCAGCTCGGGGCTGGGGCGTGAGGCATCTTCAGTGAAGGCTTCGCACAACACCGCGAGCACGCCGCGATCCAAACCCGCGGCGGGCTCGATCACGTGCGGCAGGTACTTTTCGCCCTTGCGTGAGCCGTTCGGCAGCAGCTCGCCGCGCTCTGAGTCGAAGTACTCGAGGTTTTGCTTGCTGTGCTTCTGGTGCTCGGAAAGATCGAAGTTCGAGCGGTGCGCGATGCCCTCGAGCTCACCGAAGCCGGGGGCCGTGAAGGGGAAGCGGTACTCCACGTCGCTCGTGCCTGCGCCGTTCTTGGCGTAGTGCGCCAGCTCGTCGTGCTCGTGCTCGCGCAGCTGCAGGTTCTCACCGGCGAGGCCCAGGCTCTGCCACCACTCCATGCGCGCGTCGCGCCAGAAGGTGTACCAGGCGCGCGCCTCCGACTCGTGGCAGAAGAACTCCATCTCCATCTGCTCGAACTCGCGGCTGCGGAACGTGAAATTGCGAGGCGTCACCTCGTTCCTGAAGCTCTTGCCCGTCGACGCAATGCCGAACGGCACCTTCACCCGCGTCGTGTCGATCACGTTCTTGAACTGCACGAACATGCCCTGCGCCGTCTCGGGGCGCAGGTAAGCGACGTCGTCTTCGGTCGCGGTCGCGCCGATGAACGTCTTGAACATCAGGTTGAAAGCGCGCGGCTCGGTCAAGCTGCCGACCTTCTCGGCGTCGGGGCCCAAGACCTGGGACCACTCTTCCTTCGCGACTTTGACGAGCGGGAAGCTCTCCACCTCGCCGAAGGCTTTTTCAGCTTTTTTCTTCTGCTTCGCCTCGCTGGGGCTATCGGGCATGTAAGCGAAGAAGGGCTTGCCCCCGCGGTCGCCGCTCTTCGGCGCATACACCATGACGTGATCGGCGCGGTAGCGCGCCTTAGTCTCGCGGCAGTCGACCTGCGGATCATTGAAGCCCGCGATGTGACCGCTGGCCTCCCAAACCTTCGGGTGCTGGATGATGCACGTATCGAGCGGCACGATGCGCACGGGCTCGCCGCTGGGACCCACGCGGCCGCCGCACGGGTTCATCACCATGTCTTGCCACCACGCGTCGCGCAGGTTCTTCTTCAGCTGAGCACCGAGCGGGCCGTAGTCCCAGAAACCGTTGATGCCGCCGTAAATCTCGGAGGCTTGGTAAACGAACCCGCGGCGCTTGGAGAGCGCCATGATCTTGTCCATCGACTTACTGGTCATCGCTTTTCACTCGACTGAAGGTGCGCCCGCCGGAAATGTGCCGGGCAGCGCGGCCCGAAAGCCTTGACGTTCCCGGCCCCCGGCGCAACTATTCTCGCCTGTTTCCGCCTGTTCCTCGTGGTTTGAAGGGCCGAGCGGCCGAGCTTGCGACGCTGTCGCGAGCCATCGAAGCGGCGGCTCCAACGCGGCTCTCGCTGGTCGGCTCGGGCGGCTCCGGCAAGTCGATGTTGGCGGCGGCGCTCGGTCATCGCCTCAAGAGCTTCTTCGGCGGTCGCATCGAGTGGTGCCGCGTCGGCGCTTGGGATTACCCCACCCTGACCGAGATGCTCTCGCTGCGCTTCGGTGTCCCGCGCGGCGAGAGCTCGGCGGAGCGAGTCGAGCTACTCCGCGCCTTCTTCGCCGAGTCTGGCGCGCGGCTGATCGTGCTCGACAACCACGAAGACGATCGCGCCAGCGCGCGCTTGCTCGATGCCTTCCGCGACTCGCCGGTCACGTTCGTGATCACGGCGCGTCGCTGCCTGCTCGCGGGCGTGCTCGTCTACCCCGTCACCCCACCACTGGCGACGGTGGGTCAAAGCGCGTTTCCGCGGGTGAAGGCGCTCACGCGAACGCTGCGCTTCAGCCCGCTCGCCCTCGACATCGCCGATAGCCTCGTGGCGTCGCGGGCCATCAGCGTCAAGGTGCTCGCGAGCTACCTCGAGCAAGCCGGCGTTACCCGCGTCGTCGCCGTCGACCACGAAGACGACCTGCCGGAGGTCGCGCTGCTGGTCGAATGGGCCTGGCAGCGGCTACAGCCCGAGAGCCGGCGCATGCTCACGGTGCTGGCCCACACCGAGGGTGACCACATGGACGCGCAGTCCCTGGCTCAGCTCGCGCGCGTTCGCGGAGGCGCTGCCAAGGCCCTCGCGCCGCTCCAGCGCTGGCACCTCGTGCAAGAGCCGGTCGACGGGCGCTACACGCTCCACGCCGTCGTGCGCCACGCCGTGCGCCGCAAGAGGGCCTTCGACCCCGCCCGCTTCTACAGCCATTTCGTAGCGTTGCTCGAGCGCGAGCCCCAGCGGCTCTTGCTCGAGCAAACGCACCTGTTCGCGGCCATGGACCACGCGCACCGCACCGGCAGCCTGAACGACATGCTGCGCGTGGAAGCCCTGCTCCGTGAGCTCCCGAGCTCAGCCTAGGCGCCGCCGAGCTCGGCCCAGGCTCACAACTTGGAGAACTGCTCGTACAGGAACTTGCCTGCGAACCGGGGCCAGCCGTGGTTGGTGTTGTTGTAGTTCGGGTCGGAGTGCTGGCACCAAATGACGTCGCGGTTCGGATCACAGCCGTCGAACTGCACACAGTTCGACTGGTTGTCGGTGTAGCCGCTGACGGGTTTGGTGGTGGAGTCGCAATGGTTGAGCGCCTTGTAGAAATCGCGCGTCTTCGGCCCGTTCTCGGGGCCTACCTCGGTATCCATCTTGCCGTGGATCACGACCGCCGTCACTTGACCCGTGCACTTGCGAGTCGTCGCGTTGAGCTGATACTGCGGGACGTTCTTCGTCGCGCAGGGGCCGATCGCTCGCACCTTATCGGCGTGCTCACAGCCGAGGATGCTCGAAAAGTCTCCGCCCGAGCTCTCGCCGGCCGCGAACACGCGCGCCTTGTCGACGCAATAGGCGCCGGTGATTTGCTCGTACAGCGGAGTGAAGAACGACACGTCACCCGCGCCCCAGCCCGACGAGGAGTTGGCCGGGTGGGGATACACGCGGATCCAATTCTCCTTCGGGCCCGCGGCCTCGAAGCCCGCGTTCGACTCCGCCCACCCGATCGGGTTGTTGGTCGGGTTGAACATGATCATCGTCGGGTACGGCTTGTCGGCGTCGTAGCCGGTGGGGAGCTTCACGTAGTATTGGTGGCCCGACACGGTGAGCGGGCTGCCCGAGCTTCCGAGCTGCGGGTTGGTCTTGCCGCAGCCGCCGCTCTTCATCGGCGCGGGCTTCCCTCCGCCATTACCACCGCCGCTACCGCCGCCGCCAGCGCCTCCGGACAGACCGCCGCCGCCAGCGCCGCCGGACAGACCGCCGCTACCAGCGCTCGCCCCGCCGTTTCCCGCTGCGCCGCCCGCCGGCGCGCCGCCGCTCGAGCTGCCCGCGCCGCCGCTCGTCGTTCCAGCGCTCGGTGAGCCGCCCGTCGTGGACGCGGTGCCGCCCGCCGTGGCGCCTGCCGTCGTGCCCGCGCCGGCTCCGCCCACCTCCCAGGGATCAGGAGTCGCTTCGCTGCTGCAGGCGAGCCAGAGCAACGAGCCGAGCAGCGCCGTCGCGCTCGACGCGCGTCGGATCGGGTGAGACTTCGTAACGACGTCGTTCATAGAAAGATCCGCGGGAGGTGCAGGGAGTTCGCGCGTGACTTCACGATTCGGCGCAGAATGCAGCCAGAGCATCGAAATGCACGCGACCTGCAGTGCGATGCCGCCCGCCCGTTCCGTCATGGATTCGACGTCGGCCGTGCTCGAATTGTGACTCTGGTGCGCGGTGTTCGTGCTCAGCTGCCCGCGATGCTGGCTCGTGTTTCGTTCCGGCCGCCCCGCCTCACGACGCCGCGCCTCGTGCTGCGCGGCTACGAGGAAACGGACGCGCCACACATCTTTCGTTACGCTTCCGACGCGGAGACGACCCAGTTCATGTCTTGGGACACGTTGCGCAGCGTCGCCGATGCGCTCGAGTTCCTGAACGGGTCGGTCGCCACGCACTACGAAGCGGGTGAGCTCGACTACGTCATCACGTTGCCAGGTGACGACAGGCCGATTGGCGGGCTCGCCGCGTGTTGGAGAGGACGCGCCGAGCAGGTCATGGAGCTCGGCTACATCTTGCGCAAAGACCATTGGGGCAACGGCTACGTGGCGGAGGCGGGTCGCGCCCTGATGGCGCACGCTTTCGCATCGACCGACGTCGAGAGGATCTTCGCCCCCATCTTCGCCCCCAACCTGCGCAGCTGCCGCGCCGCCGAAAAGATGGGCATGAAGCTCGACGGCGTGCTGCGCTCCCACCGCGTCATGCGCGGCCGCCGCTGGGACGAAGCCATCTACTCCACCCTGCGCCACGACCTCTGACCGCCCGCGCGCGCTCGGAGCCGCCCGCTTTCACCTCGACGCGCACCCGCCGGCCGACGGATTGTCCTGCAACGGTCTTCGCGGGGCAAAATGGCCGAAAATGGCGAGCGAGCTCGGCGGGGGGCGACGCGTGGCTTCGAGCGGCGCGTGGCTTCGAGCGGCGCGTGGCTTCGCGCGGCGCTACGCAGGCTCGGCGATGGCTCGGCGATGGCTCGGCGATGGCTCGGCGATGGCCTCAGCGAGCTCGGCCACAACATCACGGGGAGGGCTGCCTCACCTGCAGCCCACTCGGCAGCACTGCCGTGGCGGCACCGGGCCGGCACGAGCGGCAGGAGATCGCTTCACGCGCTCAGTGCTCCTTGGCTACCGGGAAGGCAGGGGCGGCCCGACGCATGTACGGGCCCACGATGTCGCGCACCTTCTCGGTAGAGAAAGGATCCGTGCTGAGGGTGAAGGTACTCGACCGATGCGACTTCAGCTGAAACGCTCGCCAGATTCGTGAGACCGACGACTGACTGACTCCGGCTTCCTTCGCCATTGTTCGCGAGCTCCAGCGCGTCGCGCCCTCGGGCGGATTCGAGCGTGCGTGCGACGACCTCCTCCACCCGCTCGTCCTGGAGCTTTCGATGCACATTGGGACGCGGGCGGTCGGTCAGTCCAGCGATACGTTCATTGACGAAGCGTTCGCGCCACTTACCGACGAACCCTGGGTCCGCACCAAGCTCCCGGAGCAACATCGTGTTCGGCTTGTCCGTCGCGCAGCTGAAGCATCCCCTCGTTTTCGGCTCATAGCAGCCCGAGGATCCTTCAGCCCGAGCAACCATCGCGTTCGGCTTGCCCGTCGCGCAGAACAGGACGAGCCGCGCGCGCCACGCGAGCGCTTCGCCATTCGCCTTCGACGAGCGCCCGCGTCATGGATTCACGTTCGTGGCGATTCATGGACTCAGGACACGAGTGCGCCGCATGTGATTTGAGGTCAATTTCTGGGCGTGTTGCTTCGTCTAACAGCGCATGGAACGAAGCGGAAACTTGAAGCTGAACGCTGCCGACAGAAGAACGCTGGGAAGTTGATCGCGCGGCCAAGCGCGCCGGCAGGCCACGCTCGTCGCGCACGGTTGTGCTGCTCAGCGTCGATGGCTTGAAGGGCAAGGAATCGCGAGAATGGTGGGAGTTTCGCCGGGGTACGTCTTGCGCATTCGCAAGCGCTTCCAGTTCAGCGGCGTGGACGGCTTGGCGGAAGGAAAACGAGGCGGACGAAAAGACCACGCGGTGCCCGCCGACAAGAGCGAGAGCATCATCCAGACCACGCTGTCTCCGCCACCAGCTGGGCGAACGCGCTGGACGACACGACTGCTTGGCCGCAAGTTCGGCCTGACCAGCTGGACGATCTCGAAGATCCTGCGGGCCAATGAGCTCAAACCTCACCTGGTCCGGACCTACAAGGTCAGCCGTGATCCAGCGTTCGCCGCGAAGGTGAAGGACGTTGTTGGGCTGTACCCCCCCGGACAACGCGATCGTGCTCAGCGTTGACGAGAAGACGTCGATCCAAGTTCTCGAGCGGACGCAACTGCCGTTGCCGTTGCGGCAAGAACGAGCCGCTCGACACACGCACGATTACAAGCGGCACGGCGTTCTGGACCTGTACGTTGCGCTCAACGTGGCGACCGGCGAGGTCGCGCACGCTTGCTGCGACAGCCACAAGGCAGCCGATTTCCTTGGCTTCACGAAGATGGTGGCGCGCCAGAATCCGCGCCGCGCGCTGCCTGTCGTGCTCGACAATTCGTCCACCCACGGTGCGCCCGAGGTTCTGGCGTGGCTCAAGAAGAATCCGCGCATCCACTTCCACTACACGCCGACCAGCACATCGTGCCTCAACCAGGTCGAAAGCTTCTTTGGCATTCTGGCCAAGCAGTCGCTTCGGGCGACCGAGTTCCTGAGCAAAAAGCAGCTCCGCGACCACGTGCCTCCTACGTTGCCGGCTGGAACAGGGACCCCACTCCCTTCATCTGAACGGAGCCCCGCCGTCGATCATCCGAAGCCATGGCCGAATGCTTGATCGCATCTCACATGCGGTGCACTAGTCCCTAAACAAGCGATAGGCGAGCGCCGAGCCGGGCGGCGCGGCGTTGCTGATGCGCGGACGCACGCGTGGCCGCCGGCTTAGGCCGGGCTCAGTTTGCGTTTTCGAGATGACGAAGGGCCTCCTTTCGAAGGTGCAGTGGCAGTTTCACGCAGGAACCTGCGGTATCTTCGGAGATGAGGCGCTTGTTTAGGTAGCCGCGATCTCGAACCACCTCCTCTTTGACGCGTGATGGGCGGGCGCGTTGCTGGGTAAAAACTCGGGTAGCTTTTCGGTGAAGCTCTGCGAAGTCGCCGGGATGAACGTTGTCGGCGCGCTCGACGAAGGGCGGATTGGCATCATGCCCGAGCACGAAGCGCACGCCCGACTCATCCCAGCGATCGAGATGCGCACTCATGGAGAAGTCGGTATCGCCGCGCAAACGGACGTCGGCGAATCCAGCTCTCCGGCAGAGCTCGATCGCCTTATCGAGCACCGCCGGCGCCCCGTCGTGGGACGGACGGTTGCCACTGCGATTGACGATGAAGAGCGGCTCTCCCGTATTGGCGAGCGAGACGACGAGCGGATGGTATCCCCAGACGCCCTTGTGCGAGAGGTCCATGCCGAGCTTGCATTCTCCAGCGGTACCGACCAGCGTACCGTCGGCATCGATGCGCGCCGTCTCTCGCGTTAGGGAACGGCAGCTCATCTTCCAACGCGCACACGAGCCTCGTTGAGGACGTCCATCAGTCGCCAGATAGCCGCGGAGTCGAAGCGGCGACAGAAATCGCCTGCTGTCGTCGGATCGGGAATGGCCCGCGCTCCCAATAGGTCGAGGAAGGCGTCGTCGTTGCGGCGTAGCTCGATATCCTCGAGCACCTGACCGCCGCACAGCAGGTCGTAGGCGATGTTGAGGACGTGGTCAGAATCCTGATACGGCCTTGCGCGTCTTAGGATGCTCAGCCGCGAATCGAGCAGCTGGGGCAGCCCGATCCGACGAACCATGCGGTGAATGGCGCCGAGGCCGCCGCAGCCCAAGGCGGCTGTGCGCTCGGCGAGCTCGTACGTCGGCTGCGGACCGTGAAACTCGGGCTGGCCGTGCTGCCGCGGCTCTGTGCCGCCGATCAGCGGCGCGAGCCGCCGCAAGATCTTCTGCTTCCCGCGCTGCAATTGTCGTCGTAGCTTCGGTTTCACCTGAAAGGGTCTCCCGGTGTTGTTTGGTTGGCTTCGCAACCGCCAGAACGCCGGGAGTTTTCAAAAAATTCCGATCGCGCTTCGCGCGCTCCGCTTGTTTAGGGACTAGTCGGGCACGACCAACCACAACGCTTGCGCGCAGTAGGCCTCGTGACGCTCGCGCTCCGCCCGCTCGGCCATGAAGGCGAGGCCGAAATCTGCATCGGCGGCCAAGCGGTTGTGCGCCGCGCAGCGCAGCGTGAGGTTTCGGGTCGTATGTCCGCCCCCGCGCGCAAATGCGACGAGGTGGTGAAGCTCGAGTAGCGCTACTTCGTGGCAGCGCCGACCGTGCTCATCGACGTACGTACAACGCCCGCCATCACGCTCGTACACCTCCCGACGAACCTGCGCCGGCACGTAGCGCGGTAACTTCTGGTCGCGTCCGTCCCGCACTGCCTGTGCGGCATCTCCCTTCTGGTCGCGCCCATCGTGCTGGTTGCGCCCATCGTGCTGGTCGCGCCCATCGTGCTGGTCGTGCTCATCGTGCTGGTCGCGTTCATCGAGCTTGTCGCGCTCGTTCTGCCGGCAGTGCTCCTGAAGCACGCAGCCCTCGTCATTCGCATCGTCTTCGCGAGGCTCGCGAGCGGGGTAGCCCGAAGTGCGCAGCTCGCACGTCGGCTGCAAGTCTGCTCCGAAGTGCGTCCGCGTCATCGCGGCACCATCCGCCTTGCCGCTATGCGCCTCGGCGGTTGAGACGTCGTGCGCGGGTCGCGCGAACGCTGGAAGCGTCGAGGTTGCCGCGGCGGAGCGATCGGACGGAGCAGTCATCTCGAGGCTATCTATCTCGTGCGTTCGTACGTCGGTCATGGGAGCTTCACGCGCACCGCGCTGGCGCGGTGGTGCTCCAAACCTTTGCCTCTCGAGCTGCTGTACCAACAAGCGCAGTCCGCGCACGTGCAGCTCGGCGAGCGAGACATGCCGCTGGGAACGCCCCAACAGCCCCTTCGCGCGTTCAATCAGCTCGACGTGCTCTTCTGTGGTCGTGAACTGAACGTGGTACTGCTGCGGTACCGTGATTCGCGACAGCTCGACCGGCCCAGCTGGTGGCTCTCGCAGCCCCGGGGCGTCTTCAGGCCGGACCTGCGCTGCGCAAGTCAGCGCGCGTGCTGCGCTGAACCAGCTGCGCACAGCGCCATCAGACCCGTCCACTGCGACGGCCGCGCACTGAGCGGAACGATCCGAGCTAGCGAGATCTCTAGCTGAGCTCGCACCGGCTCGACCCAAACCCCGAACCACATCGTAAGCGCTGCCGAGCGAACCTCCCAGATTCGCATCGCCACTTGCGTTCGTGTAGTTCTGGGTCGCATCGCCATTCGGGGTCGCAGTGTTCACGCCGTCGTTCGTGTCGTTCTGGGTCGCGGTGTTCGCGCTCGCAGCATTTAGGGTCGCGCCGTTCGTGTTGGCGTCGCCGTTCGTGTTGGTGTCGCCGTTCGTGTTGGCGTTCGTGTTGGCGTTCGTGTTGGCGTTCGTACCGTTCGGGGCCGCACCGTTCGTGTTCGCACCGTTAAGGACCGCGTCGTTCGCGTTGGCGCCGCCGTTCGCACGGTTCGTGTTTGCGCCGCCGTTTGCGGCGCGGTTCGCGCCACCAGCCTCGATTGGGCCGGTGCGCATCGCTTCGTGCGCTGCATCGGAATGCCCTGGGCAGGCGACGCTCGACCAGGTCTCGTCCGTCCAGTCGCGCGGGCGCTCTCCGGGTCGCAGCTCCCGGAAGGGCCCTTCGCGCGCTGCGACCATTTCCGCCCAGCTGCAGGAGCGACGGCGGCGCGGCTCGGGACCGAGCGGCTCGACGCTGTCGGCAACGAGCGGCAAAGGCGCAATGTCGCGCACCAACTTGGCAATTTCCTTCTTGGTCCTGAATTTGGCCCGCGCCAGCACCTCGACGTGGT
Organism: Pseudomonadota bacterium; assembly: GCA_023431345.1. Lineage (GTDB taxonomy): Bacteria > Myxococcota_A > Polyangia > Polyangiales > Polyangiaceae > PMG-095. Next base: position 85,963 of record JAEYWK010000237.1, read on the forward strand.
TCGCCGCGGTCAAGTGCGGCCCAATCATCAAGAGGCCGGTGAGATGAATCTCGCCGTGCGCGACATGCTCGAGGATGACCGGAAACTGCTTGGCGAGCCGCGCCGCCGCGGAACGGCGCGCCGCTGCGTCCTCCGAGAAGCGCAGCTCATAGATGCAATAGGTATAGAGACTGGCGCAGCGCCGCGTGCGATGCAGCCCGCGCGTCTCCACCTCCGCGAGGTGCAGCAGCAACGCCGCGAGCAGCTGGTTCGAGCGCCCCGCCAATTTTCGCGTGTCCCTCAGCAGCTGCTCATCCGTCAAATCTGCGAGCACGCGCTCACTCCCCGGCATCACCATCACCACGGCATTCATGATCGGCCCTCCTCCAAGCACCCTACACCCTCGATTTTCGACCTCCACGCAGCCTCACTGAGAGCGCGTCCATCGCTCCGTCGCCTAAAAACCCATCCGCAGCGCAAAGCCACGTCACAGAGCCAATTACGCCCGCCCTCATCGTGCAAACTGCACCAGCTCTCGTAACTCCACCTCTCTCCGCCAGAAAACGCGTTAACAACAATCGACAAGGCTCTGCGCAAAGAGCCGCGCCAGCGTGGTGACCTCCGACGCTCGCCGTCCCGCGCCAGCGCGGCGACTTCCGACGCCGACGCCCGGTCACGCCAATCGCCGTCACGTCAATCGACCCAGCGCCGCGCCGGCGCGGTGATTCCTGACGCCGACGCCGTCAACGCCAATCGTCGGTCACGCCATCGCCGTCACGCCATCGCCGTCACGCCATCGCCGTCACGCCATCGCCCCAGCGCCGCGATTTCTGATGCCGACGCCGTCAACGCCAATCGCCGGTCACGCCATCGCCCAGCGCCGCGCCGGCGCGATGATTCTGACGTCGACGGCGTCACGCCAATCGCCGGTCACGCCATCGCCCCAGCGCCGCGCCAGCGCGGTGAGTTTCTGACGCCGACGGCGTCACGCCAATCGCCGGTCACGCCAATCGCCGTCACGCCATCGGCGCCGCGCCGCGGCGGCGCGGCGGCTTCTGACGCCAATCGCCGGTCACGCCCATCGCCGGTCACGCCAATCGCCGGTCACGCCAGTCGCCGGTCACGCCATCGCCCCAGCGCCGCGCCGGCGCGGTGATTCTGACGCCGACGGCGTCGCGCCCATCGCCGTCACGCCGATCGCCGGTCACGCCAATCGCCCAGCGCCGCGCCGGTGATTTCTGACGCCGACGCCGACGCCGACGCCGACGCCGTCACGCCAGACGCCGGTCACGCCAGTCGCCGGTCACGCCATCGCCCCAGCGCCGCGCCGGCGCGGTGATTCTGACGCCGACGCCGACGCCGACGCCGTCACGCCAGTCGCCGGTCACGCCAATCGCCGTCACGCCAATCGGCCCCGCGCCGCGGTGATTTCCAACGCCGTCGCCGTCAACGTCAATCGCCGGTCACGTCATCGCCACCACGCCATCGCCCCAGCGGCGCGGAGATTTCTGATGCCGACGCCGTCACGCCAATCGCTGTCACGCAATCGGCGCCGCGCCGCGCCGGCGCGGCGACTTCCGACGCCAATCGCCGTTCGCGCCAATCGCCGTCACGCCAATCGGCCCCGCGCCGCGCCGGCGCGGTGATTTTCTGACGCCGACGCCGTCACGCCAGTCGCCGTCACGCCATCGCCCCCGCGCCGCGCCGGCGCGTGACTTACCAGACGCAGAGCGTCGCCTCCGCCCTTTGGCAGGTATTGGCTTGGCAAAGTAACTCCCGGACCGCGCGAGCTGAGGGCTCGCGAAGTGCCGAGCAGGCCCTGATCACCAGCGCCATCACGAACGCGCGGAGCCACGGGCCGCGAATGAAGGAGTCGATCGATTTTCTGGCCGGTCAGGCTCGAATGGGGATCGACAGGATCGAGCTGGCGTGATCTACGTTCGGCGGTGGGCGCCGAGCCGCTCGTTCGCCAGAAGTGGCGCCTGTTAGAGGCGACGCTAGATGAGCGAGGGCGCCCGCTGTGGGCGGGGGCGGAAGCTGACGCGATTGGTCGCGGTGGGGTGGCGCAGGTCGCCCGGGTGACGAAGCTGGCGATCAGCACGGTGCGCACAGGTCGTGACGAGGTCCGCGCGGGGGCGCGGCGTGAGGACGTCGTCAATGTTCGCCGGAGCCAGGGAAAACGGCCGTTTGATGACGCCAACCCGAGGGGTGGCCCGCTCTCGAGAAGCTCGTCGATCCGGTCACGCGTGGCGATCCCGAATCGCCCTTGCGCTGGACCTGCAAGAGCGCGCACGCCTTGTCTGCCGAGCTGTTCTCGAGGCACGGCATTCGAATCAGCGACAAGACGGTGGCCAAGTTGTTGCGCGAGCACGGCTACAGCCTGCAGGCGCCTAACAAGTCGGTCGAAGGCGCGCAGCACCCCGATCGCAACGCCCAGTTCGAGCATATCAATGCCAAGGCACAGCGCTGCATCGAGCATGGCGTGCCCGTGATTTCCGTCGACACGAAGAAGAAAGAGCTGGTCGGCAACTTCAAGAACGGCGGCCGTGAGTGGCAACCTGCCGGCGAGCCCGAGCTGGTGGACGTACACGACTTCCCAGGCGATGCCGTCGGTAAGGCGATCCCCTACGGCATCTACGACGTGGCCTCCAACGATGGCTTCGTGAGTGTGGGCGTCGACCACGATACGCCAGTATTTATCGATCGAAGCGTGGTGGAAGCAGGTCGGCGAGCAGCGCTACTCAAGGGCGCGCGAATTGTTCATCACGGCGGACGCCGGCGGCAGCAACAGCTATCGCTCTCACGTGTGGAAGCAGCAACTTCAGCGGTTTGCCGACACGCTCAACCTGGCCATCCACGTCAGCCACTTCCCGCCCGGCACGAGCAAATGGAACAAGGTCGAGCATCGACTCTTCTCGTTTATCTCGGTCAATTGGCGCGGCAGGCGCGCTGCGCTCTACGAGACTGTGATCAACTTGATCAGCAACAAGCAACACCACCAATCGCGGCGGCTTGGTGGTGCGTGCTCGACTAGACCGCGGCTCCTATCCAATCGGCAAGAAGGTCTCTGCGAAAGAGCTCCGTGAGCTGAACATCGAGAGGGCCGACTTCCACGGTGATTGGAACTACGTTGTCAGGCCGCGGAAGTAGCCTTCTCGCTGAGCGGATGATTTCCGCATTCGCGGGCCCTAAAACAGGGTGTTGAAAAACGGGTGGGGGTCGGGATCGTACAACGGTCGGCACCCGTTGTGATGCCCACCCCCGTCCGTGCTCGGCCGGAGGCCTGCGCGCGGCCGACCCCTCCCAAATCGCGCGCGTAGCGCGCTCAGGGAGGG